>JAJEIM010000019.1 GCA_022827785.1 Acidimicrobiia bacterium
GTCAGTGGTCAGTGGTCAGTGGTCAGTGGTCAGAGGTCAGTGGTCAGTGGTCAGTGGTCAGTGGTCAGTGGTCAGTGGTCAGTGGTCAGTGGTCAGTGAATGCTGTAACACGGGACTGTTAGGAGCAAGACACTAGGCCCGGGGACCAGAGGAGCTGGATCACCCTCTAGGTCGCAAACTGGCCACTGCCAATCGGACACTGGCCACTACAAGCCACTGACCACTAGCCGGCGACCGGATGCTCGAAGCCGGCGCATCCGTGGGCCTCCACCGCGGCGAAGGTCTCCGTGGCCAGCTCCAGCACCCGCACGAACACCACCTCGGCGCCGTCGATCACCACGGTGGCCTGCCGGGCACTATCCACGTGTACGAAAGGGCTCCGGTCGGCATAGGCCGACGCGAAGTCCACCATTGCGGCGTAGGGGGTCGGCGCCGCTTCGTGGGTCCGGTCGTACTCGGTCTCCCACGACCACGCCGGGGAGCCGCAGTCGATCGCCCCGTCGTAGCCGTCGGGGTTCTCCTCCCCGCCGCAGGCCGGTACCAGCAGGCCCGCCAACACCGCGAGCGCCACCGCCGGCCCTCCGGCGGCCCGGAGTGCCCGGTTCACGTGCCCTTGAACCGCGCCGCTCGCTTCTCCAGGAAGGCCACCACCCCTTCCCGGGCGTCATCGCTGGCGAAGACCGTATCGAAGGCCTCCGCCTCCACCGCGAGCGCCTGATCCATCGGGAGTCCCCACCCTTCGTTGATGGCGCGCTTCGCCATTCCCAGCGCCACCGACGGCCCACCGGCGAGGGCGGCCGCCTGATCCAGCGCCGAATCCAGCAGGGAGTCGGACGGGAACACCTTGTCGGCCAGACCGATGGCGAGGGCCTCCTCGGCCCCGACATGACGGCCCGAGTAGATGATCTCCCGGCCCCGGTTGAACCCCACCAGGCGGGTGAGGCGCTGGGTTGCCCCCGCGCCGGGAATGATCCCCAGCCGGATCTCGGGCTGGCCGACCGTGGCATCCTCGGCCAGGTAACGGAAGTCGGCGCCCATCGCCAGCTCCAGGCCCCCGCCGAGCGCGTACCCGAACACGGCCGCGATGATCGGCTTGGTCATCAACTCCATGCGGCGGATCACAGCTCCCAGCCGGTCCGCCTCCAGGGAACGGGCGCCGGCGGCTTTCTCGTGCGCCTCCTTGAACCTGTTGATGTCGGCACCTGCCGCAAAGTGGGGGCGGCCGGTGATCACCACAGCCCGTACGCCCGGATCGGACGCCCGATCGAGCGCCTCGTCCAGGTCGCGCACGACCTCGGCGGAGATGGCATTGACCGGAGGGCGAGTCAGCTCGATGACCCCTACCGCATCATGGGTGGTGTACGACGCGTATTCCAAGACCGCTCCTCGCTGTGGGTTCCGACAGGTTAGATGGCTGGGATCATGCTCGAAGGCGGTCCCGTCGCCCGCTGATGCCTGCCCTCGATGCCCCGATGCGGGACCGGTTGGCAGGCCTCCTAGACGGCGTTGACACCGGTGACGCCGGGAACCCGATCTTTGAGTATCCGCTCGATACCCGCCGTAAGCGTCATCATCGACATCGGACAGCCGCTACAGGCCCCGACCAGGTTCAGATTCACCGTCCCGTCCTCATCCACCCCGTCCAGGATCAGGTCGCCCCCGTCGTACTGGAGGGCCGGACGGATGTACTCGAGGGTGGAGTCGAGCAGGTCACGGTCGACCTCGACCTGCTCTTCACGAACGGACGGGCGGAGGGTTACCGCGGTTTCGGTGGCGCTCATGGGTCGGATGCGTCCTTGCGGAGGGTTGCGGACTTGTGAACGGAGCGGGCCCGGGAACGGGAGCGGAACCGGCCCGCCCCTCAGGATACCCCGCCGGGAGGGTACCGGGAAACGTCAGTTCGGCCCGGCGGCTCGCAACGTATCGCCAGGTCAGAGCCGGTCGGCCGCCCTGGTATCCGGGCGCCTCAGCTGTCGAAGGACGTTGCCGATATCTGCAGCGAGAGCCAGTCGGTGTCCAGCTCCTCCTTGCGAACCCGCAGATCGAGATAGAGCACCGCCAGCACCACGGCGATGAAGGGCTGGGTGAGCACCCATACGATCTCCGACGCCAGCAACGGGCCGGGGGCGCCGAGCAGGAAGCCGAGCAGCCCTCCGAGAGCCACCACCAGTACCAGGTTGGCGATTACCACCAGCACCGAGACGACAACCAGGACACCGAAGATGGCCATCCGGCGGCCGGAGGTGATCAGCCAGGAGCGGGCGAAGGCGGTCAGCGGGCCTCCCCCCTCGATGATGACCACGCTCAGCGTGGCGCTCCAGGCCACGACAAGGAACAACCCGGGGAAGACAAAGAGGGCCGACCCGAGCGTGACACCCGACCAGAACAGGACGGTCACCACGGCCAGCGACACCATCCGGTTGATGGCGGCGGCCGTGGTCTCCCGCCATGACGACTCGACACCCGCATAGGTCTCGCCCACCGTCCGGATGACCGCCGCGAACAGGACGCTCGTGATCAGCAGGCGTACCACCAGCCACGGTCCCATCGCTCCGAGGAACGCCGAGATCTCCTCGTTGGTCGGGATGGTGGAAAGGGCAGGAGGCTCCTTCGCCAGCACGTAGTAGAGCACCGCGTAGGGCAGGTCGAGCACCGCGGCGGTCGCGATCAGCGTGCCGAAGCGGTGGCGATAGGCGGCAACGGACTCTCTGAACACTCCGCCCGCGCCCAAGGGCCGGAGTTGGAAATCTGCCATACGCTGATTCTAGGAGCGAGTCACCAAGCCGGTTCCCGGTGGGTCACGACCGCACCACACCCACTGCATCCTGAACCTAAGGCTCAGAGCACAGTCCACCACGCCCTGAGCCTAAGGTTCGCCGTTTCCTGCCGGGAACTCTGGAAAGGCGGCGAGCCGGTATCCTCCGAGCCTGGCGTTTATAGGAGTGAGTTGAGAGTCGCTATCGGCGCTGACCACGCCGGCTACCCGCTTAAGGAGCACCTCGCTTCGGTCCTGCGAGGCGACCACGACGTGATGGACCTGGGCACCCACTCCACCGAGGCCGTCGACTACCCGGACCTGGCGATCGCGGTGGCGGAGGCGGTGAAGCGCGGGGAGGCCGACCGGGGCATAGTCGTGTGCGGGTCGGGGGTCGGCGCCGCCATCGCCGCCAACAAGGTGACCGGCATCCGGGCTGCGCTCGCCCACGATCATTACTCGGCCCACCAATCCGTCGAGCACGATGACGCCAACGTGTTGTGCCTCGGCGGCCGGGTGGTCGGATCGGACGTGGCGGTGGAACTGGTTGGGGCCTTCCTGGGCGCCACCTTCTCGGGGGAGGAGCGCCATCGTCGGCGTCTGGCCAAGATCGCCCGGTTGGAGGAAGGCCGCTAGCCGGCCCCCTCGAGTTCTGCCTTTCCTTGCCCGAGGCCCTCGATCCACCGGGCCGTGCGTTCCGCCATTCCCCGCAGTACCTCTTGTTGGGTGGTGCCGCTCCGCTTCGGCACCCGGAAGCTGTGGTCGGCGTCAGGGATGATCTCCACCACCGACCGCTCCAGCCCCATCAGATGCGTCTCCACCAGATGCGGAAGCGCCAGCCTGTCCTTCTGGCCGGTGAAGAACAACATGGGCACCGGAACCCGGGGTAGGTGGTCGGCTCGCAACCGGTCGGGCTTGCCCGCCGGATGCAACGGGTACGCGTACAGCACGAGGCCCGCGCACCGCTGCCCCTCGACAGCCAGGTAGGAGGCCATGCGCCCGCCCATCGAGCGGCCCGCCATCACGAATCGCTCGCATCGTTGCCCCAGCCAGGCCGCCGCCGCCCGGTGGCATCGCAGCAACGCCTCCCGACGGTCCGGGAACCTGCGTCCGGCCTCCATGTAGGAATAGTTGAACGTCAGCACCGGATGGCCCTGGCCGACCAGCGCGTCCGCGATGGTCGTGATCCCCGGATGGTCCTGCCCGGCCCCGGCCCCATGGGCGAGCAACACCCCGGTGCGCGCCGATCCCTCGGGCACCCGCCAGCGCCCGGTCACCGAGCCTTCGCCGGCTTCGATGGCGACCCGCCGTGTCAACCCGGGATCCCTTGCGGGTCACAACCCCCCATTAGGGTTCCGGTCATGGACAGAACACAACAACATACAACACAACAACGTGTGAGGATCGGACCCGCGGATGTCCGCGTGTTCGAGGACGGGCCCGCGCTTGCCGCCGGGGCCGCTGCCATGATCGCCTCGTTCATCAGGCGGGAAGTTACCAAGGCCAGGGCGGCGGACGGGCGCCTGGTGTCGGTGGCCATGGCAGGCGGATCGACCCCGGTAGCCACCTATCGCCTGCTGGCCACAATGGACCTCCCGTGGTCGGGTGTCTGCGCGTGGGTGGGTGACGAGCGCTACGTGCCGCCCGACCACGAGGACAGCAACGGCGCCATGATCGGGCGGTTGCTGCTGGACCGCACGGAGGCCCGGTTCCTGCAAGTGCCGTGGGCAGGAAACCGGCCCGCACCCGAAGCCGCCGCGCTCTACGAAGCCGATCTCCTCGCATCGATGGCAGGAGACGCCGCCGGGCCCAGCCCCGACCTGATCCTGGCCGGTATGGGCGGGGACGGCCACACCCTGTCCCTCTTCCCCGGCGACGAGGCGCTGGACATCACCGACCGGTGGTATGCCGCCACGGAGGTGGCCGCCGGACAACCATGGCGCCTCACCGCCACCTACCCCCTGGCGCACCGGGCCGCCGCCGTCTACGTGCTGGTGTCGGGCGAGTCCAAGGCCCCGGC
Organism: Acidimicrobiia bacterium; assembly: GCA_022827785.1. Classification (GTDB taxonomy): domain Bacteria; phylum Actinomycetota; class Acidimicrobiia; order Spongiisociales; family Spongiisociaceae; genus Spongiisocius. The sequence goes on from JAJEIM010000019.1 coordinate 4,776, forward strand.
CCTGGCGGAGGTGCTCCGGCCCACCGGGGGTTGCCCGCTTCCGGCCCACCGTCTAATGGAGGGCGCGGCGCCGGTCACCTGGCTGGTCGATCGGGCTGCCGCAGCCGGGCTCGATCTGCCGTGACCATCGCCCGCTGGACGCCCCGGGCCCCGATCGACCTGGCCGCCTCGATCGCTCGCTTCGTCCGGTACGGAGCGGATCTGCGGAGCGCTGTCTCGAACGGTTACCTGTACCGGACCACCGGCGACGGCCTTCCCTACCGCATTCGCCAGCTGGAGGACGGCAGGATCGAGGTGGACGCCGGCGCCGACGGAAACCTGGATGCAGCAGTCGAGGAGTCCCGGTTCCGGCTGGGCGAGACCCTGCCGCGAGCGCCTCTCGACGAGGTGGCCGGCCGGGTTCCCGCCGTGGCCGACCAACTCCGGCGCATGCCCGGCTACCGCATCCCCCTCAACCCGGCGGCCCTGGAGGTCCTGGTCTCCTCGATCTGCGCCCAGCAGGTCAACATGCGATGGGCCAACACCACCATGAGCCGCCTGATCCGGCGCTATGGCTCCGAGGTGGAGCTGTACGGGGTTCGATGGTGGCGCTTCCCCGGCGCCGAGCAGCTGGCCGCGGCCGACCCTGCCGACATCCGGGCCATGCAGTTCACCACCCGGAAGTCCGGATACATCGTGGGGGTTGCCGGGGCGATGGCGGCGGACCACCTGACCGGGCTGGAGGACGACGGCAACGAGACGGTGATCCGGCGGCTGGTGGCGCTGCGCGGCGTGGGCAGGTGGACGGCCGAGTGGTTCCTGGCCCGCTGCCTGGCCCGTCCCGATGTGGTGCCCGCCGGCGACCTGGGCGTCCGCAAGGTGGTCTCCCGCTACGTGATAGGCGCCGAGAAGGGCGAGGTACTGTCCGAAGCGGATGTGCGGGCGGCGGTCGAGTCGTGGGGCGACGGGGGCAACTGGGCGATCCATCTGCTGCTCGAGCGGTGGGCGGAGGAACACGCCCGTTAGCCCCGGTCCCGGGGCGAGGAACCTGAACGATCGGGGCTAGTGCCGGCGGATGTCCCTGGGCGGTAGGCGGGGTCCGTAGGCGGGGGCACGACCGGCGTAGCGTTCCAGCAACCGCGCTACCCGTCCCCGCTGTCCCTCGTAGGGGGCCAGGAGTTCCAGCATCCTCCGGTCCGTGCCGCGCGGCTCCCCCGCCAGCGCCCACGCAACGGTGTTGGGCAGGTGGAAGTCCCCCACGGGGACCGCATCCGGATCACCCCGCACCACCCTCAGCGCCGAGGCGCTCGTCCACGGACCGATGCCCGGGATCCGATGGAGGTACTCGTACACGCCGGCCAGGCCGCCGTTGCTCACGGTTCCGATCCGTTCGGCGTCCCGGCACACCCGAAGGATGATCTCGGCCCGGCGGCGCTCCACCCCGAGCGGATGGAAGTCGTAGTACTCGAGCCCGGCCAGGCGGTCCGGGTCCGGAGGTAGGCGCAGCGTGGTGGGCCCCGGAGCCGGATCGCCGTAGCGGGCCGCCATCCGCCGGTAGCTGCGGCCGGCCTCGATGCCGGTCACCTTCTGGGCCAGGATGGTCGGGATCAGGACCTCGACCAGCCCGCCCACGGCCGGAAGGCGGAGTCCTCGCCCCTGCCTCGCCGCTCGCTCCACGGCGAGATGGACCGGGACCAGCGCCGCCGGATCGTCGTGTTCGCCGACCCACTCCGGTACCTGCTCCAGAGCGAGTTCGGCCCCCTCGCCCCACGCATCGGCGACCAGGTTCCGGCCCTCGATCCGCAACCGGACCGTGGCAGGCCCGGACCCGGTGCGCGTGGCCCTCCACAGGCCATCCGACCCGGCCCGCATCGACGGGCCTTTCAGCCCCTTCACCACCAGGGTCCCCCGAAGATCCAGCGAGCGGCTCAGGGCCAGTGTCCGAGTGTGGGCTCTCCCGGCAAGCGCGGTAGGCATGACGGTCAAGCTAACAGTTGGCCCCGATCTACCGACCTCATGCGCATTGCTCTCCATGCGATCGGACGGTTCAACTCAACGAGATCGGGCAAGAGGACCGAAATGTGTCACAGGCTTCCTATACGTTGTATGTCGCCAAGCACCTACACCGGCTGAGAGCGCATTACCGATCGGCTCCGTCGGCCCGGAGGGAACATTCACAGGCTTCATGGAGCGAACGCTTACCCGGCCCCGGCCGGGCATGGGCGAACACGCTCCGAACCAGGACAGGTGGTGGCGGGGGAGGGCCCGTTGCGGGGCGCCGGGGCGCGCGATTTTCGCGTTCTTTTGGCGGCTCTGGTGCTAGACCAGTTCGATGACCGCCATCTCTGCGTTGTCGCCGCGGCGGGGGCCGATCTTGACTATCCGGGTGTAGCCTCCGGGGCGTCCCACGTACCTCGGCGCCACCTCATCGAACAGCTTGGTCACCACTTCGAGATCCGACAGGTCCCTGAGCACCAGCCGGCGCGAGTGGAGATCACCGCGGCGGGCCTTGGTGATGATCTTCTCGACGTAGGGCCGGAGCACTTTTGCCCTGGTCAGGGTGGTGGTGATCTGCTCGTCCCAGATCAGAGACTGGGCGAGGTTCGCCAGCATGGCCTTCTGGTGGGCGGGGTCACCGCCGAGGCGCTTGCCCTTTCTGGGTCTGGGCATCGGTCAGCCGTTCCTGTCCCGAGAGGGGGAGATGCCGAGTCCCAACTCGTCGAGCTTGGCGATCACTTCCTCGAGGCTCTTCTGCCCGAAGTTGGTCATGTCGAGGAGGTCCTCGCGGGTCTGCTTGGTGAGCTCGCCCACGGTGCTGATCTGCGCACGCCTCAGGCAGTTGCGGGGACGTTCCGAGAGATCCAGAGCCTCGATCGGCAGGTCGAGGTCCTGCGAGACGGTCTCGACCACCGCCACGTCGCCCAGCTCCAGACCGATGCCCTCCCCCACGTCGGCGAACAGGCTGAGCAGCTCGCGCAGGGTCTTGCCGGCCGACGAGAGGGCCTCGCTCGGCTCCATCGAACCGTCGGTCTCGATATCGACCTCCAGGCGGTCGAAGTTGGTCATCTGGCCGACCTGCGTGTTCTCGACCCGGTACGAGACGTTGCGCACCGGCGAGAAGATCGCATCGATCGGAATAGTGCCGATGGGGTCGCTCCTGTCCGTCACCGCGCTGCGGTAGCCCACTCCCTGCTCGACGACCATCTCGACCTCAAGACTGACGCCATCCTCCAGGGTGGCGAGGTGCAGGTCTTGGCTGACGACCTCCACCCCGGTCGGGGCTTCGAGATCGGCCGCCGTGACCGGGCCCGGACCCGTGGCCGACAGCCGAAGCGTGAGGGGCTCGAGGTCGGTCATCCGCACCACCAGCCGCTTCACGTTGAGGATGATGTCCACCACGTCCTCCTTGACGCCCGGAACGGTGGTGAACTCGTGGTAGATGCCATCCATCCTGATCGAGGACACCGCAGCACCGGGTATCCGGGAAAGCAGGGTCCGCCGGAGCGTGTTGCCGAGCGTGTAGCCGAAACCCGGCTCCAAAGGCTCGATCACGAACCGGGCACGAGTCTCACTGACCGGCATCATCTCGATCTGTGGACGTTGAACAACCAACGCTTGCAAGGTCTTCTTCCCCTAAGTCTCGAGGGTCACTTCTTGTCGCAGAATCCGTCTCTGGCAGAGAATGAGATGGCGAAGGGCACGGCTACGAACAAGCCCTCACCTGGAGTACAACTCGACAACCAACTGCTCCCGTACCGCCGTGTCGATCTGGGTCCGGCTCGGGACGTCGATCACCTGGACACGCCGCTCATCGAGGCTCACCTCCAACCATTCCGGAACCCGGCGGTCGCCCGCCGTGTCCGCGGCATGGCGAATCACGATTATCTCCCGGGACTTGGGCTTCACCGTCACCTTGTCTCCGGCCCGCACCCGGTACGAGGGAATGTCGACCTTGCTGCCATTGACCTGGAAATGGCCATGGTTCACGAGCTGGCGAGCCTGGGGACGCGTCCTCGCCAGGCCCGACCGGTACACCACGTTGTCGAGCCGGCATTCGAGGATCTGTAGGAGGTTGTCTCCGGTGATCCCTTGCAGGCGGGCCGCCTCCTTGTAGTACCGGCGGAACTGCCGCTCGAGCACGCCGTAGATCTGCCGCATCTTCTGCTTTTCCCTGAGCTGGTGCAGGTAGTCGGAGTCGTTGCTCCGCCTGCCCCGGCGCCGGCCGTGCTCGCCCGGCGGGTAGGGGCGCCGGTCGAAGTACTTCGACTTGTTGTCGTCGAGCAACTGGCCGAGACGGCGGCTCTTCCGGGTTCGGGGACCGAGGTAACGCGCCATGGTTCAACCCCTCCGGCGCTTCTTGGGACGGCATCCGTTGTGAGGCAACGGCGTGACATCCCGGACGCTGGACACTTCGAGGCCCATGTTCGTGAGCGTCCGGACCGCGGTATCCCGTCCCGATCCGTTACCGCTGACGATCACCTCCAGCTTCCTGATGCCGTGCTCCCCGGCCCGGCGGGAGGCCTCCTCGGCAGCCACCTGGGCCGCATAGGGCGTCGACTTGCGGGAGCCTTTGAATCCCACCGACCCACCGGACGTCCACACGATCGTGTTGCCGTTGACGTCGGTGATGTTGATGATGGTGTTGTTGAAGCTGGCCCTGATGTGCGCCTGGCCGAACGAGATGTTCTTGCGCTCGCGCCGCCTTACCCGCTTCTGTTGCCTTCTAGCCAACGGAACCTCCGCAACTCACTTCGCGACCAGCCCGGACCATGTCACTTCTTCACCTTTTTCTTGCCGGCGACCGCCATCCGCCGGCCCTTACGGGTCCGGCCGTTGGTGTGGGTCCGCTGGCCGCGTACCGGAAGGCCTCTCCGGTGCCGGAGGCCCTGGTAACAACCGATCTCCATCTTGCGCTTGATGTTCTGGGCCACCACCCGGCGGAGATCGCCCTCAACCCGGAGGTTGGACTGGATGTAGGTGCGGATCCGGCTCACCTCGTCGTCGTTGAGCTCGTGCACCTTGGTGTCGGGATCGATCCGCAGCCGATGGCACATGTCCCGGGCGGTGTTGACACCGATACCGTAAATGTAGGTCAAGCCGATCTCGAGTCGCTTCTGCCGTGGAAGGTCGACTCCGGCTATGCGCGCCATGAGAGCATTACCTCCTCAACCCTGCCGCTGCTTGTGGCGGGGATTGGAACACACCACCCATACCCGGCGGCGGCGTCTGATCAGGCGACAGTTGTCGCACATCTTCTTTGTGGAGGGCCGTACCTTCACTGTTCGCCCCTTCGGAGCTAACCCGTCGATTCAATGTGATCGTCCGGCGCCGGCTCAGACGAGGAACCGGACCGCATGCGTAGCCACCAACTCGCAACGTGACAAGTGGACGCCCGCGCCATTCCGGCAGGCAACGCATGACCGACAGGCGATTCTACCCGACCGGACGGGCTGTGAGCAAGTCACTGACCGTGAGGACCACGGGTCCGTCGTCGGTCATCGCCACCGTGTGCTCGAAGTGGGCGGACCGCCGGCCGTCGGCCGTGGCCACCGTCCACCCGTCCTGGGCGGTTACGGTGTCCGGAGTCCCCAGGTTGAACATGGGCTCCACGCAGACGGCCATGCCCGTCCTCAACTTGTGTCCCTTGCCGGGTGGCCCGTAGTTCGGCACCTGCGGAGCCTCGTGCATGGAGCGCCCGATGCCATGCCCCACGTACTGGTGGACCACGCCGTACCCGTACGGGGCCGCCGCCGTCTCCACCGCATGGCCTATGTCGCCCACCCGCTTACCCGCCCGGACCTGGTCGATGCCTGCCCAGAGGGCTTGGCGCGTGACCTCGATCAGCCGGGCGGACTCCTCGTCCACCTCGCCGATCGGGACGGTGAGAGCGGCATCGGCGTGGTATCCCCCATAGATCGCACCGGCATCGATCGAGAGAATGTCGCCCTCGGCAAGGCGGTAGTCGCCCGGGATCCCATGCACGATCACCTCGTTGGGCGAAATGCACGTGTGGGCCGGAAACCCCTGGTAGCCGAGGAAGGAGGGCTGGCAACCCCAGTCACTTATCACCTCGGCCGCCACCAGGTCGAGGGACTTCAACGCCACGCCGACCTCGGCGGCTTCGACCACGGCCTCGTGGACAGCGGCCACGCACCTTCCGGCCTCGGCCATCTTGGCGAACTGGCGCTTGTTCTTGATGGTGATCATCGCCCGCACCGCGGATAGCCGTACCGGGCGCTCGCCGCGATCCGTGACACGGGGAACATCACGGGCACCGGTCCGTGACCGGGCCCGCCGGAGACGGGCAGTCGGAGTCGAGAACGTGTCACAGGCTTCCTATACGTTGCATATCGCCAAGCACCTACACCGGCTGAGAGCGTCTTACCGATCGGTTCCGCCGGCCCGGAGGGAACATTCAAGGCTTCGTGGAGCGAACGCCGGATCGCCCGGCCCCCGGCCGGGTATGGGCGACCAGGCTCCGAACCAGGACAGGTGGTGGCGGGGGAGGGCCCGGCGGGGTAGCGCGTCCGGCGGCGGGGCGGTTTTCGCGCTCTTCCAACGGTTCGGTGACACTAGGAGAGACCGGCCAGGGCTGTCAGGATCTTGGCGGTGATCTCCTCGATCTCGCCGACCCCGTCCACCTTCACGACGAGCCTACGCTCCCGGTACACATCGATCAGGGGCGCCGTCTCCCGCTCGTACACATCGAGCCGGTTGCTCACGGACTCCGGCGTGTCGTCCGTCCGGCCACGGGCCAGTATCCGTTCCTGGAGCACCTCGTTCGAGGCCTCCAGGACGACCACCGCGTCGAGGGCACGGTCCCCGATGGCCTCATCGAGCGCGTGAACCTGGGCGACGTTGCGGGGGAACCCGTCGAGGATGAAACCGTCCGTCGTGTCGGGGTCACCAAGACGTTCCAGGATCATCTCCACCGTGAGGACGTCCGGGACCAGATCGCCGCGGGCCAGGATCTCCTCGACCCGGAGACCCAGTGCCGTCTTAGACCCAACGTGGTGGCGGAACATCTCTCCCGTCGAGATGTGCGGGATGCTCATGACCTCACCGACCCGCTCGGCCTGGGTGCCCTTGCCTACGCCAGGGGCTCCCAGGAAGAGGATTCTCACGTCAAGAATCCCTCGTAGTTCCTCATGGTGAGCTGGCTCTCGATCTGCTTCATCGTCTCCAGGGCGACGCCGACCACGATCAGGATCGAAACGCCCGAGAACCCGACAGGGATCGCCCAGATGGCCGAGGCCACCGCCGGCAGGATTGCGATCATCCCGAGGAAGACCGAGCCGGGCAGGGTGATCCGGTTGAGTATCCGCCCCAGGTAGCGAGAGGTCTGCTGGCCGGGCCGCTGTCCGGGGATGAAGCCGCCCTGGCGCTGGATCATCTCGGACTGGCGGACCGGGTCGAACTGGATGGCGGTGTAGAAGTAGGTGAAGAACACGATCAGGAAGAACAGCACCCCGATGTAGAACCAGCTGGTGGCGCCGCTCGCGTAGCCGGAGGGCGCCAGATGGACGTTGATGAAGTCCCTCACCGATGAGAAGAATCCCTCTGTACTGGGGATGGAGGTGGAGATCAGCACCGGGAAGAACAGGATCGAGGTGGCGAAGATCACCGGGATCACCCCGGCCATGTTGATCTTCAGCGGGATGTAGGTGCTCTGGCCGCCCATCACCCGGCGTCCCCGGATCCGCTTGGCGAACTGGATGGGGATCCGCCGCTGGCCCTGCTCCACGAACAGGATGCCCACCACCATCAGGATGAACAGGCCGATTATCAGCACGAAGATGGGCGCCCGGCCGGTCGGAATCGTGTATTGCCAGATCAGGGTGAACTGGCTGGGTAGGGCGGCCACGATGCTGATGAAGATCAGCAGCGACATCCCGTTGCCTACCCCGCGCTGGGTGATCAGCTCGCCCAACCACATCACGAAGGCCGTGCCCGCCGTCATGGTCACGACCATCAGCACCACCCGGGTGGGCGTGTAGTCGTCGATCAGCACGATCCCGCCCGTGAAGCTGCTCCCCCGGCTGAAGAGGTAGGTGATGCCGGTCGACTGGAGTAGGGCCAGGATCACGGTCAGGTACCGGGTCCACTTGGTGATGACTGCCCGGCCTGACTCGCCCTCGTCCTGCAGCTTCTGCAAGCGCGGTATGACCACCGAGAGGAGCTGCATGATGATGCTGGCCGTGATGTAGGGGAGGATGCCCAGGCTGAAGACGGACAGGTTTTCCAGGGCGTTGCCCGAGAAAAGGTTCAGCAAGCCGAAGGCGCCGCCGGGCTGCTGCCCTGCCATCGCATCCAAGCGGTCCAGCTCGATACCCGGCACGGGAATGGTGGCCCCCAGCCGGTAGAGGGCGAAGACGCCCAGCGTGAACAGGATCTTGCCCCGGAGGTCCGGGATCTTGAACATGTAGCGGTAGACGTTCAGCATCGGTCGGGGCTCCCGCCGGTTCCGTCCGGGGCGCGGGCATCCCGGCAGGCCGATCCCGGCCCGGAGGCCGAGGAGCGCGCCGCCGCGGGCGTCGTCAACCGACGATCACGCACGATCCACCGGCGGCTTCTATCTTGGTCCGAGCCGAATCGCTGAAGGCATGTGCCTCCACGGTCAGTGCCTTGCCGATCTCGCCCCGGCCCAGCACCTTGATCCTGCCTCGCTTGCGCGCCAGCCCCTGCTCGCGGAGGTGGGCCGGAGACACGGTCGCGCCGTCCCGGAAACCGTCTAGGGCATCCACGTTGACCACCGTGAACTCCTGCCGGTTGTGGGGCTTGAAGCCCCGCAACTTCGGAAGCCTGGACTGCAAGGGGGTCTGGCCGCCCTCGAAGCCGGGTCGCAGGCTACGGCGGGCCTTGAGGCCCTTCGTCCCCCTACCGGCTGTCTTGCCGCGCCTTCCCGCCTCGCCGCGTCCGACCCGGATCTTCTTCCGCTTGGACCCTTCCGCCGGCCTGAGGTGGTGGAGCTTCAATTGGTTCGTCTTGGTAGCCACGGACGGCTCCCTCCCGGTCAACCGGGCTCGCCCTCCGGACCGGCCTGCGATCCGCCCCGGCCTGTCCCGGCCTGCGAACCTCTCCCGCCAGATCCTGGCCGTGGGTGAGCCCTCGTTCTTACTTCGTTCTACGCGCCTGCGGTCATGCCTCCCGGACATCCACCAGGTGGCGCACCCGGTGCAACATACCCCGCAGCTCCGGACTGTCCGGACGCTCCACCGAGGCGTTCAGCTTCCTCAGTCCCAGACTCCGGACGGTAGCCCGAGCCTTGTGCTTCTCGCCGATCAGGCTCCGGCGCAGCGTGATCCGGAGCATCGCGTCACTCATGATCTACGACTTCCTCCGCCCGACGCCCGCATCATCTCGGTGGAGCGGTAGGCCGCCAGCAGTCCAGGAGGCGTGATCTCCTCAGCGGTCTTGCCCCTTGCTTTGGCCACTTCCTCGGGACGCCGCTGCGCCTTCAAGCCGTCGATGGTGGCCTTGGCGACATTGAGATGGGTGGGCGCTCCCAGAGACTTGGCCAGCGCGTCGCGTATCCCGGCCGCCTCGAGGATCTGGCGGACGGCGCCGCCGGCGATCACGCCCGTGCCCGGCGCCGCCGGCTTCAAGAGCACCTTCGAGGCGCCCTGCTGGCCGATGACCCGGTGGATCAGCGTGGTGCCTGCCATCGGAACGGTGAACATCGACTTGCGCGCCGACTCGATCGCCTTCTGGATGGCGGTGGGGACCTCCTTGGCCTTGCCGTAGCCGATTCCGACCCGGCCGGCCCCGTCGCCCAACGCCACCAGGGCGGTGAACGAGAACCGGCGCCCTCCCTTGCTCACCTTGGAGACCCGGTTGATCTCGATGACCCGCTCATCGAATTGCGGCGCGGAGTCCACGCTCCCGTCGCGCCTTCTTCTCGGTCTAGAAGTCAAGTCCAGCCTCCCTCGCCGCGTCGGCCAGAGCCTTCACGCGTCCATGGAACGGATGTCCGCCCCGATCGAAAACCACCTTGGTGACACCGGCGCCGGTAGCCCGGGAAGCGATCAGACGCCCCACCTCGGAGGCGGTCCCGGTGGTCAACGCCTTCGACCGGAGCCCCGGCTCCTGCGACGAAGCCGCCGCCAGCGTCCGGCCGCGGCCATCATCGATGACCTGCGCGTAGATGTACCGGTTGCTCCGGAACACCGCCAGGCGGGGGCGAGCCTCGGTGCCGGCCAACCGCTTCCGTACCCGCCGGTGGCGCCGGATCCGGGCCTGTGATCGTGTCCTGCTCATCGTCCCGTCACCCCGGCCTTGCCGCTCTTGCGCAGAACGTACTCGTCCTGGTAGCGGATGCCCTTGCCCTTGTACGGCTCGGGCGGGCGGACTCGGCGGATCTCGGCCGCCACCTGGCCGACCAGTTCCTTGTCGATGCCCTCGACCACGATGGTCGTGGCGTCCGGAACCGTGAAGGAGATGCCGTCCACGCCCGGAACGTCCACATTGTGGCTGAAGCCGACCTGCAGTTCCAGGCCCGCGCCCCGGCTCAGGGCCCGGTATCCGACCCCGACGATCTTGAGGGTCTTGCGGTATCCCTCGGTAACGCCGATCACCATGTTGTTGACCAAGGCCCGGGTCAACCCGTGCAGGGCCTTGCTGCGGCGTTCGTCGTTGACCCTGGTGACCACGCACCGGCCGTCGATCACCTCGACGCCCACCCGGTCCTCAAAGGTCCGCTGCAGGGAGCCCTTCGGGCCCTTCACGGTCACCTGCTGGCCGGAGATGGTGATCTCCACCCCTCCGGGTACCGGAATCGGAACCTTGCCAACCCGGCTCATGACTACCAGACCTCGCACATGAGTTCACCGCCCAGGCGTCGCCGCCGGGCCTCGCGATCGGGTAGCAGACCCTGGGAGGTGGACACGACAACCGTTCCCAGGCCGCCCTGAGAACGCGGCAGATCGTCGGCGCCCTTGTACACGCGCCGGCCCGGCCGGGAGATGCGGCGCAACCCTTTGATGATGCGCTCCTGGTTGCCCTTGCCGGCGAACTTCAGGCGGATGGTCAGGGTGTTGCCCTGGACCGCCGGACTCACGTCGTATCCCTCGACATAACCTTCCGACGCCAGCACCTTGGCGACCTGCTCCTTCAGCTTCGAGGAGGGCATGCTCACCTTGGCATGCAACGCGATGTTGGCGTTGCGGATCCGGGTCAGCATGTCGGCGATGGGGTCGGTCATCATTGCGGTCTCACTCCTCTACCAGGAGGACTTCTGAACGCCGGGCAGCTCGCCACGATGAGCCAGCTCCCGGACCGCGATCCGAGACATGCCGAACTTCCGCAGGTAGCCGCGGGGCCGTCCGGTGATCCCGCAACGGTTCCGGTACCGGGTCCGGCTGGCGTCGCGAGGCATCTTCGCCAGGCTCGCGTAGGCGTCACGCTTGGCGTCATACGTGGCATCCGGGTCCTTGATGACGCTGAGGAGTTCGGCCCGGCGCTCCCGGTAGCGCTCGACCAACTCGGCCCTCCGCTTGTTCTTGGCGATCATCGACTTTTTGGCCATATCGTTTCCTCGAATCTCAGTTGGTCGCAACAGCAGGACGCCGGAAGGGAAAGCCGAAGGCTTCCAGCAGTGCTTTGGCGCCCCGATCGTCGGAGGAGGTCGTGCAGATGGTTATGTCCATACCGCGGACCGCCGTCACCTTGTCGTAGTCGATCTCGGGGAAGATGAGCTGCTCACTCACCCCGAAGCTGTAGTTGCCACGTCCGTCGAACGACGCCGGGCTCAGGCCTCGGAAGTCCCGGATGCGCGGGATGGCGATGGTAATCAGCCTGTCGAGAAACTCCCAGGCCCGATCCCCTCGCATCGTCGCCGAACAACCCACCGGCATCCCGGTGCGGAGCTTGAACCCGGCAATGGACCGGCGCGCCCGGTTCAGGCGGGGCTTCTGGCCGGTGATGGTGGCCAGGTCCTCCATGGCGGAGGCGGCCTGCTTGCGGTCGCCCACCGCCTCGCCGATGCCCATGTTCACCACGATCTTCTCCAGGTTGGGGATCAACATCGGGTTGGGCAACCCCAGATCCTCCATGATCCGGGACCGGACCGTCTCCACGTACTGCCGCTTCAGGCGGGGCGCATCGCCCGCCGGAGCGGAGCGAGCGGTCGTCTTCTCGCCTGCCATGACTGCCTACACCTCCCCGTCGCATTTGACGCAGCGACGGAACTTGCGGCCCGTGTCGCTCCTACCGACCGCGGAGCGGACCGGACCGCAGTCGTCACACACCAGCATGACGTTGGAAACGTCGATCGGCATGTCCTTGTCGACGATGCCCGCCTGCAGCTCCCGGCCCCGGGCCTTCTGATGCCGCTTGGCGGTGTTGACGCCCTCGACGATCACCCTGCCCCGGTCGGGCAGGACCCGCGCCACTCTCGACTCGCGGCCCACGTCCTTGCCGGCGATCACCACGACCCGGTCGCCTTCCCGGATGGCCATCAGATCACCTCCGGCGCCAGGGAGACGATCCGCATGAACTTCCGGTCCCGCAGCTCGCGGGCCACCGGCCCGAATATGCGGGTGCCCCGAGGGAGCCGGTTGTCGTTGATTACCACGCATGCGTTGTCGTCGAAGCGGATGTAGGTGCCGTCCCTGCGGCGCTGTTCCTTGGCGGTGCGCACCACCACGGCCCTGACCACCTCGCCCTTCTTGAGCGCCGCGCCGGGCGCGGCGTGCTTGACGGTGGCCACGATGATGTCGCCGATCCGCGCATACCGCCGGCGCGACCCTCCCAGCACGCGGATGCATAACACCTCTCGGGCGCCGCTGTTGTCGGCCACCTTGAGCCGGGATTCCTGCTGGATCATCTGGCCCGTCCCAACACTTCGACCAGCCGCCAGCGCTTGGTCTTGGACAGGGGCCGGGTCTCCATGATCATCACCCGATCGCCGTTGCGGGCGGCGTCGTCCTCGTCGTGCACGTGAACCTTGGTGGCGCTCCGCACGATCTTCCCGTAGCGCGGATGGCGGGTCCGCCGTTCAAGCTTCACCGTGATGGTGCGGGCCCGGGAATCGGACACGACCACGCCCACGCGTGTCTTGCGTCTCGGCCGATCAGGCATGACCGGCCGCCTCGTCCTCATGCATCACGGTCTTGATGCGCGCGATCAGGCGCCTCAGGCGGCCCAGCGACGCCGTGTCCTCCGACTGGCTGACCGCCAGCTGGAAACGGAGGTTGAACAGCTCCTCCTTGGTCTCGTCCAGCTTCTCAGCCAGCTCGGCCGGGGTGAGTTCCCTCAACTCCAAGGCCTTCATTCCGCTACCTCCATCGTCAGTCCCTCCACCCCCGGCTATCCCAACAGTTCCCTGGATACGAACCGGGTCTTGATCGGCAGCTTGTGGCCGGCCCTGCGCATCGCCTCGCGTGCCAGTTGCTCGTCCACGCCCGACAGTTCCATCATCACCCGTCCGGGCTTCACCACGGCCACCCAGAACTCGGGGTTTCCCTTCCCCGAGCCCATCCGGGTCTCGGCCGGCTTGGCCGTGATCGGCTTGTCGGGGAAGATGTTGATCCAGACCTTCCCTCCCCGCCGGACCGTTCGGGTGATGGCGACGCGGGCGGACTCGATCTGGCGGGCCGTTATCTGGCCCGGCTCCAGCGCCTGGATGCCGAAGTCGCCGAACGACACCGCGGTGCCGCCCTTTGCGTAACCCTTCATGCGTCCCCTGTGGACCTTGCGGTACTTGGTTCGCTTGGGCATCAACATGATCTACTGCTCCCCGGCCTGGTCGGCGCCGGAATCGTCCTGTTCGGCAGCCGGCTCGGACGGCGCGGCCGGCTCACCGGTCTCGGCCCGAGCCTTCTCGTAGGCCGACTTGGCCTCGGCCTTGCTGACCTTGCGGCCGCCGCCGGCCTCGATGATCCGCTTGCCGCCGCCGGCCTCGATCACTCGTGGCGCGGCTCGTCCACCGGCTCGCTGCTCGGCCCGGCTCTTAGCCGGCGTCATGCGGCCCGACGGCCGTCCGGCCGCCAGCGCGGCCTCGGCGGCGATCTTCTCGCGGGTGGTCTTGAGCGAGGCGACCACGTCGCCCTTGTAGACCCACACCTTGACTCCGATGCTCCCCACGCTGGTCCTGGCCGTGGCCTGGCCGTAGTCGATGTCGGCGCGGAGGGTGTGCAGGGGCACCCGACCCTCCCTGTACCACTCGCGGCGGCTCATGTCGGCGCCGCCCAGGCGGCCTGCGCACTCGACCCTCACCCCTTCGGCGCCTGCCTTGAGGGCGGTCTGGACGGTCCGCCGCATGGCGCGCCGGAAGGCCACCCTGTTCTCCAGCTGGTCGGCCACGCCGCGGGCCAGCAACTGGGCGTCGGTCTCGGGGTCCTTGACCTCGATGACATTCAGCTTCACCCGGCGCGAGGTCATCCTCTCCATGCCGGACCGGATCCGCTCGGCCTCGGAGCCCTTGCGGCCGATCACAGCGCCCGGACGGGCGGTGTGAACGTCCACCTGGAGGCGCTCGCGGGTGCGTTCGATGTCGACCCGCGACACCGCCCCCCTCTTGAGTTCCCGGCGCAGGTAGTCGCGTATCCGGTGGTCCTCGTTGGCCAGGAGGGTGTAGTCCTTGTCCGAGTACCAACGCGACTTCCAGTCGGTGACGATTCCGAGGCGGAATCCGTAAGGATGCGTCTTCTGGCCCATCAGTCGACCTCCTCACGGCCGTCGGAAACCACGATGGTGATGTGGCAGGTGCGCTTGCGGATCCTGGTGGCGCGGCCCCGGGCCCGGGGCCGGAAGCGCTTGATGGTCACGCCCTCGTCCGCATAGGCCTCGACCACACGGACCTCCCCGGCCAGTGTCTCGAGGTCCTCGCCGAGCTCGAACTTCGAGTTCATGTTGGCGACCGCCGAGCGGAGACACTTGAGGATGGGCTCCGCCGCTCTCCGATTGGAGAACCGGAGCGTCACCTCGGCATCGGTGACCGACATGCCGCGGACCTGGTCCAGCACCACCCGCACCTTGTACGGGGACTGGCGGATATGGCGGGCGCGGGCTACTGCTCTCATGCCACACCACGCTGCTGTCGCGGGTCCGTAATCAGTGGCCAGTGGCCAGTGGCCAGTGGCCAGTACGCCTTGGTACAGGGCACAAAGTCGGCGCGTGGGAGAACTGCGATCATCATTATGCGCTCACCTACCGCCTCGTCGCCTTTTCCTTCTTGGTGCCGGCGTGGCCCCTGAAGGTCCTGGTGGGGGCGAACTCGCCCAGCTTGTGGTCCACCATCTGCTCGGTGATGTAGACGGGGACGTGGCGGCGGCCGTCATGCACGGCGATGGTCAGGCCCACCATCTCGGGGATGATGGTGCTCCGCCGGCTCCAGGTGCGGATCAACCGCTTGGGGCCGCCGCTGTTGGCGACCTCCACCTTCCTCAGCAGGTGCTCGTCCACGAACGGGCCCTTCTTGCGGCTCCGAGCCATCTGCTACCTCCGGCCTTTCTTGTTGCGGCGGCGCACGATATCCCGGTTGCTCGCCTTGTTGCGATTCCGGGTCCGGCCCTCCGGCTTGCCCCACGGGGACACCGGATGGCGGCCTCCGGACGAGCGTCCTTCGCCACCACCGAGCGGGTGGTCCACAGGGTTCATCGCCACGCCGCGGGTCTGGGGGCGCACGCCCTTCCAGCGGTTCCGGCCCGCCTTGCCCAGCTTGGTGAGCTCGGCCTCGGTGTTGCCGACCTGTCCGATGGTGGCCCGGCAGTCCAGGAGCACGTAGCGAACCTCGCCCGAGGGGAGTCGCAGCAGCGCCCTGTTCCCCTCCTTGGACATCAGCTGGACACCGGTCCCGGCCGCCCTCGCCATCCTGGCTCCGCCCCCCGGCTTCAGCTCGATGGCATGGACCACCGTTCCCGCAGGGATGTTCCGCAACGGAAGGGCGTTTCCGGGCCGGATCTCGGCCCCGGGGCCCGACTCCAGCATGTCTCCCACCGACACCCCCACCGGATGGAGGATGTACCGCTTCTCGCCGTCCACGTAGTGCAGCAGGGCCAGCCGGGCATTGCGGTTGGGGTCGTACTCCACCGCCGCCACCCGGGCGGGCACCCCGTCCTTGGTGCGGCGGAAGTCGACGATACGGTACCGGCGCTTGTGACCACCGCCCCGATGGCGCGACGTGATCCGGCCCTGGGCGTTGCGCCCCGAGGAGCGCTTCTTCTTGGCCAGCAGGGACTTCTCGGGCTTGCTCTTGGTGATCGACGCGAAGTCCGACACCGTCTGGAACCGGCGTCCCGGGGAGGTGGGCTTTCTCTTTCTTACTGCCATCTCGAACTCACCTGCCTCAGATTCCGAAGATGTCCACGGTCTGCCCGACGGGCAGGGTGACCATGGCGCGCTTGGTGTCGGCGCGCCGTCCGACCGTCATCCGGGTTCTCTTCCGCTTCCCCTTGCGGTTCAGCGTGTTGACGTTCAGCACCCGGACATCGAACAGGACCTCGACCGCCCTGCCGATCTCCTCCTTGCGAGCCCGGCGATCCACCACGAAGGTGTAGGTGTTGTTGCGCTCGATGAGGTCGTAGGACTTCTCCGAGACCACGGGCTGGATGATCACGTCACGCGGGTCCTTCATGACGCCTCCTGTCCGAGCCCGACCGGCGCCGCGCCGGCCTCCATGACGAAGTCCTCGTCCGAGATCTCGAAGCGACCCGACTGCGACCCGGCCGTCCCGGCGACGGTCTGCCCCAGGGCCAGTCCGGAGAAGATGACAGTGCCGGCCCACAGGACGTCGTAAGTGTTCAGCATGCCGGGCCGCCCCAGGATGACCTGGGACAGGTTCCGAAATGACCGCACCGCGATCTCCTCCGAGCGGTCGACGACCACCAGTGCCTTGCCGGTGGCCCCGATCTCGCTGAGCAGGGAGACGGCCAGCCTGGTCCTCGGCACCTCCCAGTCGAACCCGCCGATGATCTTGACCGCGCCCTCGGACGCCCGGGCCGACAGGGCGCTCCGCAGGGCCAGCGCCCTCATCTTCTTGGGGGTCCGCTGGACGTAGTTGCGGTCGCGCGGGCCGTGCGCCTTGCCTCCGCCCACCCAGATGGGGGAGCGGATCGAGCCGTGGCGAGCCCGCCCCAGGCCCTTCTGGCGCCATGGCTTGCGGCCGCCGCCCCGCACCTCGGCTCTCGTCTTGGTGCGAGCCGTGCCGGAACGCCGGACGGCCAGGTGGGCCACCACTACCTGATGCATGACATCGCGGTTGGGCGTGATGCCGAACACGGCCGGGTCGAGCAGCACCTCGCCCTGCTGGACACCGGCGGAGTCATATCTGGGTGCAACGAGTTCGGGCATCGCTCAACCGTTCTTTACCGCTTCGCGGACGAATACCAGCCCGCCTCTGGGACCGGGCACCGCGCCCTGCAGCACCAGCAGGTTGCGGTCGGGGTCCACGCCGACCACTGCCAGGTTGAGCACCGTGGTCTGCTTTCCGCCCATCCGTCCGGGCAGCTTGGTGCCCTTCATCACCCGGGCCGGGGTGGCGCAGGCGCCGATGGCGCCCGGCGAACGGTGCACCTTGTGAACGCCGTGGCTGGCGCCCTGTCCGCGGAAGTTGTGGCGCTTCATGACGCCCTGGTAGCCCTTCCCCTTGGAGACTCCGGTCACGTCGGCCTTGGTTCCGGGCTCGAAGACGTCCTCGACCCGCAGCACCTGGCCCAGCCGGAACTCGGAGCCGTCGTCGACCCGCACCTCCACCAGGTGGCGGGAGGGGGTGACGCCGGCATTGGCGAAGTGGCCGGCCTGTGGCTTGTTGACCTTCCGGGCCGGGATCTCGCCGTAGGAGATCTGGACCGCCGAGTAGCCGTCGTTCTCCTCGGTGCAGATCTGGGTGACGTGACAGGGCCCGGCCTTGATCACCGTCACCGGTATGGCGCGGGCATGATCGTCGAAGATCCGGGTCATGCCGACCTTCTCGCCGAGGATCGCCGACAGGCTCATGTCTCGATCTCTACTTCCACTCCGGCCGGGAGGTCCAGCCTCATGAGCGACTCGATCGTGTTGTGGGTCGGCCGCAGGATGTCGATCAGGCGCTTGTGGGTGCGGATCTCGAAGTGCTCGCGCGAGTCCTTGTAGACGTGCGGCGACCGGATGACGCAGTACCGATGGACCTTGGTCGGGAGCGGAACCGGCCCATGAACGACGGCATGGGTGCGGATGACCGTCTCCGCGATCTTGCGCGCCGACTCGTCGACCACCTGGTGGTCGTAAGCCTTCAGCTTGATGCGGATTTTCTGTTCTTTCATGCTGTCTTCCTGCCGGTCTCCGGTTCTGGTGTTGTTGTTATTGGATGATTTTGGTGACGGTGCCTGCCCCTACGGTGCGTCCGCCTTCTCGGATCGCGAAGCGCAGGCCTTCGTCCATCGCGATCGCGGAGCCCAACGACACGGTCATGGTGGTGTTATCGCCGGGCATGACCATCTCCACCCCGTCAGGGAGGGTGACTTTGCCGGTGACGTCGGTGGTACGGAAGTAGAACTGCGGCTGATAGCCCGAAAAGAACGGGTTATGCCGCCCCCCCTCGTC
>JAJEIM010000009.1 GCA_022827785.1 Acidimicrobiia bacterium
GAGCCCGCTCAAGTTCCATCCCACCTGGCGGCACACCACCTGTCCGGGCTGCGGCGGCGCCGCCGAGCGCGAGACCGACACCATGGACACCTTCATGTGCTCGTCCTGGTACCAGCTCCGGTACCTGAGCCCGGCGTACGACCGCGCCCCCTTCGATCCCGAAGAAGCGGCCTACTGGCTGCCGGTCGACACCTACACCGGTGGTTCCGAGCACGCGGTGATGCATCTCATGTACACCCGGTTCTTCACCAAGGCTCTTCGTGACATGGGATGTTTCGAGGACACGGCCGCTGCGATGAGGACTCACGGCCGCGATCCGGACGGCATGTTCGACGAGCCGATGGTGATGCTCCGGAATCAGGGCCAGGTGCTGGGGGAGGAGCGCCGGGGCGACCGGGTGCTGGTGGCCGGCCGGCAGGAGGATGGCCGGTTGGTGGCCGACTCGGTGCGGGTGGTGACCGATCCCGATACCCCGCCGGAGCATACGGACGGAGACCACCTGGTGGGCGAGATCGTGAGCCGTACCGAACACATACTGGTGGTCCAACCGCCGGACGGCGACGACCCGGTGACCGTCGAGATAGCCGAGAGCGCCGCGATCGAGATACCCACCATTCCAGGAACCAACAGCGTCACCCAACTACGTCACCGGCTGGACGTCCAGCGCATGTCGAAGTCCCGCGGCAACGTGGTCAATCCTGACGCCCTGGTGGAGCGGTTCGGCGCCGACACGGTGCGCACCTATCTGATGTTCGCCTTCGAATGGGAGAAGGGCGGCCCCTGGGACAGCCGGGGGATGAGGGGCGCCCAGCGCTTCATCGTGGATGTATTCCGCCTCGGCGAGGCGGAATACCGGGCGGGAACGGTGGACGCGTCCGCCACGGCCGGGCTCCGGCGCCGCGCCCACCAGGCGATCATCAAGGTGGGACAGGATCTGGAGTCCTTCTCGTGGAACACCGCGGTGGCCGAACTGATGAAGCTCCGTAACTCCATGAACGATGCCCTGGCCGCCCGCAACGTGACCGCGGAGGTCTGGACGGAGACCCTCTCCACCCTGGTCCTGCTGCTGGCGCCGATCGCTCCCCATGTCACCGAGGAGGTCTGGAGCCGTCTCGGCAACACGTCCAGCATCCACCTCCAACCCTGGCCCGAGGCAGACATGAAAGCCGCCGCCGATGAGTCGGTGACGATGGTGGTTCAGGTCAATGGCAGGGTCAGGGCCCGGATCGAGGTGCCGGTCGACATCTCGGAGGGCGCTGCGCTGGACCTGGCACTGAGCCACCACAACGTGGCTCGCCATGTCGGTGAGAGCGAGGTGCGCAGGGTGATAGACCGAAGGCCGAGGCTGCTCAACATCGTGGTGTAGACCTCGCCGGGCCCGGGCGGGTGCGGCTTCCGGAAGCGAGAGGGGGGTAATACTGCCGGCCCGAAAGGGCGGCCGTGATCGTACGTCTGGGGTCGGTCGTGTCGGCCCGACAGCGTCAGCCTGCGTCCCGCGGGGGGTCGGCACCAGCGGCGTCCACCGCGGCGTCCGCCGGTCCCAGAACGGAGTGCAGGATGGCCTCTGCGTCTGCTTCGGGTACCTCGAAGTGTCCGAGGGTATGAGCAATCAAAGCATCGAGCGCGGCTTGGCGTTCAGCGACAACATGATCGACCAAGCCGTTTCGCTGCAGGTCGGTGGCATCATCGATCCCCGCGGTCCATGCGAGAACCACAACATGCGGGTTGTGTTCGCGGGCGACGCGGGCGAACTGCTCGACGGTTGCCGGCAGGCTGTCGACAGCGAGAACGACACGGGCTTCGCGAAGGCCGGCCCGTTCGGCGATCAGATGACGCGATACATCTCCGATCAGGACAGCCCGGCCGCACTCAGCAGCCTGTCGCTCGGCGTGGGGATCCAGCGTGACGATTGTATATGGAACCGATACCGCTTCCAGGGCGTCCACGACATGATGGGCACGTGGCCCGTATCCGGTCACAACGACGTGATCCCGCAAGTCGCTGCCATGATGGGCGAAGCCGTCACCAGGGGTTCCGGCAAACTCCGCTTCCGTCTTCGTACCGCGCGCCGCTGCGATGCGGGTAGCCATCCGGTCGCCCAGCTTCAGGGCGTACGGACTGAGCGCCATCAAGACCACTGTCACGGCGATAAAGGCATCGGTACCGCCGGTGAGGCCTGCGGGAACGAGTCCGAAATCCTCCCCTGCGCGTTCGAGCACGAAGGAGAACTCACCTATCTGGGCAAGAACCAGCGCCGAGGACACCACAACGGTGCTGGGTTGTCGTAGTAGGGCGGCGGCTGCCGCGGTCGAGAGCATCTTCACAACGACGACACCTATCACGAGACCGACAACCAGCAGTGCATTGCGGGCAAGGTATGCCGGGTCGAACAACATGCCGATCGATACGAAGAAGGTCGCCGAGAAGAGGATCTGCAGCGGCATCACCTCTCCCATGGCACGCGCCGCCAGGCGGCTCTCGCTGACCATCAATCCGGCGAGGAACGCGCCGAGCGAGATCGAGATGTCGAGGAGGCTGGTGAGGTATGCGGTGCCGAAGCAGATTGCGAGCACGGTCAGCAGGAACACCTCGCCCGACTGGTGGCGAGCCACCCAACGCATCAGCCTCGGCACGAGCGTCCGGGCCAGGATCACCACCACGGCGACTATCGCCAGAGCCTTGCCGATGGCTACGAACACGTCGACCGGACCCGAGGGCTGGCCACCCAGGAACGGCACGAGCAGCACCATCCCGACGATGGCGAGGTCCTGGAAGATCAGCAATGACACAGCGACGTTTCCGGTGGGAGAGGTTGTTGCACGACGTTCCGACAGCATCTTGAGGACAATGGCGGTGCTACTCAGGGACACGAGCAGCCCGGTGAACACGGAAGTACGCCAGCCTGCGCCGAAGGCTGCAGCCAGAAGCGCTACGACGGCTGTCGTGATCCCGACCTGGATCAAGCCGCCCACCAAGAAGAATGATGCCAGCTTCCGCACCCGCTCGAGGCTGAATTCGATACCGAGGGTGAAGAGAAGCAGCACCACGCCTATGTCCGCCGACTGGTTAACCAGGTCGATGTCGCCTACGAGGCCGATACCGCCGGGACCGATCAGCGCGCCCGCCGCCAGGAATCCGACTATCGGAACGGTGCCGAGCCGTGCCGAGACCAGAGCGATCAGGGTTCCCGCTACCAGCAGGATGGCGAACTCTTCCAGCAGCGGAGGGATTGAGAGAGCTAGCAGCATTCTTTCACGTTAGCTATCTCGCGGGACTTGCCCTTCGGTTGAAGACACCTCGTCGGATCTGCCACCGGCGCGGACGGAAACAGCCCGCGCCGCGGGTGCGCCGGTGTCAGAACTCGGCGGAGCGGTAGGCCTGCCGGGCCTTGATCCTTGTCCGGTAGTTGAACACCCCGCCCGCGTAGACCCGCCCGGCCATCCTGATCAGCAGGATGATGAAGCCGATCATGATCACGAGCGCGGCCAGTTGCTCCCATAGGGCTACCGAGTCGGACACGGCTCGGACCGGGAGCACGAAGGGCGCGGTCAACGGAACCAGCGTGAGGACGGTCGACCACACCGTGTCCGGGTTGCCGGAGACGTAGATGATGCCGATCAGGTAGCCGGCCACGGTGACGAGCATCATGGGGAATGCAGCATTCTGGGCGTCCTCAGGACGATGCGCTATGGCGCCCACCGCCGCGTAGCCGGTGGCGTAGACGAGATAGCCGAGCACGAACCACATCAACGCGATGGCCAGGAATCCGGCGTCGACCTCGGGGAGGGTGACATCGAGAACAAGGCGGACGGCCACGATCAGGCCCGCTGCGATCGATCCGAACTGCAGCAGGCCGAGCAGCCCCACCCCGATGATCTTGCCCGCCAAGAGCTGCCATGGGCGAAGAGAGGAGAGCAACACTTCCGAAACGCGGTTGGTCTTCTCCTCGGTGACTCCCAGCAGCACCCATGATCCGGTGGTCATGACGGCCATGAACAGGAGCACCAGGACCACTTGAGCGATCAGGAACTGCCGTTCCTCGGCTGAGTCGTCGATGCCGGGATCGGCCGTCACGATCGTCACTCCATCACCGCTCATGACTGCCACTGCCCGCTCGGACACCTCGCCCGTGGCCACCATGCGCTGCACCTGGTACGAGAGGACGGCTTGCCGCAGCGCGGACTCGAGCTCCGATGGCGTGTCCTTGCCCACCAGTACCTGGTTCCTCCCGACCAGCGCCGCATCCACCGTTCCGTCCAGCACCGCCGCAGCCGCTCCGGCGTGGTCCGAGGGTGTGGTGAGGTCGATCCGGTAGGAACCCGGTTCGTCCGGCGCCATCGACTTCGCCAGTTCGCCCTGGCCCGCGCCCTCGGTGCCGACGGTGGCCACTTGGTAGGTGCGAATGGATCCGTCATCCCCGAAGAATCCGGGGATGGCTATGCCCGCGCCGACGAGGACGGCCAGAAAGAGCCAGCTCAGGGCATAGGACTTGCTCAGACCGCGCTCCAGGAGCTCGCGCCACATCACGAGGCCGACCGCACTTACCGCGCGCGAAGGTTCAAGACGGCCGGTCGTCGTCATGGAGCGGTCGACCGTCATGCCTCGGCACTCAGCGCAGATGGAAAAGGGCGGAGGCCGTGCCTGCGAAGATCGAGTCGACGGTCTCCTGATCGATCGCGTCCATGGCGTCCACGACGGCCCCGGCGTCCTCGATGGAGAATGGATGGTCGGTTCCGAACATGACCCGGTCGTGCCCGACCATGGCGATCGACGCATGCAGCGGTGCGGATGAATAGGTTATGGCGTCGATGTACAGCCGGGCGATCGACCGGGACGGCGGTTCCGGCAACCGGGTCCGGCCGATCTCGTCAGACCGCCAGGCCGCGTCAAGACGCCCTACCAGCGCCGACAGCGTCCCCCCGCCGTGCGAGACGACGATCTTTAGATCGGGATGGTTGAAGAGCACCCCGCCGAACACCAGGCGGCTGACCACCGCGGTAGTCTCCATCGGGAAACCCACCCCCACCGGCAGCACGTGTCCGTAGCCCTCCAGGAGGTCCAGACCGATACCGTCCTGGGGGTGTAGCAGCACCGGGAGGTTCCGGGACTCGAGTTCGCTCCAGACCGGCTCCAGTTCGGGGTCATCCAGCTGCAGGTGGGTGATCCTCGGGCCGGTTACGATCCCTCGCAGGCTCGGGTGCTCGTCGATTGCGGCGATCTCGGCCAGCACGTCACCGACCCCTGTGGCCGGGAGGGCACCGAGACCCACGAGGCGGCCACCGGTGGTTTCCTCCAACGCCCCCAACTCGTTGTTGACCTCCCGCGCCAACTCGACGGCCTCCTGGCCCTCGAAGGGCTCCAGCCAGGGATTGCCGAGCGAGATCACCGACTGCGTGATGGCGTTCTCGTCCATGAAGCCCACCTTGCCGGCCACCGTCCACCAACCGTCCTCGATCGGCCGGCCGATGCGCGGGTCGGCGTGTTCCTCTGGGAAGATCACGAACCGTCTGAGTGCGCCATCCCGGTAGACCCGCGGGATGTCGCTCCGCCGTTCCAGGGCGGCCAGGTACGAGGTGGGGTAGAAGTGGGTGTGGACATCGATCCTGGTGGTCATGCGGGGTTACCCTCCTTGCCGGGCGACCCGACCAGGACCAGCGCGTCGAGCGCAGCGACGACCACCTTGTCGATGAGTGCTGCCGCCTCTCCAGGCGTCAGGCGGGTGGCCGCATCATGCAAGCCGGCGACCATGCAGAAGGAGCCCGTCCTCAAACGCAGCATGGACCGGAGGATAAACAGGGGGAGGTCTCCATCTCCGGAGCGAGCGCGCCACCCGCTCGGAGGCGGACGATGTCGTTCAAAAAAGAGGTAGATCGGGATAACTGTGACTCACGGTCCGCGCACGATCCACGCGGAGTCCGATCCGTCGCCCGGGCGTGTTCGACGAGGGACACCGGATGGCGGTGTCACGAGAGAACGGGTTGCTTTACCTGCCACAGCGATCACGATGCCACCGCCTCCCTGAAGAGGTCCGAGAGAGTAGGCGGACCGTACGAGAACTCCCGGACCGCCCTGCCGTCCGAGAGCGCGGTCATTATCTCCTCCATGGCGAGTTCGGCGGGCACCGTGAGAATGTGACGGGTCCCGATCGATTCCACCAACCGGACACCCGGAAGGGTGGGGGTGAGGGCGCGCGATGAGTCCACATCCACCTCGACCCTCCGGTGGGCCGCCCGGTCCTTGAGCGTCTTGACGGGCCCGGACAGGGCCACCCGGCCCTGGTTGATGATGGCGACGTCATCGCATAGGTGCTCTACAAGATCCAACTGATGGCTGGAGAAGAGCACCGCCGATCCTTGTTCCGCTCTCTCCCGGAGTATCCGTGACATCTCGTCGACTCCGAGCGGGTCGAGGCCGCTGAAGGGCTCATCCAGCACCAGGAGCTCCGGATCGTGTACCAGAGCGGTCACGAGCTGCACCCTCTGCTGGTTTCCGTGAGAGAGGTCGTCGATCCGTGAGTCTGCTCGCTCTTCGAGCCCGATCCGGGCAATCCACCAGTCGGCTGCGCTGGCGGCGGCGGCCTTGCCGAGCCCGTGGAGACGACCGAAATAGATCACCTGGCGGCGTACCGGCATGCGGGGGTACAGGCCGCGCATCTCCGGCATGTATCCGAACCGCCTTCGAGCGTCGTGGGTGACCGATCGGCCCATCCAGGTCACGGTGCCCGCATCGAGGCGCAGCAGGCCGAAGATGGCGCGCATGGCGCTGGTCTTGCCGGCGCCGTTGGGACCGAGGAATCCGACCAGCCGCCCCGGCCTTACGGAGAAACCGCAGTCATCCAAGGCAACCACCTCGCCGTAGCGCTTCGTAAGGCCGTCAAGTTCGAGCATGGACGTATGGAGGGTAATAGCCCGCATGTCCGCACTCCCGCGGGCCGACTCGCTCCCCGGAAGGCAAGGGGCTTCCCAAGGACGTCCTTGGCCGGTACAAGTACGGGGCGTTGTGGATGGAGGAGGTGCCATGTCCGAGACGTCATCCGGGCGCAGCGCGCGCGCCGGGGTACCGGGCATACCGGTCTCCCGCCGGGGCGCTTCGCTGGTCCTGGGGGGCGCGCTGCTGCTCGTAATCGGATTCGCCCTCTGGAACCGGCCCCAGGCACCTCCCGCGGAGTCCCAACCTTCTCCGGAGGTCCTGGGCGTGCCCGTGTCCGCGGTCGAGACCTCTCCTGCTCTGGCGACCGTTCATGTCTCGGGCGCGGTCGCTGCGCCCGGCCTGGTGGTGTTGCCGGAAGGAAGCCGGGTGGCCGATGCGATCGCGGGGGTGGGCGGCGCGCTGCCCGGCTCGGAGCTTCGCCTGATCAACCTGGCTGCGCCGGTAGCGGACGGCATGCATCTCGATGTCCCGTGGGCCGGCGACAGGATGGGCCCGGGGATCGCGCCCGCCGCTGCGGCGGGATCGAGCTACCCGGTCGACCTGAACCGGGCTGATCACGAGGCTCTCACCGGCATTCCCGGTGTCGGCGAGGTGCTGGCGCTGCGCATCGCCGCCCACAGGGAGGCCCACGGTCCCTTCACGACAATGGAGGACCTCCTGGACGTTCCGGGCATCGGCGAAGGCAGGCTGGCCGGAATGCGCGACTACGTGGAGGTGGGTCGATAGGCCGCCTGCCGGACCCGGGAGCCAGATGGTTCCTGGCCGGCGCCGGCGCCATCTGGATCGGAGTGGTCGCCGGGATCCGGGCTCCCTGGATTGCGGTCCTGGCCTTCGGCGCCGCGGCCGCGGCCGGCGTCCTGCGCAGTTGGGGAGCCGCCGTGGTGGCGGGCCTTGCGACACTCGGGGTCCTCGGCGGCCTGTTCCTGGGCGCTCGCCATCAGGAGGCGGCGGAGACAGTGCTTCCCCAGGGCGAGGTGACAGTGCTGGTCGAGACCCTGGCCGATGCTTCGGGCCGTCCGGGGCAGGACCGGGTGCTCGTGCGGATTCTGGCCGTCGAGGGAGCGGCAGGGGTGTTTGCCTGGGACGGTCCGGCGGGCTGGCTCCGGGGCGACGTGGCCGGCTGGACACGGGACAGCCGGTGGTGGGTTGAGACCACGATGTACCCCGGCGCCGATCCCGTCCTCAGTAACAGAGCCAGGAGCCCCATCGTCTGGCACGGCCGGGTGGTCCGCGCTCGTCCCGCTCCCGAGCGGGTTGGATGGGTGGCGGGACAGGCCACGCGGGTCCGTTCCCTGATGATCGATCGTCTCCGCCCGGACGCCGGCCGGGGTAGGGCGCTCCTGGCCGGATTCCTGCTCGGGGACGTTTCGAACCTGCGACCGTGGGAGGAGGAGGCGATGCGCCGCGCCGGCCTGTCGCACTTCGTGGCCGTGTCCGGAAGCAACGTGGCGCTGTTCCTGGGCACCCTGTTCCTGGTAGCGGGCCCCCTGGGTTGGAGTTCCGTGCGTCGAGCGGTCCTGGGTCTGGCCGGTCTGGTCTTCTTCGTGTTCCTCATCGGGCCGGACCCGTCCGTGTTACGGGCAGCCACCATGGCGGGGCTGGTGCTGGTTGCCCGACCCTTCGGCCTGCGCCCGGACATCTGGCGGGTGATCGGGGTGGGGGTGGGGCTGCTCCTCCTGGTTTCTCCCGAGCTGGCCTACAGCCTCGGATTCCAGCTCTCGGTCGCAGCAACGGCGGGGGTGGTGGTCGGAACCGGGTGGTTCCGCAACCTCCGCCCCCGGTGGCTCGGCACCTCGCTGGGGGCTGCCTGCGGCGCCCAACTGGCGGTGGCTCCGGTCCTGCTGCTCGCTATCGGGCATCTTCCCCTCTGGTCGCCGGTGGCCAACGTCGCGGCTGCGCCGCTCGTGGTGGCGGCAACCGGGTTGGGAGGAGCGGGGGCCGTCGCGAATCTGGACGGGCTGGTGGAAGCAGGTGCCCTTCTGGCTCGGGCGGTCCTGGGGATAGCCGATCTGTCGTCAACCCTTCCGCAGATCGGGTGGACGGCCACCCTCCTGCTGGCCGGGTGCGGGTTGGTGGCGATCTCTCGCCGGTTCCGGCCGGTCGCGGTGCTGGCGGCAAGCCTGTTCGCGTGCCTGTTGACGGTCTCCACCGCTCCGCATGCGGTGGCGGGTGCTCCGGTCCGGCCGGCGTTCATCGCCCTTGACGTGGGTCAGGGCGATGCGTTGCTGCTCCTGGGCGAGGAAGGTGAGACGGTGCTGGTAGACGGAGGGAGCGACGGCGCCAGGATCCGGGCCGGCCTGGCCCGGTTCGATGTCAGGGCCGTGGACCTGCTGGTCCTGTCCCATGCCCATCATGACCACTACGGCGGACTGGTCGACGTCATCGGGTCCCTTCCGGTCGGACAGGTGTGGTACGCACCTTTCCCGGGCCGGACGGACGGGTACTCGAGCCTCGCGGAGGCGGCCGAGCAGGTGACCCGGGTCGCGGTACCGAGCCTCGGCGCTCACCTGATCGGATCCATCCGGCTTGAGGTGCTGGGTCCGATCCGTCGGTATGCCTCGCCCAACGATCAGTCGATCGTCATCCGGGCCACGCTCGGCGGTGAGACCGTACTGCTGACCGGCGACATGGAACGTGTCTCCCAGGCCGAGCTCGACCCTCCGCGCGTGGATGTGCTGAAGGTTCCCCACCAGGGCGCTGCCACTTCCGATCCGGAGTGGTTGGTGGGAACGGGCGCCTCCGTGGCGGTGGTGAGCGTCGGCCCCAACCGGTTCGGCCACCCCTCCGAGGAATTGCTCGCGACGCTAGAGAAGGCCGGCATGGAGGTGCGTCGCACCGACCGGGAAGGCGACGTGGTGATCGGGTTCGGACAGTGACAGCTCGGCTCGGGTCTAAGCGACCTCCCATCGCTACGATCCGGCCCCATGGCCAAGACGACTCAGCGCAAGCGGATCCTGATCACCGGAGCCGGCAGGTGGACCAAGGGGGACGAGGGGGGCTTGGGCGCGGCGCTGGCGATGCGGCTCGCCGGCCAGGGACACACTGTCGTCGTCAACCACCGTTCCAGCGGTGCATCGGCTGAGCGGCTGGTCGAGGCGATCCGGAACCGGTCGGCGAGCGCGCTGGCCGTCCGGGCGGACGTCACCGATCCGGACGACGTAGCGAGGATGGGGAGGACCATCGAGCAGGAACTCGGCGGACTCGACGCGGTGATCAACAACGCCGGCCTTTTCCTTATCAAGGACTACGAACACCTGACCCCCGATGAGTGGGAGTCGCAGATAGCGTCGACCGCCACGGCCACCTATTACGTGTCCAACACCCTGCTGCCTCTGCTGCGCGAGCAGGGGGGAAGGATCATCAACATCGCCGACGCGGGCGCCGACCGGATCACCGCCCGGCCCCGTACACTTCCCTACCACATCGGCAAGATGGGAGTGCTGATGATCACCCGGACCATGGCCAGGGCGGAGGCCGGCCATGGTGTCACTGTCAACGCCATCCTTCCGGGAGTCCTGGAGAACTCCGAACCCCTTCCGGATCGGGCCCGCATACCGGCAGGACGCCACGGCACCGCAGACGACGTCCTGGAAGCGGTCACGTTCCTCCTGAGCGAGAAGGCCGGCTACGTCACCGGCGCCTTCATCCAGGTCGGCGGGGGCTGGAACCTCTAGTGGTTAGCGGAAAGGCCGTGCGGTTTGACCGCCGGGCCATGCCTGATCGTTCACCAGGCGGACCCCTGGCCCGGATCCGCTCGTGAAGGCCCTGACCCACCTCAAGGGTCCCTCCAGACCCGGTCCGGGCGACCGGAAGGTTCTGCTGGACCGGGCCGGCGAGCTTTTCGCCGGCGCCGAGATCGAGTCGTCCGACATCATCCGGATCGACGTGCCGGGCCGGGGCCAGTCGGTTGGAGGGGAGGGGCTGCTGAGGCCCGAGCTCGAACCTATCGTGCCCGCCCTGCAGTCGGGATCCCTGTTCGGCGGGCGTATGGGTGTCATGTTGATGGACGCCCACCTACTCCAGTCCGATGAGGCTGCGGTCGTGACCGATCTACTCGCTCACCTGGCCGGCGGGAGCCCGCCGGTGGTGCTGGTCACGAGCGGAAAGCTCCCGTCCCCGCTCGCATCCCATGTGAAGAGGAACGCCGAGGTGGTAACGGTCCGCAAGCTGGCCGACCGTGATGTCGCCCTCTGGGTGCGCGACGCCGCCCGCAGGCGCGGGCTACGCCTCGGTACGGACGCCGCTCAAGCTCTTGTCCAGCGCTTCGGGTCCGACGTCGGCGCCATCGACCACGCTCTCGACCAACTGAGCATTTCCGGCGGTCCGGTAACCGAACAGGTCATCCTGGACCGCTTCCGGAACCGGCCGGACCAGCCCCTTTGGAAGCTGACCGACGCCCTGGCGAAGGGGGCGGCAGAAGAAGCCATCCGCCGGCTGCATGATCTCCTCACCCACGGGCACCCCCTCGTCCTTGTGGCAACCATCGAGAACGACCTTCGGAAGAGGGCGCTGGCCGCGGCCGCGCCGGACATCGCCACGTTCGCGGAGTGGATCGGCGGCAAGCCCGGCGCCTACCCGACCCGGAAGGCCTGGCAGGCAGGACGGACGATGTCAAGGGAGGATCTGAACAGGGCCGTGGATGCTGTTCGCAGGGCCGATGCCACGCTGAAAGGCATGCCGCAAGAGACCCACCTGCCCACCTTGGAGCGCTTGGTGGCCGCCCTCTGCATCTGGTATCGAGGCAGGTGAACCCGAGTCAGGTTGGCGAATCCGGCTCAACTCCGCCGGCCGGCATGGGCCGGCAGTCGCCTCCTAGAGTGCCTGGCGAGCCAGCCGCGCCTTCCGGCGGTTCGCGGTGTTCTGCTTGAGCACACCTTTCGCCACAGCCTGATCGATTCGCTTCTGGGCGCTTCGCAGAGCCTGCTCGGTTGCCTCACGGTCACCGCTCTCGGCGGCTTCCTCCACCTTGCGCGCCCGGGTTTTCAACTCGGAACGGACCGACCTGTTGCGGGCCCTGCTGGCAATGGCCTGCCTGTCGCGCTTTTCCTGGGACTTGGTGTGTGGCATCTTTGTGACCCGCCGTTTTGAGTTGCTTGCCGGATGGGCTCGAACCTGTGGAGCGCCTCCAGGGGTGAGCATGCGGACCGCGAGGCTAGCAGGCTCGGCCGACCGGTCCAACGTAACCACCCCTTCGCATCGTCACCCCTGGTAGCGCCGGTGGGTATGGGTATCATGTCCGGCCATGTTGGACGGTCGACGGGCGCGGATCCTGCGCATCATGATCGAGGAGCACATCCGCACGGGTGAGCCGGTAAGTTCCCGCGCCATTCTCGAGTCCGGCAACCTGGCGGTTTCCAGCGCCACGATCCGGACCGAGTTGGTGGCCCTCGAGGCTGCCGGATACGCCTTCCAGCCTCACACCTCCGCCGGGCGGATACCGACGCCGCAGGCCTATCGCTACTACGTGGACAGCCTGATGCGTCCCCGGGAGACGCCGGTTGCCTCCGCCAGAGTGGCCGAGTTCTTCGCATCGGTCCAGACGGAGTTGGGCCGCCTGCTCAAGGCCACGTCCGCCCTACTCAGCGAGATCACCCACTTCCCGTCGGTGGTGACCAGCCCCAGCATTGCCAGCGAGGTGATCCGGGCGGTGCACCTGGTCCGGACCACGGTCAATACGGTTCTCATGGTCGTGGTGACGGTCGCCGGACGGGTGTCCCAGACGCTCCTGCATCTGCCGGTGCCGGTGGACAGCGCCGACGTGCAGGAGGCCGAGAGGCTGATCCGTCGCTTCCAGGTGGGCGCCTCGATGTCCGAGAGCCTCGATCTGGAGGCGATGTCCCTGGCCAACCCGACCGAACGGGTGGCATCCGTTCTCCGGCAGGCGGCGGCGGCATTCGAGAACACCGGAGCAGCGGACCACGAGCTGTACATGGGTTCGGCGTCCTACCTGACGGCTGCTTGGGGAGAGCTCTCCAAGGTCCAGGGCGTCCTCGACGTCCTGGAGCGGGAGGCGGCGCTGCTCGAAGTACTGGGTCACCTTCCGGCCGGCACGGAGGTGCGGATCGGCTCCGAACTGGGCATCGACTCCGCCACGGACATCTCCCTGGTGACCACTACCTACGGCGAGGAGTCTGTGGGCCCCGCCGGTCGGCTGGGGGTGCTGGGACCGATGAGGATGGACTACGGCCGGACCATCCGGGTACTCGAGGAGATTGGCGACGGCCTCGACGAGAGCCTCGGCGAGTCCTAGGCGACGGCAGAGAGACCGAAATGGCCGACTACTACCGCATCCTGGACGTCGAGCGCGACGCGTCCCGAGACGAGATCAAGCGGGCCTTCCGGCGACTGGCCAGGGAGTCCCACCCCGACGCCAATCCCGATGATCCGACGGCCGAGGCTCGTTTTCGCCAGGTTGCGGAGGCCTACGAGGTTCTGTCCGATCCCGAGCGGCGAGCCCGGTACGACCGTGGGGAGACTCTCGATCCGGGCGCCTTCTTCCAGGGCACGAGCTCGCTCGACGACCTGCTGCGTTCGGTCTTCGGCGACAGCGGCCTCTTCGGAACCGTTACTCGTGAACCACGGGTGAATCGAGGGCGGGACGTACGGGTCAACGTGGTGCTCACTCTGGAGGAGGCGGCCTTCGGGGTGGAGAAACCGGTCGTGTTCCGTACTGCTCTGACCTGCGACTCGTGTGCGGGCTCGGGCTCCGGGGACGGCGCCGGTCTCCGGGCGTGCCGGATCTGCGGAGGGAGCGGCCAGGTGAGGATGGCCCGGCGCAGCGTGTTCGGCTCATTGATGACCTTGACCACCTGCCGGGCCTGCCAGGGCGACGGCTCGGTGCTGGCCGATCCGTGCGGGAGTTGTCGCGGAGAAGGAGTCAGGGAGGGTGAGAAGACCGTCCGGGTCGAGATTCCACCCGGCGTGGAGGAAGGCAACCGACTCCGGCTCCCCGCCAGAGGGGAAGCCGGTCGCCGCGGTGCCCTCGCCGGCGACCTGTACCTAGATCTGATCATCCAGCCGCACTCCGTCTTCGAGCGCGACGGAGACGACCTGGTCAGCGACGTGGAGGTGGGTATCGTCGCCGCGACGCTGGGAACCCAGGTGGAGGTGCCGCTCCTCGACGGTGGGACCCATCGGATCAAAGTTCCGGCCGGATCCCAGTACGGAGAGGTCATCCGGGTGCCCGGCAAGGGGATCACCCGGCTTCGCAGCTCGCGTCGAGGCGACCTCTACCTTCGCGTCAAGGTGGTCGTGCCCACCAGGCTCAGCCGCTCCCAGCGCAAACTCCTGCGCCAGTTCGGCGATGACGCAGGCGAAGAACTCCTGTGAGCCGGCGATGTGCCGGTACAGCCTTCGATCCGCGGCGAACATCGCGAATCGGGAACCGATGGTGGGTTGCCCGCGAACCAGCCCGGCGTGTTCGGGCGGTCATCGGCGTTCCACGCCGCAATTCCGCAGACGATGACGGGGCTACTTCATCGGTAGTCCAGCCGTTCGTGGTATCCTGAGCGGGCCTTTGGAGCTGCGCACCATCGCCCCGCCGCGTTAAATGCTTCCCGCCGCGCCGCCTGTCCTCACCGTGCATGTCTCCGGTATCGGCTTGATGCTGGACCTGCTCGGCGAACGGGACTCCCACCTCCGAATGGTGGAGTCGGCATACCCTGAAGCCGTGATCGTGGCTCGTGGCGACGAGATCGTGTTCCAGGGCGAGGAGCAGTCTGCCCGCCGTGCCCACAAAGTAGTGGAGGAACTGCTGATGCTGGTACAGCAGGGTATGAGTCTGGAGCCGGAAGGTGTGCATCGGGTGATAGAGATGGTCAATGCCTCGGTGCCCTCTCCCAGTGGTGTCCTCGGGGAGACCATCGAGGTAGCCCGCGGCAAGATCGTCCGACCCAAGACGGTGGGGCAACTCCGCTACGTAGAGGCGATCCGTCGCTCGACCCTCGTTTTCGGGATCGGACCGGCCGGGACCGGCAAGACCTATCTGGCAATGGCAGCCGCGACGGAGTCCCTGATCACCGGCAAGGTAAAGCGAATCGTTCTCACCCGGCCGGCGGTCGAGGCCGGTGAGCGGCTCGGCTTCCTGCCCGGCGACCTGGAAGCGAAGTTCAATCCCTACCTCCGGCCGTTGTACGACGCCTTGTACGAGATGCTGGGACCCGACGATGTCATGGGCTACATGGAGAGGGGAACGATCGAGATCGCCCCGCTGGCCTACATGCGGGGCCGCACTCTCAACGATTCGATCGTGGTGCTCGACGAGGCGCAGAACACGTCCCGGGCACAGATGAAGATGTTCCTAACCCGGCTGGGGTTCAACTCCAAGATGATCATCACCGGCGATGCCACTCAGGTCGACCTGCCGGCGGACCGCCTGTCGGGTCTGGTCCACGCCAGGGGAATCCTGGAGAAGGTGCGGGACGTGACAGTGGTCCACCTGGGCGCGGCCGATGTGGTGCGCCACCGCTTGGTGGCGGAGATCGTGGAGGCCTACGAGGCGGCGGAGAGCCGAGCGCCCGACCGATGAGCCGTCGTGTCAGGTCCATCATCACCGGGTTGATCCTGGTGGCCACCGCAGGCCTCTCGTGGGCCGGCATCCTGATCAACCAGGAATTCGCCACCGTGCAGGTGATGGTGGGGGAGCCGGCGCCCCAGACCTTCGCAGCCGAGTCCCCGATCGAGATACAGGACTCCGCTGCCACCGAGGTCGCTCGCCAGGTGGCCAGAGAAGCCGTGGACCCGGTGTACGGGAGGCATGCGGAGATCGACGCACTCGTGATCAACGACATCCAGGCCTTCTTCCAGTCGCTCAGGGCCGCCACCGTGGATCAGGGTGCTCGCCCGCTGCCGGTGGTCACCACCACGAGCACGGTGGTCCGCCAGACGCTTGCCACCACCACCGTTCCCACGACCGTCGAGCCGGTGGCTGCCCCTGGTGCGGAGGAGGGCCAGGAACCGGCCGCGGTCACCGAGGAGGCGCCTACGCCGACCACCCGGCCCGCGACCGTGACCGCGACGGCGGGCGTCACCGGGCGGGTGTTCATCGATACCGATGCCAACGGGTTCTTCAACCTCGGTGTGGATCACGGCCTGGGCGAGGTGAGGGTGGTGGCCTACGACGCGACCGGCACCCGCTTCGAAACGGTGACGTTCTCGGACGGTAGGTACTCGCTGGGACGGATGTCTCCCGGGCCCGCGGCCGTGCTCATCGACACCGACACCGTTCCGGATCGGTTGACCGGACCCGAACAGCTTCTCTACCAGGAGGCCGAACTGGTGGATGGCCAGGAGGCCACGACCATCCATATTCCGCTACGCACCGCCGTAACCCCCAAGGACACGCAACTGGCCAGCCTCCTGGCGAGCGGCCTGCTGCTGTCCGACAGTGCGGTCTCGCTCCTTGTGGAGATCGCTACGGGGGACGTCCTGCGTGAGATCCTGGGTGAGGAGCCATGGCTGCTCTCGATCGAACGCGAGACCCTCCTGCTGGCGACCGAGGCTCTCAACACCAACGGCGGGATCCTGAGTGAGGAGCTCCGCGACGTCCAGATACAGTTCCGCTCCGCGCCGAGGTTCGTGCAGCTTCCCGACGCCGATTCGGCGGTCTGGCAACAAGTTTCCCAGGTCGTGCCCGAAGTGGCCACCGTGTTCCTGGCTGCCAACAAGACGGTCGACGCCGTGGCTACTGAGGCCCTCCGCGAGGAGAAGGCGGACGAGGTGGTTCCCCTGACCATCCGGTATGAGGCGGGTGAGGTGATCGTCGAGGAGGGTCAGGAGGTAACGGAGGAGACCGAGGCGGCGCTGTCGGATGCAGGGTTGCTCGGCCGGGCGGCGCCCCGCTACGTGGCGCTGGCCGCCGCGGTGGCCATCGTGGTCGGCCTGCCGGCGCTCTACCTGTACCGGTTCCAATCGGGCGTCTGGAACTCGATGCGCCGCATGTCCCTGTTCGGCCTGCTGGTGGTGCTTGCGGCGGTGTCCGCCCGCGGGGCGGCCGTGTTCGCCGCCGGGGGAGACGGCGCGATCGGCTTCCTGTTACCGGCGGCCGCCTTCGGCCTCATGACCGCCATCCTGTTCGACGCCAGGACCGCGGCATTGATGGCAGTCGTGGTGGGATCGATGACCGCCATCGCCACCGTCGATCCGGCCTACACGCTGTACGCCGGCCTGTCAGTCCTGGTCCCGATCCCGTTCGTGTCGGCCATCTCGGCCCGGCGCGACCTGCGGCGGGCGGGCCTGTACATCATGGCGATTTGCGGCGGCTTGGCGGCGCTGATCGCCTGGTACTTCCCGCAGGACATGAGCGTGCTCCGGGCTGCGGCGTACGCGGTCGGAGGCGGCGCTATCTCCTGGCTGGTCGGAAGCTCGCTGCTCTCCGTTCTGGAGATCTTGTTCGACGTCACTACTTCATTGCGTCTCCTGGATCTGACCGATCGCAACCATCCTGCCCTCCGGCTCCTCGAGGAGAAGGCCATCGGCTCCTTCAACCACTCCCTGATGGTGGGCACGCTGGCCGATCGAGCGGCCCGGGCGGTGGGCGCCAACCCCTTGCTTGCCCGAGCCGCGGCCTACTACCACGATCTCGGCAAGACCGAGCACCCGCAGTTCTTCATAGAGAACCAGTTCGGCATCCAGAACCCCCACGATGAGATGCCCCCGTTGCAGTCCGCCGAGGTGCTGCGCCGTCATGTGCTCGACGGGCTTAGGCTGGCGCGCAAGTTCCGGATTCCCGGAGATGTGGCCGAGGCCGTCATCACCCATCATGGCGACGGCATCATGCATTTCTTCTACGACAAGGCCCGGAAGGAGTACGGCGCCGATGCCGTGGACCGGGAGGACTACCGCCACGCCGGGCGTAAGCCGGTGAAGAAGGAAATGGCCATAGTGATGATGGCCGACTCGGTCGAAGGCGCCTGCCGGGCGGTCTTCCAGGTGGAGGAACCGACGCCCGAACGTATCGAGCGGCTGGTCGAGAAGGTGGTGGGAGAGAAGGTGGCCGACGGCCAGCTCTCTGCTTCGGATGTGACGCTGGGGGATCTCACCAAGGTGAAGGAAGCCATGGTCGAGGCGCTGGTAGGGCATTACCACCAGCGCATCCCCTACCCGAACTTTCCCGAAGGAGAGCCGGTTTGACCACCGAACGCCCGGTGTATCGCCCGAGTCCGGCAGCCGGGGACTAGCCCGTGGAGATCAACCTGGCGAACCATCAGGACCTGCCGGTGGACGCGGACGCGCTCCGCGCCCTGGCACGAGCCGTGCTGGAGAACGAAGACATGCCGCCGTCAACAGAGGTGGGGGTCATGCTGGTTACCGACGATGACATGGCCGTGCATAATCAGCGGTTCATGGGCCGGGACGGGCCCACCGACGTGCTGGCGCTACCCCTTGCCCCACCCGGCTTGGAACCTCGGGATGGGGCTACCCGAAGTGGTTCGGGGGTTCCGTACGCGCTCGGCGATGTGATCATTGCACCCGGTTACGTACGCGACCAGGCGCAGCGCCTCGGTACCGCGTACGAGGTGGAGATCGCTCTCATGGTCACCCACGGGCTGCTGCATCTGATCGGTTACGACCACGAGTCGGACCCGGAAGCAGAACGCATGGAATCGAGGGAGCGCCACCTCCTGGCGGCGGTCGGGATGGAGCGGCCATGAGTTGGCTGGTATGGGCGGCGGCGACGATGGTTCTCGCGCTGGCGGCGGCACTCAGGGCGGCCGGGGAATCGCTGGTCCGCACCCCACGAGCCGATGCCCTTCACGACGCCGCGGACGGCAACGAGGGCGCCCGGATCGTGGCAGGCCTGCTGGAGGACAGGGCCCGGATCCAACCGGCCACATCGCTGATGCATGCCACCCTCCTGGTGACCACCGCGCTGGCCGCGGCCTGGGTCACCGGCACCGTGCTGAGCGGTTCCCGGCTGGTGATGGCGCTGGTTATGACGGCCGGAATTATCGTGCTGCTCGGAGATGTGCTGCCGCGTTCGGTCGGCCGGAAACGACCCCACCGCATCGCATACCGGCTGGCCAGGCTGTTGCGGCTGGCGATTTCGATCGGCGGACGTGCGGCCGACCTGATCGAGGATGAGGAGGACGGCGCCCCGGCCCCGGTCCCGGTCAATGGCGATCACGACCCGTCCGATCGGGAGGAGATCCGCATGATCTCCTCCGTTCTCGAGTTCTCCGATGCCATCGTGCGCGAGGTGATGGTGCCGCGGACGGACATGGTGACGCTGGGCGTCGCCAGTACCACTGCCGAGGCCCTGGATCTCATCCTGGACTGCGGCTACTCGCGGGTGCCGGTCACCGGCAAGGGGACGGACGACATCGTGGGGATGGTGTACGCGAAGGATCTACTGCGCCGGGTGGGGGCGTCACGGGAACCGGAACCGGTCACGGAGATATCTCGCGAGCCGTACTTCGTTCCCGAGTCCAAGCCGGTGCGCGACCTGCTGCGGGAGATGCAGTCGCGACAGATCCACATTGCCATTGCTGTTGACGAGTTCGGCGGGACCGCCGGGCTGGTCACGATCGAGGATCTGATCGAGGAGTTGGTGGGCGAGATCGTCGACGAGTACGACACGGAGGCCCCCATGGTGCAGCCTCTGGACGACGGAGGGTTCCTGGTGGCGGCCCGATTGTCGGTGGACGACCTCAACCAGGTATTGGGCGCCGATCTGCCCGATCACGAATGGGACACGGTGGGAGGCCTGGTGCTCGGCTTGGCTGGACGGGTACCGATGGTGGGCGAGAGGTTCGAGATGGGGGAGGCCGTACTCGTGGCCGACCGGGTACAAGGTCGGCGGGTGGAGCGGGTGCTGGTCCACCGGGTGGGCGACACCGGTCGGTAGCCCTTATTCATGTTCCCAGCACGCCGACCCGGATCAGGCCACCATCCAGACAATCCCACATCCATGAATAATTGGGGCTGAGGTCTGCGTGCGTTCTGGATTCGTCGCGGTCGTGGGGCGACCGAACGTAGGCAAGTCGACGTTGATAAACGGCCTGGTCGGGCAAAAGGTGACCATCACCTCCCGGCGGCCCCAGACCACCCGACTGAGCGTCCGGGGCATTCTTACGGTCGACGATCCCGCCGCCCAGATCGTCTTCGTGGACACCCCCGGCCTCCATCGCCCCCGGACGGCCCTCGGCGAGCGTCTCAACTCGACCGCATACCGGACCCTGACCGACACCGACTGCGCGGCGTTCGTCATCGACGCCACCGCCAGCGTAGGGCCCGGAGACCGCCGGATCGCAGAACACCTCCTCGACACGGTCGATCCGGAGCAGGTGATCCTGATCGTCAACAAGGTGGATGCTGCCCGACGGGGCCGGGTGGCGGAGCGGCTCAGCGAGGCGGCGCTGTGGGACTTCGGCGCCTACATCCCGGTCTCGGCTCTCGAGGGCGACGGCTTGGACAGGGTGGTGGCCGAGCTGATCCCGCGCCTCCCGGAAGGCCCGGCCCTGTATCCGCCCGATGTGGTGAGCGACCGGCCGGACGAGGTGTTGATCGCCGAGACGGTCCGGGAGAAGTTGTTACCAGGGCTCTGGCAGGAGTTGCCCCATTCGGTGGCTGTCAAGACCGAGGGGATCGAGGTCCGGGAGGACGGCCTGACGCGCATTGAGGCGGTGATCTACGTGGAGCGGGAGTCACAGAAGGGGATCGTGGTGGGGGCAGGAGGCTCCAACTTGCGGGACGCCGGTACCAGGGCGCGGCACGAGCTGGAGGAGGCGCTGGGACGGCGCGTGTTTCTCGATCTCCGCGTGAAGGTCGAGAAGGACTGGCAGCGCTATCCGGATCGGATGGAGCGCCTCGGCCTGTAGCCGTCCATCGTGCCGGGTTTGCCGTGCCGGGTACAATCGCGCGGCCCGCCCGTGATGGGCGAATGTCGAGGTCACGAAGGTGAGGGTCGGTGCGGTTCCGGATCGAGAAGGACTCCATGGGGGAGGTGGAGGTGCCATCGGATGCTCTGTACGGCGCCTCGACCCGGCGAGCACTCGAGAACTTCCCCATTTCCGACCGGAGGTTCGGCCGCTCGTTCATCTGGGCGCTCGGTCTCATCAAGGGCTCGGCCGCCCAGATGGCCGGGGCGGAGGGTCATCTGCCCGGTGAGATCGCCGCGGCGGTTTCGCAGGCGTCCGACGAGGTCATGGCCGGTGACTGGGACGACCAGTTCGTGCTCGACGTCTTCCAGACCGGGTCCGGTACCTCCACCAATACCAACGCCAACGAGGTGATCGCCAACCGGGCAGCCCAGTTGCTCGGAGGGTCGATCGGGGACCGGTCGGTCCACCCCAACGATCACGTGAACTTCGGCCAGTCCTCGAACGACGTGATCCCCACCGCCATGCACTTGGCGGCAGCACGGGCTACCAGAGAGGACCTG
The DNA here is from genome assembly GCA_022827785.1 of Acidimicrobiia bacterium. Taxonomy (GTDB): domain Bacteria; phylum Actinomycetota; class Acidimicrobiia; order Spongiisociales; family Spongiisociaceae; genus Spongiisocius. The sequence continues at coordinate 21,311 of JAJEIM010000009.1, forward strand.
GTGCCGGCACTGGAGGCGCTGGCCAGGTCACTGGGGGAGCGGGCCGCCGACTTCTCGGGCGTGGTCAAGTCCGGCCGCACTCACCTCATGGACGCCACGCCGGTGACGCTGGGCCAGGAGTTCTCCTCGTACGCGGCCCAGATCGACAAGGGCGTCGAGCGCCTGGAGGCTGTGTTGCCCGGCCTCGACGAGCTCGCCCTGGGAGGCACCGCCGTCGGCACGGGGATCAACGCACCCCCCGGGTTCGCGGCGTCGGTGGTCGGGCTGATGGCCTCGAGGACCGGTTACCCGCTCCGCGAGGCCGGCAACCACTTCGAGGCCCAGGCCGCGAAGGATGCGGTCGTGATGGCTTCGGGCGCCCTGAAGACCGTCGCCGTGTCCCTGTTCAAGATCGCCAACGACCTGCGCTGGCTCTCGTCCGGACCCCGTACGGGACTGGGGGAGATCAGGCTTCCCGCCCTCCAGCCGGGATCCTCGATCATGCCCGGCAAGGTCAATCCCGTCATTCCCGAGATGGTCTGCCAGGTTGCCGCGCAGGTGATCGGAAACGACTCGGCCATCGCCTGGGGCGGCGCCAACGGCAATCTGGAGCTCAACGTGATGATGCCGATGATGGCCCACAACCTCCTGGACTCGATCGGGCTGCTGGCGAGCGCCTCGTCCACGCTCCGTGAGCGTTGCGTCGACGGGATCGAGGCGGATGCGGACCGGGCTCGCCGGCTGGTGGAGAGCAACCTGATCGTGGTGACCGCCCTCAACCCGAGGATCGGCTACGACCGGGCTGCCGAGGTGGCCAAGGAGGCCTACGCATCGGGCCGCACCATCCGCGACGTCGTGCTCGACATGGGACTGATGGAGTCGGAGGAGTTGGACGAGGCGCTGGACATCAAGCGGATGACCGAGGGTGGGATCCTCTAGGGCCTCCGCAGGCCCCGCCGGATGTCAGCCTTCCTCGAAGCCTTTGATGGCTTCTTCCAGGGTGGTCCAGGGCAGGTTGGCGCACTTGATACGGACCGGGAACTTGCGGACTCCCTGAAGTGCCTCGAGATCACCGAGTACCGCACCGGGCCGGCTCGGATCGAGTCCGGGGTCACCGGCGCCGTCGATGCTCATCATGCCCTTGAACCGGCCGGTGAGCGTCCGGATCGCCTCGATGCTGCGGCCCTTCACCGCGTCGCCCATCATCGAGCCCGAGGCCTGTGAAATCGAGCATCCGTGACCAGTGACGCCGATGGCGGTTACCTCATCCCCCTCGATCAGCAATTCGATCCGGACCTCGTCGCCGCAAAGTGGGTTATTCCCTTCGGCGACCGCATTGGCCCCCCCGAGAGCCTGCCGGTTGCGGGGACTCCGGTAGTGGTCGAGGATCACTTCGCGGTAGAGCTCTTCAAGCGCCATGGGCGTCCAACGATAGAGAGCGCACCAGCTTCGTGGCGACCACCGGACCGTTCGCCGCGGGCACCTCCGGCCCCCTCACGCGCCGTCGAGTCCGAAAATGCGGCGGGCCACGGCCAGGGCGTCCACCAGCGCGTCCACGTCCTCGGCAACGTTGTAGACATAGAACGAAGCCCGGGTCGAGGCCGTCAGGCCCAGGCTCCGGAGCAACGGCTTGGCGCAGTGGTGCCCGGCGCGTACCGCCACTCCTTCCTGGTCGAGGATGGTGGCCACGTCGTGAGCGTGGATGCCCGCGAGGTCGAAGCTGATCGCCCCGCCCCGGTCAACGGTGTCCGCCGGGCCTTGGACAGAAAGGCCGGGAACCTCGGCAAGCCGCTCCAGGGCGTAGCCGGTGAGATCCCGGTCATGTTCGAGAACGGCATCCATCCCGATGGCGGACAGGTAGTCCACCGCCGCCCCCAACCCGATCGCCTCCACGAACGGCGGGGTTCCGGCCTCGAACTTGTGGGGCACTTCCGCCCAGTCCGAATCGTGCAAGCGGACATCACGGATCATCTCGCCCCCGCCCTCGGCCGGCTCCATGCTCTCCAGCAGTTCCCTCCGACCCCACAGGACGCCGATGCCGGTCGGCCCGAGCATCTTGTGGCCCGAGAATCCGAGGAAGTCTGCTCCGAGGGTCTGGACGTCCACAGGGGCGTGGGGGACCAGTTGGGCGCCGTCGACCAGGAGCACCGCGCCGACCTCGCGAGCTAGACGGGCGATCTCGTCCACCGGAGGCATGGTGCCCAACACGTTGGACATTCCCGACACCGCCACCACCTTGACCCGCTCGTCGAACCGCTCGCGAGCGCTCTCCATGTCGAGCCGGTAGTCATCGGTCAGCTCCATGTAGCACAGTTCCGCCCCGGTGTGGCGGGCGATGATGTGCCAGGGCACGATATTGGCGTGATGCTCCATCACGCTGGTCAGGATCCGGTCACCGGGTTTCAGGATGTTGAGACCCCATCCGTACGCGAAGAGGTTCATCGCCGCGGTGGCGCTCCGGGTGAAGATGATCTCCTCGTCGGACGCGGCGTTCAGGAAGACGGCCACCTTGTGGCGGGCCTCCTCGTAGGCCTCGGTGGCCTCCTGCGAGAGGGTGTAGGCGCCGCGGTGGACGTTGGCATAGGAGTTCCGGTAGATGTCCGCCATGGCGTCGAGCACCTGTACCGGCTTCTGGGAACTAGCCGCAGAGTCGAGAAAGGCCAACCTGCGACCGTTGATCCTTCGCTCCAGGATGGGGAAGTCGCTGCGTATGGATTCAGTGTCCATCATGGCGCCGGGGCGGCTCGGAAGGCCTCGTAGCCTTCCTCCTCCAGTTGGCGGGCCAGCTCGGGGCCACCGGACTGCACGATTCGGCCATCAACCAGCACGTGGACGTGGTCGGGAGTGATGTAGTCGAGCAGTCGCTGGTAATGGGTGATCACCACGAACCCTCGCTCGGCCCCGGCCAGGCGGTTCACCCCTTCGGCCACCACCCGCAGGGCGTCGATGTCGAGCCCGGAGTCGGTCTCGTCCATGATGGCCAGTTCCGGCTCGAGCACCGCCATCTGCAGGACCTCGTTGCGCTTGCGCTCGCCTCCGGAGAACCCCTGGTTCACGTAGCGGTCGGCGAAGGATGCGTCCATGCCGAGCGACTCCATCGCGTCCATGACCCGCAACCGCAGCTCCAGCACGGTGTAGTCGACACCGGTCCGGTTGCTGAGCGCGGTGCGCAGGAAGTTGACGACCGACACGCCCGGTATCTCCTCCGGATACTGGAAGGCGAGAAACATCCCCATGTTGGCCCGGGTAGGCGGGTCGGTGTCAGTGATGTCCTCACCCTTGAAGGAGATCTTCCCGGACGTGACTTCGTAACCCGGATGGCCCATCAGGACCTTCGCCAGGGTGGACTTCCCGGAGCCGTTGGGCCCCATGATGGCGTGGATCTCGCCCCGGTGGGTCGTCAGGTCGACGCCTTGCAGGATGGGTTGCCCATCGACAGACACATGCAGGCCTTCAATGGCCAGCAGGGGGCCAGGGTCGGTCAAGATCGGATCTCCTGGAGAGCGAAAGCGAGTGCGCACCCCAGGCTACCCGTCCCGATGCGGTGTCGGTAACCCATGCCCTTGCCACCACCGTCCAGCGGAACGGTGCGGGGAAATGGCACCCTGCCCGACGCCCGAGACATGATCCCGGTCAGCTGGAGTCCGGGCGATCCGAACCGCCACTATCGGCGCCCCTCCCGTTACTGTCGACCCCGGGATCACGACTGCCAGCCGCGGCCCGGGAACCGATCGGCGGTCCCGTTGCGTCATAGGGAGGAATTGGCTGATCAGATGTCCCGATGGAAGGAGCCGAGGATGAGAAGGCACGTATCTTGGTTGGTGGGCTTGGCCCTCATTGTCGGCGCTTGCGCTCCCGACCCGGCCACGGCGCCCCCGCCGGACGCATCGATCGTCGACACCACCGACCCTCGGGAGCCGACGGTGGCGACGGCCGGCGGTTCAATCGCCTCCACCACCGTTCCCGACAACGCGGTGGGCCTGTTCGCCTCGGCACTGGTGGAGTTCAGCTCCTGCGATGCGTTCCTCGGCCACGTCAAGGCCGAAGCCCTGGAGCGCGTCGGACCCTACGGCCTGCCGGGTGCGGGCTATTCCGGCCCGGAGGTCTGGAACGGCGAGATTCTGGAAGATGCCATGGTCGAGGAGGCGGCCGCCGACGTGTCCACCCCCGCGACTGCGGCATCCTCCCCGGCACCGCAGGCCGGAGTGGATTACTCGACCACCAACGTCCAGGAGTTCGGTGTCGACGAACCCGACATCGTCAAGACTGACGGGAATCGGATCCTCGTGCTGGCTCAGGGCATCCTGTACTACGTCGACGTGTCGTCAGGTCGTCCCGACCTGCTGGGGTGGTTGGATCTCTGGTCCTGGGAGTCCCGGCAGGGCGAGGACGCGGAGTTCTGGCGTCACGAGATGTTCCTCGGCGCAGAAAGCGCGCTGCTGATTGCCGGCGGGCGCGGGGCGGAGGGAGATCTCACCCAGGTGGTCCAGGTCGATCTGTCCGACCCCGAGAACCTGGCCGCGACGGTCACTCTCACGGTCGAGGGCAGGTACGTGTCGGCGCGCCTGGTGGGGGAGCGGGCCAGCCTGGTCATCTCCTCCCGGCCTCACGAGCGGCTCCAATGGGTCTATCCCGGATCGAGGTCGGCCGAGCCGAGGGCCGAGCTGACCAACCGGATGACCATCGAGGAGTCAACGCTTGAGGACTGGGCCCCGGGCTACGTCCGCGAGGGCGCCGGCGGCGTCTCCGAAGGCCTGTTCCTCGATTGCGCGTCGGCTTACGCCCCCAATGAGTTCTCCGGGTTCGATTTCCTGTCCGTGCTGAGTCTGGACATTGCCGGCGGTATCGAGATCGACGCGGTGTCCACCGTGATGTCGGGAGGCGACACGGTCTACGCCTCGTCAACCGACCTCTACGTGGCCACCGAGCGCTGGGTCGATTGGGCCGGCCTCGATCAGGAGGGCGCGATCAGCGAGGCCGAGACCATCCGCACCTATATCCATCAATTCGACATCGCCGGAGCGGACGGGGCCGAGTATCTCGCGAGCGGATCGGTGAACGGTTACCTCCTGAACCAGTTCGCCATGTCGGAGCACGACGGCCATCTGCGGGTGGCGTCCACCAACGAGCCCTCCTGGGGTTGGTGGTTCGACGAGGACCGGCCGTCGGTGAGCCGGGTTGACGTCCTGGCGAGGGATGGCCGCCAACTCCGGGTCGTCGGATCAGTGGGCGGCCTCGGTGAGGGCGAACGGATCTTCGCCGTCCGGTTCATCGGAGAGGTCGGGTACGTGGTCACCTTCCGCCAGACCGATCCGCTGTACACCATCGACCTGTCCGACCCCGAGGACCCCCGGGTGGTGGGCGAGCTCAAGATCCTCGGGTACTCCGCCTACCTGCACCCGATCGGCGAGGGGCTCCTGCTGGGAATCGGTCAGGACGCTGATGAGCAGGGCAGGACGCGCGGCGCCCAGGTCTCGGTGTTCGACGTGTCCGATCTGGCCAACCCGATTCGCATCCATCAGTACACCCTGGAGGACTCGTTCTCCGAGGTCGAGTGGGACCACCGAGCCTTCCTGTACTGGGCCCCGGAGGAAATAGCCGTCATGCCTGTCAGTTGGTGGCATCAGGATGCCCAGTCGGGCTCCTGGGATGACCGCACCGGTGCATTCGTCCTGTCGGTCGGCGCCGGAGGCATCCGGCAGCGGGCCACTATCGAGCACGAGATCAAAGGAGCGCGCGGCATCTCCGAGGAGGACCTCCGCTACATGTACTGGTGGCTCCTGCCGATCCGCCGCTCCCTGGTGGTGGGCGACACCCTCTTCACCCTCTCGGAAGGCGGCCTGCTGGGATCGGACCTGGGGACGTTCGAGCCAACCTCCTGGATCGGGTTTCGGATCCCGGACTACGGGGTGCCGGAACCCGTCATCTACTGAGGCGGCCCGTCCCTCTCGAGCCGAGCGCCCTGCGGTCCGCAAGACTACAGGGCGCCTCCTTCCTCCATGTCCTGACCTCTGCGAACGGCATGACAGGTAGGATTCCCGGATGCCCTCCGGTTCGGTCATCGCACTAGGGGCGGCGCTGACCCTGCTGGTCCTGGCCGCCGCCGGGGTGGCCGTCCGGATGGGACGCAGGAGTAGCCGGGCAGATCGGCGGCCCGTCTACGTCATCAACGATGCCATCGACCACGCGGTGGAACATCTCGACCCGGAGGTCCTGGACCGGATCCGCCGCGCGGGAGCGCAACGCATCATCGAATGGTCGGTGCACTACCTTCAGGGCCTGGCGGTTCCTGCTCGCCGACGGAGGGGCTTGCGGGTGGTGGCCGGGGGAGAGGGCAGCGCCATCGAGTACATCCGCGGCGAGTTGGCAGAAAGAGGATACGATTACACCCCGTCCGACATTGCCGCGGTACTGGCCGGAGAGGCCGCGTACCTGGCGGGCATAGGAGCAATGGGAGAGCCGGTCGAGGAAGGGGAACCTGTATGAGGGCACGCTGCGGTCGCTGCGGCACCGGTTTCGAGGTAATGGCGCCGGGCCGCTACGCCTGTCCCGCCTGCGGTGTCACCAACGAGGCGCGCGGCCCCGCCGGCGGCCCGCCGGGAGCCCCTCCTCGGCCACAGGACATGGTGCCGCCGCCCGCTCCACCCGAGGCTCCCTCCCGGAGGGCGAGGTGCCGGGCCGCAAACTGCGGTTTCAGCTTCATCGTGGGTGATGTGAAGGTGGCGCCCTGCCCGATGTGCGGGACCGACGTGACCGTCGGACGAGGGATCTGAGTGGCCGCCGGAGCATCATCCCGCCTGCCGCGATTCGAGAAGAACCGCTTCGTCGGTGCCAGGGACACGATGATCGTCTACGACTGCGACGATGCCCACCAGCTTGCCCGGTTAGAGGCCAGGCTCGAAGACGACGGTCTACTGGGACGCAACCTGATCCAGAGCTTCGGCCCCGACACCCTGGCCGAGGCGCGCAATCGCGGATTCCGGTCGGCCACCGCCCGCTAGTGGCCAGTGGCCGGTTTCCAGTGGCCAGTGGGGGACCGTCTGGCGATGAAGTTCCTTGCGGCGGTTGAGCCCCGTCGGTGGTCCGTGTCCTTACCGGGGGCTACCAGGACCGCTGGCGACCGGCCACCATCAGAGCACGCCTGCCAGGAACCAGGCGCCCACCCCCACCAGTATCACCATGGCAGTGATCAAGGACGCGATGATTAGGTACCTGGTGGGCATGCCGGCAGGCTAGCTATGAGGTTCGGAAGGCTCGGCGACCACTAGGCTGGGCGCTTCCCTTGGCGAACCGGAGAGTCGCATCTGTGTATGACGTAATCGTGATCGGCGGCGGCCCGGGCGGCTACGGCGCCGCCCTGTTCGCGCACAACTTCGGACTGTCGGTGGCCCTGGTCGAGAAGGACGAGGTGGGCGGGACCTGCCTGCTGCGAGGATGCATACCGGCCAAGAGCTGGCTCCAATCGGCCGAGGTGTATTCGACGGTACGCTCCGCCGGGGAGTTCGGAGTGGTGATCGGGGAGGCCTCCTTCGACTGGCCGAAGGCGCTGGCGCGAAAGGACCGGATCGTGAACGGCCTGGTACGGGGCCTGTCCGGCCTGCTGAGGATGCGAAAGGTCGAGGTCGTCAAGGGCGCGGGCCGGATGGCCGGACCGGGAAGGGTCGAGGTCGACCAGGACGGAGCGACCCGTGTCCTCGAGGGCCGGAGCGTGATACTCGCCACCGGATCGGCTCCGATCGAGCTACCCGCCTTCCCCTACGACGGCGTGAGGATCGTCAGCTCCGATCATGCACTCGACTGGACCGAGCGGCCCGATCGAGTGGGGATCATCGGGGGCGGGATCGTGGGTTGCGAGTTCGCCAGCCTGCTGGCGGACGTAGGAAGCCAGGTGGTGGTCTTCGAGATGCTGGACCAGATAATCCCCGGTTTCGAGCCGGCCGCCGCGCGCGAACTCCAGAAGCAGCTGAGGCGCAAGAAGGTGCGGTTCTTCCTCGAGGCGGCGGCCAGGGTCGACAACTCCGGCGGCCATCCCGTTCTCCTGGGTGGGACCGGCGCCGCCGAGTCGGGAATCGAGGTTGATGCGGTGCTGGTGGCGGTGGGGCGCCGCCCGGTCACCGAGAACCTGGGGCTGGACACGGTGCGGACCGAGACCGACCGGGGCTTCGTGATCGCCGATCGGGAAACCATGCAGACCGCCGAGCCGGGTGTGTTCGCGGTCGGCGACATCGTGGCCGGCACTCCCGGTCTTGCCCATGGCGCCTTCGCCGAGGCCATCGCCGCCATCACCTTCATAGCCACCGGAAGGCCCCGTCCGGTCGACTACCAGGCCCTCCCGAGCGTGGTCTACACCCACCCCGAGGTGGCGTCCGTGGGCCTTACCTCGGTCGATGCGGCCGCCAGGGGAATCGAGGTAGAGGAGCACGACCACTCCTTCGTCGGCGTGGGCCGGGCCCGCATCATCGGGAAGAACCAGGGATTCGTGAAGATTCTGAACGAAGTCGGCGGGCCTATCGTGGGTGCCACCGTGGTGGGACCGCAGGCCGGCGAGATGATCCACGAGTTGATGTACGCGGTGGGCTGGGAGGCTCTGCCGGAGGAGATGGCGGCGTTCATACATGCCCATCCCACCCTGAGCGAGGCGATAGGAGAGAACCTGCTGTCCTCGTCCGGTCTTTCCCTTCACTGAGTCCACGGATGAGGCCCCGAACCCCGGAAAGGTAAGAAACATGCCAACCACAGTGTCCATGCCGCAATTGGGCGAGACGGTGACCGAGGGCACCGTGCTCCGGTGGATGAAGCAGGTGGGAGACTCCATCGCTCGCGACGAGGCCATCGTCGAGATCTCCACGGACAAGGTCGACACGGAAGTTCCGTCGCCGGTGGCCGGTGTGGTCAGCGAGATACTTGTCGGCGAGGGTGACACGATCGAGGTTGGCACGGCCATGGTGGTGATCGCCTCGCCGGACGAAGACTCGACAGCCGGACCTTCCGCGGAGGTCGAGACGCCCGCCTCGGAGGAGGGGGATGCGCCCCGGTCGGCGGTTGCTCCGGTTACCGCACCGGCCCGTACATCCGCGCCCTCCGACCGGCCCGGGCCCCGTAAGTTCCTGTCGCCGGTGGTTCGCCGCCTGGCCCGGGAACACGACATCGACCCGAGCGTCATCGAAGGCACCGGACGCGACGGTCGGGTGACGCGTAACGATGTGCTCGCCTACATCGAGAACATGAAGGCGGAGCCCGATCCGGCGCCGGTACCACCGCCCGCTCCGGCTCCGAGCCCGGCGCCGGCCCCGGCCGCTCCTGCCCCCCCGACCGATGAGCCCGCGAAACTCAGCCGGCTGCGGGTGCGAATCGCCGACAACATGGTCGCTTCCCTGCGAACCGCCGCCCACGTGTGGACCTCGATGGAGGTCGACTACGAGCAGGTGGAGAGGGTACGCCAGGCCCATCGCGAGTCATTCCGCAGGCAGGAAGGGTTCTCGCTCACCTACCTGCCGTTCATCGCCCGCGCCACGCTGGACGCCCTCCGGGCCTTTCCCGTGGTCAACAGCTCTTTCGACCAGCAGGGTCGCACCGCCACCTTCCACCAGGATGTCGACCTCGGGATCGCGGTCGACCTCAACCAGGACGGCCTGATGGTGGTCACCGTCCAGAAGGCGGATGACTATTCGGTGAGAGCCCTCGCCAGAAAGGTTCGCGACCTGGCGGTACGCGCACGCAGCGGTCGGGTGGGTCCCGATGACGTATCGGCTAGCACCTTCACGATCACCAATCCCGGACCCTACGGATCGTTCATGTCGGCCCCGATCATCAACGTGCCCAATGTGGCCATCCTCTCGACCGACGGGATCACCAAACGACCCAAGGTGATAACCACGCCCGATGGAGCGGACGCCATCGCCATCAGGCCCCTGGGTTACCTCGGCCTGTCGTGGGATCATCGAGCCTTCGACGGATCCGTCGCGGTCCTGTTCCTGCGCCGGATAAAGGAAAACCTGGAGACCTGGGATTGGGAACAGCAACTGACCTAGAACCGGTCCTGCTCACGGTCGAACCGGACCGGCGGTTCCGCGTAGCGGCCGACCCGACCCGGCTGCGTACCAGGTGGTTGGGCCGCCTCGCCTACGACGAGGCCTGGGACCTGCAACGCGCCTTCTGGGAGGGTCGGCAGACCGACCGGGCCGCGTCCGACTACCTGCTCCTCCAGGAACATCCCCATGTTTACACGGTGGGGCGCAACGGCGACGGCTCCCACCTCCTGATTCCCGAAGAGGGCTTGGCCGGCATCGGCGCGCGACGCTTCGACATCGACCGCGGGGGCGACATCACCTACCACGGCCCCGGACAACTGGTCGGCTATCCCATCGTGGCCCTGGCCGACCTGCGGAAGATCGTCCCCTACGTGCGGGCCGTGGAGGAGGTGCTGATCCGCACGCTCTCGGACTTCGGCGTGGAGGCTTGGCGGGATGCCGGGTACACGGGTGTGTGGACCGACCGGGGGAAGATCGCCGCAATCGGCGTACGGGTGGCGCGGGGCGTCACCATGCATGGCTTCGCCCTGAACGTCGATCCCGACATGGGCTATTTCGATCATATGAACCCCTGCGGCATCACCGACCGGCCCGTCACCTCCCTGGTGGAGTTGCTGGGGAGGAAGGTCTCCATCGAGGAGGCGGTGGAGGTACTGGTCCCTCGCTTCGTGGAGGTGTTCGGATACCAGGAAAACGACCTCCAACTGGGCTCCTTCACGCGGGGACAGGGACGGCCCCGGGCATTCGAGGTGGATCGGCTGCTCGCCGAGGGAACCTTCGCACCGAAGGGTCGAGCGGCCGTGCCGGTGACGATCGGCAAGCGGCTGGAGGGCGAGCCGCCCCGGGCGCCCTGGATGAAGGTGACCGCCCGCCTGGGACCCGAATACCGGCAGCTCGGGAGGCTGATGCGGGAGCTCGACCTCCACACCGTATGCGAGGAAGCAGGCTGCCCGAACATCTACGAGTGCTGGAGCGAGGGCGCCGCCACCATCATGATCCTGGGTGGCGTCTGCACCCGGGCGTGCGGTTTCTGCGACGTCACTACGGGCCGCCCCCAGGGACTCGACCTGAACGAACCTGCCCGGGTGGCCGAGGCGATAGCTGCCATGGGACTACGCCACGCCGTGATCACGTCGGTCAACCGCGATGACCTGCCCGACGGCGGCTCGACCATCTTCGCCAGGACGGTGCAGGAGGTGCGGAGTCGGGTGCCGGAGTGCGACGTCGAGGTGCTGATTCCCGACTTCAAGGGAGTCAGGGGGGACCTGGAGCGGGTCATGGATGCGGGGCCGGCGGTCCTGAACCACAACACCGAGACCGTGCTCCGGTTGCAGCGTGAGGTGCGAACCGCCGCCTCGTACGGGCGCTCACTCGCCCTCCTGGCCCGGGCGAAGTGGCACCGGCCGGACGGGGTGGTGAAGTCGGGCTTGATCGTGGGCATGGGCGAGACCCGCGAGGAGGTCCTGGGCGCCATAGCCGACCTCCGGGCGGTCGGTGTGGATGTGGTCACCGTGGGCCAGTACCTGCGGCCCACGGTCAGGCACCGCCCGGTCCACCGATACGTCCATCCGGACGAATTCGACGAGTACGCCGACTTCGGCCGGCGGATCGGTCTGGCGCACATCGAGTCCGGCCCGCTGGTGCGGTCGTCGTACCACGCCCGGGACTCCCTGGACGCTGCCACCGCCTCCGAGGTCCCCGCAACCATCGGCGGGCGGTCACCCTGATCCCTCCCGGTTGCCGGCAGCGCTGACGTAGTCGGGCTCCGCGACCGGATCACTGGGGCGCGGACGGCTCTCGACACGTCGTACCGGACGCCAGGCCGGCGCGATGGGCCTCGCGACGCGATTAGCCTCCGGCCCAAGCCGATCGTAAGCGAGGAGACGTGGCCGAGCGCACCATCGAAAACCTATTGCAGGAAGATCGCATCTTCCGGCCGTCGCCGGAGTTCACCGAACAGGCCAACGCCCAACCCGGCCTCCACGAGCAGGCTGCCACCGACCCGGTCGCATACTGGGAGACGCAGGCCCGCAACCGCGTGACCTGGTTCAAGGAGCCCACCGTCCTCTTGGACGACTCCAACCCGCCCTTCTTCAAGTGGTTCACCGACGGCGAGCTGAACATGTCCTACAACTGCCTCGACCGCCACATCGAGGCAGGCAAGGGCGGCAAGGTGGCCTATTACTGGGAGGGCGAGCCGGGGGACGAGCGCGCCATCACGTACCAGGATCTCTACGAGGAGGTCTGCCGGTTCGCCAACGGTCTGAAGTCGATCGGTGTCCGGAAGGGCGACCGGGTGGCTGTCTATATGGGCATGGTTCCCGAGTTGGCGGTGGCCATGCTGGCCTGTGCTCGCATCGGCGCCGCCCACAGCGTCATCTTCGGCGGCTTCTCGTCCGACGCCATCTACGACCGCGTCGAGGACGCCGGCGCCCGGGTTCTGATCACCTGCGACGGCGCCTGGCGGCGGGGGAGCGTGGTGGACCTGAAGGTGGCCGCAGACCGCGCCATGGAGCGGACCGACCTGGTCGAGAAGTGCGTGGTGCTACGCCGGACCGAGAACGACGTGACCATGGCGGAGGGTCGGGACGTCTGGTGGCATGACCTCGTAGACGGGCAGAGCGCGGTGTGCGAGCCCGAGGTGATGAATGCCGAGGACCTCCTGTACCTCCTATATACGTCCGGCACCACCGCCAAGCCCAAGGGCATCATGCACACCACGGGTGGATACCTGGTGGGCGCGGCGACCACGCACAGCTTCGTGTTCGACATCAAGCCCGACCAGGACATCTGGTGGTGCGCCGCCGACATCGGCTGGGTGACCGGTCACACCTACATCGTCTACGGGCCTCTGGCCAACCAGACCACCTCGGTCATGTACGAGGGAACGCCCGACTACCCGGACAAGGACCGGCTGTGGTCGATCATCGCCAAGTACAAGGTGACGCAGCTCTATACCGCCCCCACCGCCATCCGGGCCTTCATGAAGTGGGGGGAGGACTACCCGCAACGGCATGATCTGTCCACGCTACGGGTTCTCGGCACGGTGGGCGAGCCCATCAACCCCGAGGCTTGGATGTGGTATCACGAGCACATCGGCGGTGGCAGGGCGCCGGTGACCGACACCTGGTGGCAGACCGAAACCGGTTCGATCATGATCGCCCCCCTGCCCGGCATCACCGCCACCAAGCCGGGCTCGGCCACCAACCCGATGCCGGGCATCCAGGCCGATGTGGTCGACGACGCGGGCGATCCGGTCGGTAGGGGAGGGGGCGGCTACCTGGTGATCCGCAACACCTGGCCTTCCATGCTGCGCTCAATCTGGGGCGACGACCAGCGGTACGTAGACACCTACTGGTCCCAGTTCGACGGCATGTACTTCCCGGGCGACGGGGCCAAGCTGGACGACGACGGGTACCTGTGGTTGCTGGGCCGGGTGGACGACGTGATGCTGGTGTCCGGTCACAACATCTCGACCATGGAGGTCGAGTCGGCCCTCGTCTCGCATCCGTCCGTCGCGGAGGCGGCCGTGGTGGGCCGGTCCGATCCCCTCACCGGCCAGGCGATCGCCGCCTTCGTCAGCCTGCGGGCCGGCATCGAGGGTGACGGATCCCTACTGGCCGAGCTACGGGATCATGTCGCCAACTCGATCGGCCCGATCGCCAAGCCGAAGAGCATCGTCTTCACGCCGGACGTGCCCAAGACCCGCTCGGGCAAGATCATGAGGCGCCTGCTGAGGGATATCTCGGAACAGCGGAAGCTGGGAGACGTGACCACGCTGGCCAACGCCGATATCGTGGCCGAGATCGCAGAGATGGCGGCCGCGGCCCCTGCAGACGAGGAGTGAGCCGCCTACCGGGCCGGGCCGGTTCGACGGAGGAGAGTCATGCTGCTGACAGGTAAGCGGTTGCTGGTGACCGGCGTGCTGACGCACGGCTCGATCGCCTGGCACAGTGCCAGGGTGGCCCAGGAACAGGGTGCCGAGATCGTCCTCACCGGGTTCGGGCGGGGAATGCGCCTGACGGAGCGGGCAGCCCGCCGCCTCTCGGATCCTCCCGACGTTCTCGAACTCGACATCAACGATCCGGCTCATATGGAGCGGCTGGTTAGCCATTTGGAGCAGCGCTGGGGGACCCTGGACGGGGCGCTGCACGCCATAGCCTTCGCCCCCGAAGATGCGTTGGGGGGCAAGTTCTTGACCACGCCCGCCGAGAGCGCCTCCCTTGCCTTCACCACCTCGGCGTTCTCCTACAAGACGCTGGCTGTCGGGCTGCTCCCGCTGTTCGAGAAGGCAGGAGGCGGATCCCTCGTGACTCTCGACTTCGACAACAGCACCCAAGCCTGGCCCGCCTACGACTGGATGGGCGTCTGCAAGGCCGCTCTGGCCTCGGTGACCCGCTACCTGGCCCGCGACCTGGGGCCCTACAACGTCAGGGTGAACGCGGTATCGGCGGGCCCGCTGTCGACTGTGGCGGCCAAGGGCATAGCCGGCTTCGAGCGCTTCCGGGATGTCTGGAACGAGCGCGCCCCGCTGGACTGGGACACCGCCGATCCCACCCCGGTGGCCAACATGATCTGCGTGATGCTCTCCGACTTCGCCACCAAGGTGACCGGCGAGATCATCCATGTGGACGCCGGCTTCCACGCCATTGCCACCTCGAACGCCCCTTCCCAGGAGTGAGGCCTACGGACCTCGCCCGGAGTCCCAGCCACTGTGCGAAGATAGACCCGCGTTGAACCGTCCATCCAACCGGGGTCTGCGGATATGGAACCTGCCGGCTATCTGAGCGCCCTCGTCTTCGGGGCTCTTTCCTTCGTGTCGCCCTGCGTCCTGCCCCTGTTGCCCGGATACCTGGGGCTCATGTCCGGTTACTCGGTGGCCGACCTGCAGCAGGGGAAGGCCTCCACCGCCCGGATGCTCCGCGTCACCGTGATGTTCGTGGTCGGGCTGACGATCGTGTTCGTGGCCCTCGGAGCGGGGGCTACCTCGGTGGCCGGCCTGCTCGCCCGCAACAAGGGAGCCATCACCACGGTGGCGGGCTGGATGATTGCCGTGTTCGGGCTGGTCATCGTGCTGATGGCGCTCAGCACGTCGCCCCGCCTGGCCTTCCTCTACCGGGAGCGTCGGCTCCACTTGAGCCCTTCGCAGCTGGGGGGTTGGGCGCCGCTGCTGATGGGCATGGCCTTCGGTTTCGGCTGGACCCCGTGCATCGGACCGGTGCTGGCGGCCATCCTCACCCAGGCCGCCACCCAGGAGACGGTCGGCCGGGGGATGCTCCTACTGTTCGTCTTCTCGATGGGAATGGGCCTCCCGTTCATAGCCGCCGGGGTCGGGGTGACCAAGCTCTACTCGGGGATCAAGCTCCTCCAGCGCCATCTGCGGACCATCAACGTCCTGTCCGGCCTGCTGATGATGGTGTTCGGCTGGCTGTTCATCACGGGCCGTATCACGGACCTGTCAAGCCTGGTGAGTGAGTGGATGATCCGGCTCGGCCTCGAGGGTCTGGCCTCCATCTGAGCACAGATAGCCTCGGAGACGGACGGGTGGCATCCACGCCCGCCCGCTAGCCTCGTAGCGCTTCCGGTGGCAAGGCGCAGGTTGCCGGGTGATGGGAGGACTCGTGAGCAGGCCGGCTGCCTGGGTATCGGCCCTTGTCCTTGTCGCGGGCCTGATGGTCACCGAGCCGCCCGGCGCCGTTCAAGCCCAGGATGCGGAGCTCTGCGACGCCTCCGGCGCCCGCCTCTTCGCCGACGTCGCGGCCGACGGCTACGCCGCCGAGTACATCCTCTGTATGAGGGTTCTCGGCCTCACGCAAGGCAACTCCAGCGGCGGATACGGTCCGGACGACACCCTGAACCGAGGGCAGATGGCGTCGTTCATCGTGCGCCTATGGCGGGACATCCTCGGCAGGGAGTGCCCGACCGGGGATACGCCCTTCACGGATGTACCGAGAACCGGCACCCACGCCGCCAACATCGCGTGCTTGTACCACCTCGGGATCGCCCAGGGCGTCTCCGACACGGAGTTCGCCCCGCGCAACCGGGTGACCGCCTCCCAGGTGTCCAGGTTCCTTCTGAGGATCTACGAGCGACACGGCGGGACGTGTCCGGACCGGGCATCGGAGCTCGACGAGGCGGTCGAGTGCCTGGAATCCCTCCACGTCATACCGACCACGGACGAAGGCCGCGGCCGCCAGGCCGTGATCAGGTCACAGATGGCCGTCTACATGATCGGCCTGTGGCACAACCTCGTGTACGGCCCGCCGCCCGTTCCACCCGCACTAGGCGTCCCGACCCGGGTGCTGGAGGAGGGCCGGGCGTGGGCCCTGCTCTCGCGGATCACGGTCGCTCCGGAATGGATCACCGGCTACAGCCGCAGCCTCTTCGACCATTGGAAGGACCTGGACGGAGACGGTTGCGACACCCGCCGCGAGGTGCTGATCAGGGACTCGAGAATCGATCCGGCGATGGCGAGGGGCCGCACCTGCTGGGTGGCCTCGGGTCTCTGGTACTCGCACTACGACGGCATCTGGCTCACGGACCCCTCCGAGCTCGACATCGACCATCTGGTTCCGCTGGCGGAGGCCTGGGCGTCCGGCGCCCATCTCTGGAACCCTGACCGGCGCGAACAATTCGCCAATGACGAGAACGCGCTCGTCGCGGTCACGGCCGGTTCCAACCGGAGCAAGGGCGCCCGCGATCCGGCCGAGTGGATGCCCGCCGGCGACGCCGGCTACTGCCCGTACGCAGCAGCATGGGTGGCCGTCAAGGCCCGTTACGACCTCACCATGGATCGGAGGGAGTACGACTTCCTTGCGGACGTGCTCGAAGGGACGTGCGCTACCACGACCGTGAGCCTGGACACTCCGATCCTGGCGTTCCCCGTGCTGGCGATTCCTGAATTGCCGGCCGTCGGGCCCACGACCACCACCACGTCAGCACAGGGGAGGCCTCCGGACCCGGGCGACAGCAAGAACTGCTCCGATTTCTCCACCCACCGCGATGCGCAGGAATGGTTCGATCGCTACTTCCCCTACTACGGCGACGTGGCCCGGCTGGACCGGGATGGCGACGGTGTGGCCTGCGAGTCCCTCCCGCGGGGCTGACCGGACCCCCGGCCCGTAGCGACGACAGGAGCCTGCTACTGCCAGTCCCTGGCCAGATCGCTCAGCCGTGCCCGGCCGAACAGCTGTGCGGCCGCCTCGGCGGCCACGGCCCTCACCTCGTCCTCGTCCACCCTCGTAGAACGCCCGTCCTCGACGATGACTTCGCCCGCCACGATCACCATCTCGACATCGGCGGCGCTGCCGGAGTGAACCACCGACGCAACCGGGCGGCTCCATGGGGTGTGCCGGACGCCTGAGACATCCACGACCACCAGATCGGCCGCCCGGCCCGGTTCCAGCGAACCGGCATCCAGACCGGTCATGGCCGCCCCGCCCAGCGTTCCCAGTTCTAGAAACTGCTCCACGGTGGTGGCGGTCGAGTCCAGGCTGGCCACCCGGTGCATGAGCATTCCGGCCTTCATGGCCTCGAAGATGTCCTGCCCGGCGACTGCCACTCCGTCGCTGCCGAGAGCCACGGTGGCTCCTGCCGACAAGAGCGGATCCAGGTGGAGCACGCCGGAGGCCAGGTACTGGTTGGAGATCGGGTTGTGCACGGCTGTCGCGTTGGCGGCACCCATGGCCGCTACTTCGTCGGGATCCAACCAGACGGCGTGAGCGAGCGTGGTGTGGCGGCTGAGCAGCCCGCGCTCCGCCAGCCAGGCCACCGGACGGGTCCCGTGCACCTCCGTGAAGAACGAGATCTCGTCCTGAACCTCCGAACAGTGCATGTGCCAGCGAACGCCGGCGGCCTCGGCCATCTCTGCTGCGGCCTCGATCAACTCCGGCCAGACGTAGACGATGTTCTCCGGACACGGCCAGACTTCGACCAGGCCACCTCGCGGGCGCTCCGCCATGCACTCCGCAGTGATGTCGAGTTCGTCCTGATTGGTCAGGGCGAACAGGTCCGGGTCAACTCCCATCAGCTCGCCGCCCGGATTCATCTCGCCGAAGATTCCCCGGGCGATAGCGCCCCTGATCCCCACCTCCTCCACAGCGTCGGCCACGGCCAGGATGGTTTCCGTGTCGGTAGGGGCGTAGTGGTTGTCCACCACCAGGGTGGTTCCGGAGAGGGCGGCCTGGAGCGCGCCGAGCCGGACGGCGGCAACGCTCATCTCCCTGGTGATGGCCTTCGAATAGGGGAGCATGAACCTCTGGAGCCAGGGAACCAGCGTCATACCGTCGCCGAGCCCGCGGCCCAACGACTGGAACAGGTGCGTGTGGCCGTCGGTCATCCCGGGGAGAACCACCTTGCCCCTGCAGTCGATTACCTTCCCGGCCGTCTTCCGCAGTTCACGGAGCTCCCCGCTGTCGCCGACCGCCGCGATCCTCCCGTCTGCGACGGCCACGGCGCCGCCATCCAGCACCCGCCGCTTCCCGTCGAGGGTGATCACCACCCCGCCCTCGAGCAAGAGGTCGCAGTCGAGACGATCAGAGGAAGAAGGAGTCTGGCTCATCGGTGACCTCCGTGTCATGAAGCACCTACCCGGCGCTGTTGCCCGATCGTAACCATCCGGGCGGGAGGACCTGTCGAGCGTGGTCTTCCGGTGCGGGCAGCCTTGCGGATAGCCCGCCGGGCGGGTTAAACTCGGGGCGAGAACGGCGCGGGGTGGAGCAGTCTGGTCAGCTCATCGGGCTCATAACCCGAAGGTCGTAGGTTCGAATCCTACCCCCGCTACCCGCTACAGCCCTCGCTCCCCAGTCGATGGGGACGGGGGTTGTTTCTTTATGATCCGCCGGCTTACCGGCGACGGTGGCGAAAGGAACAGGCATTGAGTGCTCCGATGACGGTGTTCGAGGCGATGCGAAGGCGCCGCATGCACCGGCAATACCGGCCCGAACCACCCGATCAGGAGACCCTTGAGCGCTTGGTCTACGCTGCCGGCCGCGCCCAGGTGGCCCGCCCCGGCATACGCCACCTGATCGTGATCACCGATCCGCGCATCGTCCATACCCTGCGCCAGGCATGCCCGGGCTTCGTGAACGATGCTCCGATGGCAATAGCCATATGCAGCGACCTCGAGAGGTCGGAGGAGGAGTCCGGGATACGCGGCGTCGAGGTGGTGAGCAGGCTGGATGCGGGTGCGTCCGCCGCCTTCATGGCCATAGCGGCACCCGCACTCGAAATCGGCGTATGCAAGATCACCAGCTGGAGCGAGGAAGTGGTCCAGGCCATCCTGGGCCTTCCGGACCATGTGCGTCCGGAGGTACTGATGGCGGTGGGGATACCGGTTGCCAATCCCTCCAAGCCGTTGAAGGGTTTCCAGCCGTCAGTCCATGCCGACCGGTTCGGTCACCCGTGGGGGGCGCCATGAGCAGCCAGGAGATCGATCCCAGGGAGTTCCTGTTCGACTTCGTCCTGTACCTCGTTACCTGCGCGCGACTCCACCTCGATGAGAAGCCCATCTACGGAGCGTTCCGGATGATCGAGGGCGCCAGCCGTCTCATCGAGGCGGCCGAGGATCTGCCCGGCTGGGACGTGGACGGGTTCCTGGCCGAGCAGCGGGCGGCGATCGAGGCCAACAAGGCTCGGATGACGATCGACAAGGACGGCTTCCGCGACTGGCTGAGCGACCTGGCCAGGGATATGGCCGCTGAGGCCACCAGGAGGAACCTCGATCCGGCGGGTTGAACTCGGGACGGGGAGTACGCCCTCCGGCGTTTATCCACAGTTTCGGCCGATGCCCTCCTATAGTTCGGTAGCGATGCGTGTCCGAATTAGCGCGGTAGCGGCGCTGGTCGCCCTTTTACTCCCTGTTTCCGGCGCGCTCGCGCAGACCGGAAACGAGGCCCCGTGGCAAGACGTGTCCCTCCGAGACTCGCTTGCGCCGGGCGACGTCCTCCTGCGCGGTCAATCGCTCCGGTCTCCGGACGGCGCCCACCGAATGGCGTTCCTGCCGGACGGCAACCTGGTCCTGTATCGAGGTGCCCAAGAGGTCTGGTCGTTGGGAACGGGCGGCCAGGCAGGCAACCGCCTTCTCATGCAGCATGACGGTGACCTCGTCATGTACCTGGCGCTTCAGTTCGGAACCCTGCCGGTCTGGCGTTCCGGTACCGCCGGCTTCGATGGCGCTGAGCTGAGCCTGCCCGAGGAGGGGGGAGCGACCATCCGCCGCCACGATGCGCAGCTTCTCTGGTCGGCCGGGTTGACGGCGCCAGATGTGGGTCTAGCCGGCCGCCAGCACGCCGTCTATGACCGGCGCGGTGAGAAGATGATGGCCTGGCTCGTCGAAGCCGACGGGACGCTGACGGACACCTACCCCGTGAGCGGAATGTTCCGGAACCCGCCCGCCGGTCACTACGAGATCTATTCGAAGTCCGAGGTGGCCTACGGTTTCCGAGGCGGCAGCATGAAACACATGGTCCGCTTCGCCTGGGGAGCGAGCGGTTGGCGGATAGGGTTCCATTCGATCGGTGTGGACGCGAACGGAGCCCCGAACCAGACGCTCGACCAACTCGGCCAGGGGTTGTCGGCCGGTTGTGTCCGGCAGCGTGACGACAAAGCGGCCTTCCTGTACGACTGGGCGCCGATCGGCATGCCGGTGGTGGTGCTGGGCTGACACCCTCGCTCCATGACGGGCACCTGGACCACGACCACGACCTGGTAGGCGCCTGGGTGAGGTTCCGGGGTTCCGGCACGGGCGACTCTCTTCGGTAACGTGGACCGCATGAAAGTCACTCCGAGCCCGACCGAGTTCCGCCGCTTGGCCGGGCATGCTGCCGTGGTCCCGATCAGGCTGGCCCTGCTGTCCGACCGGGAGACTCCGGTCAGCGCGTTCGGCAAGCTGGTCGGCGACTCGCCCGGCTTCCTGCTCGAATCCCTCGAAGGAGGGGAGCGTTGGGCGCGCTGGTCCTTCCTCGGCTGGGATCCGATCTTCACGCTCACCAGCCGGGACGGGGTGAGCCATATCGACGATCCCCGGGTCCGGTTACCCGAGGGAGACCCGCTCACGGTGCTCGAGCGGCTGCTGGCCCGCTACGCCATGGACCCGATCGACGACCTGCCCCCCTTGCATTCCGGAGCGGTCGGGTATCTCTCCTATGACGCGGTCCGCTACATCGAGCAGCTTCCCGACCGGCCTCGGGACGACCGTGGCCTGCCCGAGATGATGTGGCAGTTCGTAGGCAGCCTGGCGGCCCTCGATCATCCCGGCCAGACCTTGCACCTGGTCCGCAACGTCTTCACCGACCTCGAGGAAGACCTGGACGCCGCCTACCAAGACGCGGTAGCCCGGCTCCACGACGCCGCAGAACGGCTCGGCACCGCCCTCCGTTACCGCCCGGCCGCCGGGCTCGATCACTCGGCCCGGCCCGGCCTGCCCGCCGCTTCGACCCTCGATCGGGAGGAGTTCGAACGGGCCGTCCTCAAGGTCAAGGACTACATCCGGGAGGGCGACGCCTACCAGGTGGTGCTCAGCCGCCGCATCGGGACCCCGTTCGAGGGGGACCCCTTCGATCTGTACCGCGCCCTGCGCCTCATCAACCCCTCGCCCTTCCTCTTCTACCTCCGGCACCCGGAGCTCACCGTGGCGGGCTCGTCGCCGGAGCTGATGACCCGGGTGAGGGATGGCACCGTGTTCTCCCGTCCCATCGCCGGCACCCGGCGGCGGGGCGCCTCCCCGGAGGAGGACCGCGCCTTGGAGCAGGAGATGCTGGCGGACCCGAAGGAACGGGCCGAACACGTGATGCTCATTGACCTGGCCCGCAACGATCTGGGCCGGGTCTGCGACTTCGGCACGGTGACGGTGGACGACCTGATGGTGGTGGAGCGCTACTCGCACGTCATGCATCTGGTGTCGGGCGTATCGGGACGGCTCCGAGACGGGCTGGGTCCGGTCGACGTGGTCAGGGCGGTCTTCCCCCATGGCACCGTATCGGGAGCGCCCAAGGTGCGAGCGATGGAGATCATCGACGAGATCGAGCCGGTGGCCCGCGGTCCCTATGCCGGCGCCGCCGGGTATATGGACTTCAGCGGCAACGTGGACACCGCCATCTGCCTGCGGACCGTTGTGATAGCCGGCGGCACCGCCTGGGTCCAGGCGGGTGCCGGCCTGGTGGCGGACTCCGATCCCGAAACCGAGTTCCAGGAAACCGAGGACAAGGCCGCCGCGGCGCTCGCGGCTGTGGCCGGGGCGGAGTTGCTTTGACCGTCCGACCGGGCGAGGCCGGTAACTCGAGGGACGGGGATTCCCGCGCCAGGACCGGCGCTGGATTCGCCACGGACATGCTGGGCCTGTTCTGGGCCGTAGGGCCGGATGCGATCTCCTTCCTCCAGGGCATCCTCAGCCAGGACATAGAGGGTCTTTCTCCCGGTCAGGCGGCGAGGTCCTTCCTCCTGCAGCCCCGCGGGAAGCTCGACGCCCTCCTCTGGATACTGCGCGATGAGGACCGGGTGGGGCTCATCACCGACGCCACCCACCAGGATGGGGCAATCGCCTCGCTGTCGCGGTGGCGCTTGCGCGTGGACGTCGAATTCCACCGGGACCGGCGTCCTGTGCTCGACGTCTGGGGGCCCTCGGATCGGTTACCCGGAGCGCCGCGCGGTTGGCGGGATGAGCAGGGGACGCTGGTCGCGGAACTGCGCGCGGAACCGGTGCGGCGCCGCCTCATCGCCGGGCGGGACCCGCAGCAGCTCGAGCAGTTCGGCGCGGTACCGATCGGGCGCGCCGCGGTCGACGCGTTTCGGGTCGAGGCCGGAGAACCCCGGATGGGCGTCGATGTCGACGGCAGGACCATTCCCCAGGAGACCGGCCTGGTCCCCGAAGCGGTCTCGTTCACCAAGGGGTGTTTTCTCGGTCAGGAACTGGTGGCTCGCATCGATAGCCGCGGCCGGGTCAACCGCCATCTGCGGGCGATAAGGATGCTCGGGCCGGACGTCCCGCCGCCGGGCGCCCGCGTCTCCCACGAGGCGAAGGTGGTGGGAGAGCTCACGACGGTTGCGGAGAGTCCCGTACACCAGGCCCCGGTCGCGCTGGCGTTGATCCGCCGCGAAGCCCAGCCGGGCAACCGCGTCACCGTGACCTGGGAGGGCGCCCGGGCGGAGGCCGAGGTGCACGGGCTACCGATGACCGTCCGATCCGGATGAGGTTCCGGCCGACCTGAACCATGGCGCCCCATGACGACGCGGCGGCGCCGGCCATATGCCTATACAGCCACGAGTCCGAGTAGCCTTCGGCACCATGCTGGACAAGGTTCTCGCATCGACGCGCCGCCGCCTGCCCGGGGTGATCGCGCGCCAGGACGAGCTACGCCGGACCGTTAGCGACATGCCCCCCGCACGAAGGTTCGCGGAAGCCCTGACGGCGCCCGGCCTGTCGGTCATCGCAGAGTTCAAGCGCGCCTCTCCCTCCAAGGGGCTCATCAACGCCGGCATGGTTCCCGGGGAGCAGGCGGCGAGTTTCCAGGCGGGTGGCGCGTCGGCGCTCTCGGTGCTCACCGAGCCCGATCACTTCCTCGGCGGCCCTGACGACCTCCGGGCCGCCCGCGAGGCGGTGAGCCTGCCCGTCCTGCGGAAGGACTTCACGCTCGACCCGGCCCAGGTCTGGGAGACGCGGGCGATGGGAGCGGATGCGGTGCTGCTCATCGTGTCCCTCCTGGATGACCCGCTCCTGTCCTCCCTGATCGAAACGGCCGCCGAGGCCGGCCTGACCGCCCTCGTGGAGGTCCATGACCGGCTGGAGGCCAAGCGGGCCACCGAGGCCGGTGCCACCGTCATCGGCGTCAACAACCGCGACCTTCGCACCTTCCGGGTCGACCTGGCCACCTCCGAGCGGGTCGCGCCGCTCCTCGACGAGGTCGACGTCCGGGTGGCGGAGAGCGGCGTGCACGGACCGGCCGACGCGACCCGGCTGCGGGACGCCGGCTACGACGCGGTGCTGGTGGGCGAGTACCTGTCGAGGGCCGGGGACGCCGGCGCGGCCGTCCGCGGCCTCAAGGCGCTCCCATGACCTGGGTCAAGGTCTGCGGCATGCGCACCGTCAGCGACTTGGAGGCCGCCGCCGAGGCCGGCGCCGACGCGGTCGGTCTCGTGCTGGTCGATGGCTCCCCCCGCCGCCTCACGGTGGCGGAGGCCTCCCGGCTGGCCGGGGCGACAGCCCTTCCGGCAGTGATCCTGACCGCCGACACCAGCCCCGACCGGCTCCTCGAGTTGGTCGAGCAGGTGGGTGCCTCGGGTGTGCAGCCCTACGGTGAGGATTCGGGCCGGGCCGCCGCGGCGGCCGGAGAAGCCGGGGCGTTCGTCCTCCGACCGGTGCGCGCCAGGGGACCGGTGAACCTGGAGCGCCTCCCCGAGAACCAGACACCGCTCCTCGATGCCTTTTCGCCGGACCGGCTCGGCGGCACCGGCAAGACCATCCCCGCCGAGTGGCTACCACCTGAGGGCACCCGGTACGTGCTGGCCGGAGGTCTGGACCCCCGCAACGTGGCAGGCGCCGTAGCCCGCTACCGTCCCTGGGGTGTGGACGCCTCGTCCGGACTCGAGTCATCACCGGGCGTGAAGGATCCTGCACGGATTATCGACTTCGTACGCAACGCCAAGGGGGTCGGCGAATGACGACAGCCGTGGGTGGCCGAGCCGCCCTCCGCATGGACCGGCCGGACGAGCAGGGCCGCTTCGGCGACTACGGCGGGATGTTCGCTCCGGAGACCCTGATGCCCGCCCTGCAACGGCTGGCCACCGACTTCGCCGATGCGTGGGCGGATTCCGGATTCGTAGCCCACTTCCATGACCTCCTGGAGAAGTACACGGGGCGGCCCACGCCGTTGCACGCCGCCGATCACCTGTCGGAGGAAACCGGGACGAGGGTGCTGCTCAAGCGCGAGGACCTGGCCCATACCGGCGCCCACAAGATCAACAACGCCATCGGCCAGGCCATCCTGGCGACCCGCACCGGCAAGACCCGGCTCATAGCCGAAACCGGCGCCGGTCAGCACGGGGTGGCCACCGCCACCGCCGCCGCCTACACCGGCCTGGAGTGCGTGGTCTACATGGGAGAGAAGGACATCGAGCGCCAGTCCCTCAACGTCCAGCGCATGCGCATGCTCGGCGCGGACGTGGTTCCGGTCTCAGCCGGCGCGGCCACCCTCAAGGATGCAGTCAACGAGGCCATGCGCGACTGGGTGCGCACGGTGGAGACCACCCACTACATCATCGGCTCGGCGGTCGGGCCCCACCCCTTCCCTTGGATGGTGAGGGAGTTCCAGAGGATTATCGGGGACGAGAGTATCCGCCAACTGGAGGGAGAGTCGGTCGATGTGGTGGTGGCGTGCGTGGGGGGCGGTTCGAACGCCATCGGCATGTTCTACCCCTTCGCCGGACGTGACGGCGTCGACCTGGTCGGTGTCGAGGCGGCGGGCCACGGGATCCGAACCGGACGGCACGGCGCCTCGATCGGCGCCGGATCCCCGGGAATCCTGCACGGCGCCCGCACCTATATGCTCCAGGACGACGAGGGCCAAGTCCTGGAGGCACACTCGATATCGGCCGGCCTCGACTACCCGGGGGTCGGGCCCGAGCACGCTTACTTCGCCGACACCGGCCTGGCGCGATACGTCTCGATCACTGACGAGGAGGCTCTGGGCGGAGTCGATCTCCTCTCGCGAACCGAAGGCATCATCCCGGCGCTCGAGTCGGCGCATGCCATCGCCTGGGTGGCCAAGGACGCCGCCCGGCTGGCAGGGAAGACGGTGCTCGTCAATCTGTCCGGCCGCGGTGACAAGGACATGGATATGATCGCGGCCAAGGCAGGTATCGGATGAGCCGCCGCGGGCTGGACGACCTGTTCGCGCGGGTACGGGCCGAGGGGAGAACGGCCTTCCTGCCCTTCATGACCGCCGGGCTGCCCAGCCCGGACCGGACCGTGGAGTGCTTCGAGGCCATGGCGGACGCCGGCGCGGACGCCTTCGAAGTCGGCATCCCCTACAGCGATCCCATGATGGACGGGCCGACTATTCAGGTGGCCAGCGCCCGCGCCATCGAACAGGGGATGACCCTCAAGGGCGGGTTCGATGTCCTCCGTCGGGTGGTCGAAGCGACCGGCAAGCCCTCGCTGGCCATGTCCTACGCCAACCCGGTATTCCGGCTGGGACCGGATGAATTCTCCCGCCGGGCCGCCGATGCGGGCGCCGCGGGGCTGATAATCGCTGATCTTCCCCTGGAGGAGGCGGCGCCGGTGGCCGAGGCATGTGACCGGTCCGGAATCGGCCTGGTGCTGTTCGCGGCGCCCACCACCCAGGACGAGCGCCTGGAACGGATCGCCGCACGTGCCCCGGTCTTCATCTACGGGGTCGCCGAACTGGGCGTGACCGGCGAGCGGGACGAGCAGTCGGACCACCCCAGAACCCTGGCCGCGCGAATCCGGGCCATCACGCGCGTGCCTTTGGTGATGGGTGTCGGCATAAGCACGCCCGTACAGGCCGAGGCGCTGGCGCCGTACGTGGACGGGATCATCGTGGGCTCGGCCCTGGTACGGCGGGCACTCCAGTCACCCCGTCCGATCACCGACATAGCCGAAGCCACCAGGAGCCTGGTAGACGCCCTGTCCGAATGACCGGGTCAGCCGTTAACCGGCGCCCCTCGCGCGCGTCCCGGGCATCCGCATGACCGACACGAAGGCCTCAGGCGGGATCTCAACCCGCCCGATCGCCTTCATACGCCGCTTGCCCGCCTTCTGCTTCGCCAGCAGCTTGCGCTTCCGGGTGACATCTCCGCCGTAGAGCTTGGCGGTCACGTCCTTGCGGAAGGCCTTGACCGTCTCGCGGGCGATGATCCGGCTTCCGATCGCCGCCTGGATGGGGACGTCGTACTGCTGGCGCGGGATCAACTCCATGAGCTTCTCGGTCATCTGCCGTCCGTAGGGATAGGAAGCATCCCGGTGAACGATCGCGCTGAAGGCGTCGACCGGCTCGTGATGCAGCAGGATGTCCACCTTCACCAGATCGGCGTCCTCGTAGTGTCCGGCGTCGTAGTCCAGGCTGGCATATGCCTGCGTCCGGCTCTTGAGCTGGTCGTAGAAGTCCGTTACGACCTCGGCCAGAGGCAGGTGGTAGCGGAGTTCCACCCGTTCGGGAGACAGGTACTCCATACCCTTGATGCGCCCCCGGCGGCCCTGGCAGAGATCCATCAGACGGCCGGTGTAGCGGGCCGGGCTGATGATGCTCGCCGCCAGGATCGGCTCGGCGATGGACACCACCTCGCCCGCCGGAGGCATCTTGGCAGGGCTGTCGACAGGAAGTTCCTCCCCGGCCGTCGTCCGCACCCGATACTCCACCGACGGCTTGGTGGCGATGATGTCCAGGGCGAACTCGCGCTCGAGGCGCTGGGTGATGATCTCCATGTGCAAGAGGCCGAGGAAGCCACACCGGTAGCCGAACCCGAGTGCGGTGGAGGTCTCCGGCTCGTAGCTGAAGCTGGAGTCGTTGAGGCGCAGCCGGTCGAGGGCATCCCGCAGTTCGGGATACTCGTCCCCGTCCAGGGGATAGAGGCCGCAGAACACCATGGGCTTGGGCTCGCGATAGCCCGGTAGGGGCGTGGAGGCTGGACAGGCGGCGTCGGTGACGGTCTCGCCGGGACGGGCCTCCGCCGTGTTCTTGACCCCGGATATGAGGTATCCCACCTCTCCGGGGCCCAGTTGCTCCACGGGAACGGCTGAAGGGGTGCGCACCCCGATCTCCTGGAGGTTGTACATGGCGCCGGTCTGCATGAAACGCACCCGGGAGCCGGCGCGCAGCGTGCCCCGCACGATCCGGATCGAGCTGATGACCCCCCGGTAGCTGTCGAAATGGGAGTCGAACACCAGGGCGGCCAGCTCGGCATCCTCATCACCCTCCGGCGGCGGTACGCGCCGGCAGACAGCGTCGAGGAGGTCGGCAACTCCCTCGCCGGTCTTGGCCGAGACCCGCAGCACCTCTTCGGCCGCGATCCCCAGGACCTGCTCGATCTCCTCGGCCACCCGGTCGGGATCGGCGGCGGGAAGATCGACCTTGTTGAGAACCGGCACCACGGTCAGATCGTGTTCCAGCGCCAGCGCGCAGTTGGCCAGGGTCTGCGCCTCGATGCCCTGCGAGGCGTCGACCAGCAGGATCACCCCCTCGCACGCCGCCAGGGACCGCGACACCTCGTACCCGAAGTCGACGTGGCCCGGCGTGTCGATGAGATTGATCCTCCACGGCCCGTACTCCAGGCGGACGCTCTGGAGCTTGATGGTGATACCGCGCTCCCGCTCGAGGTCCATGTTGTCCAGGTACTGGGCTCGCATCCGGCGTGCGTCCACAGCCCCGCACATCTCCAGGAATCGATCGGCGAGCGTCGACTTGCCGTGGTCGATGTGAGCAATGATGGCTACGTTGCGTATGCGAGACTGATCCATGCCTGGGGAGGGGGGTCGAAAAACCGAATCCTGGGAGGCTCGCCGGTCGGGCAAACCACGATCCTGGACGCAGGCTAGCCAGTGAACCCGCACGTCCCGGCTTCGAGTGAACGCCCGGGTAAGATCATCTCCAGCCGGGATGGCGGAATTGGTAGACGCGCCGGACTCAAAATCCGGTGCCCCTTGGGGCGTATGGGTTCGAGTCCCATTCCCGGTACCAGCAGTGGCCGGTTGCCGGTGGCCAGTTCGCCACTTGGAGGTAGTCAAGTACCTCGTGGCACCTGAGGCTGTTGGGTTGGCCGTCTCGTCCCTGGGTTAGAGCATTCACCGACCACCGACCACCGACCACCGACCACTGACCACTGCCACGCTACGATCATCGCATGCCCACCCTGGCCCTCCTGGAT
Source organism: Acidimicrobiia bacterium (assembly GCA_022827785.1). Lineage (GTDB taxonomy): Bacteria > Actinomycetota > Acidimicrobiia > Spongiisociales > Spongiisociaceae > Spongiisocius. The sequence goes on from JAJEIM010000009.1 coordinate 50,197, forward strand.
GGCCATAGCCTCGCCTACCGCGCCTTCTACGCCCTCCCGCCCGACCTCTCCACCAGTTCCGGCCTGGTGACCAATGCCGCGTTCGGATTCACCTCGATGCTGATCAAGCTGCTCGGCGAACACCGCCCCGACGGTCTGGCAGTGGCCTGGGATGTGGGGAGGTCCACCTTCCGCACCGAGCGCTATCCCGAGTACAAGGCCCAGAGGGAGTCGGCGCCGGACCTGTTCCGCTCCCAACTCCCCCTGATCCGCGAAGTGCTGGAAGCCATGGACGTCCCTCAGCTGGAGTGTCCCGGATTCGAGGCCGACGACGTCATCGCCACGCTGGTGAAGCGGGTTACCGACCTCGGCTGGGAGGTGCTCGTGGTCACCGGGGATCGGGACAGCTTCCAGCTGGTGTCCCCGACCGTGCGGGTGATCTACACGCGCCGGGGCATTTCCGACACGGTGGTGGTGGGTCCGGCGTGGGTCGAGGAAAAGTACGGGATCCGGCCGGGGCAGTATGCGGACTACGCAGCCCTGCGGGGCGACACGTCCGACAACCTGCCCGGTGTCCCCGGGGTGGGGGAGAAGACCGCCGCCCGGCTCCTGTCGCAGTTCGAGGACCTCGACGGAGTCTTCTCGCACCTCGAGAGCTGTTCGCCCAAGCTGCGCAGCAACCTCACAGCGCACCAGGACCAGGTCCTGCTCAACCGCCAGCTGATGGCGCTGGTGGACGACCTGGATCTCGAAGTCGATGAGGGCCGGATCCGGAGGGACGATCTCGATTGGCCGTCGGTACAGGCGGTCTTCGACCGTCTGGAGTTCGCCACCCTCTGGAAACGCCTGACCGATCAGGAGGCAGCTTCCGTTCCGGTCGAAGAGACGGCCCTCGAGGTGGAAGTCCGGGTGGTCGAGTCGGCTGCCGAGGTCTCCGCACTCGCGGGCGCAGCAGGTCTCGCCCTGGAGCCCGTTCGCGAGTCCGGCGAGTTGGTCGGGCTGGCGGTCGTTCCCTTCCTCGAAGAGCCAGCGTTCGAGGGGTCCGCACCCGTGGCCGCGCCGGCCTTCTACGTGCCGGTGTCCCTTCTCTGTCACCTGGCTCCCGTTCTGGCCGATCCCAACGTGCCGTTCTCGGCCTACAAGTCGAAGGAACTGCTGCAGGACCTGCACCGGCTGGGCTGGCAACCGGAGGGATTGGGATTCGATCCTGAACTGGCGGGATACATCATCGGCCCGGCCGGCCGATCGGAAACGCTGGAAGATCTCGCCTCCCGCTTCCTGGCGGTCGACCTGACGGCGACCGAGAGTGCGGAAACCGATGACGGCCAGGCTGCCTTCGACTTCGGCGGAGGATTGGACATCGAGGCGGCCGGGGCCAAAGCCATGGCGGTCAGGGATCTGCAGGCTGTGATGGAGGAGCAACTGCGGGATCGAGGCCAGGTGAGCCTGCTGCGAGAGATGGAGCTTCCCCTGGTACCGGTACTGGCCCGGATGGAGCAACACGGTATCGGGGTCGATAGGGATTACCTCGAGGAGTTGGGCGCCGATCTCAGAGACGACCTCGCCGGGTTGGAAACCGAAATCCACGAACAAGCCGGTACGAGGTTCAATATCAAGTCCAGCCAGCAGTTCGGAAAGGTGCTCTTCGGCGACCTCGGGCTGCCCGTGGTGAAGAAGACGTCTCGGGGGACACCCAGCACCGACGCCTCGGTACTCCAGAAGCTCGAGGATGCCCACCCCATCGTCGCGCTCGTCCTCCGTTACCGGGAGGTGGAGAAGCTCCGGAGCACCTACGTCAAGGGTTACCTGCCGCTGATCGGACCGGACCGGCGTATCCACGCCCGGTTCAACCAGACGGGTGCTGCCACGGGGAGGCTCTCCTCGGACCGGCCCAACCTTCAGAACATACCGGTCCGCTCCGAACGGGGCCGCACCATCCGCCGGGCCTTCGTGGCGGAGGAGGGCTTCCTGTTCGTGGTGGCCGACTACTCCCAGATCGAGCTCCGCATCCTGGCGCACCTTTCCAAGGATCCCGGCCTGCTGGGCGCGTTCAAGGCGGGTGAGGACATCCACACCACTACGGCGGCCCGCGTGTTCGGGCTCACGGCCGACACGGTCACGGCCGAGACCAGGCGCCGGGCGAAGGCCATCAACTTCGGTCTCCTCTACGGAATGGAGGCGTACGGCCTCGCCGACCGGCTGAAGATCGGCAGGGCCGAGGCCCGGGAGCACATGGACACCTACTTCCGGCAGTTCCCCGACGTGCGCCAGTACCTCAAGGAGATCGTGCGGGAGGCCCGCCGGGTGGGCTACACCACGACGCTCTTCGAGCGGCGCCGCTACCTTCCCGAATTGCTGTCGGGCAACTGGCGGACCCGCCAGATGGGGGAGCGGATGGCCCTGAACGCACCCGTTCAGGGGTCCGCCGCCGACGTCATCAAGATGGCGATGATCGAGCTGGACGGCCGCCTGCCCCCCGATGAGGCCAGGATGCTGCTCCAGATCCATGACGAGCTAGTGTTCGAGGTCCGTGAGGACGCTGTCGAGCCGACCGTCCGCCTCGTCCGCGACGTGATGGAGGGGGTGGTGGAACTCGACGTACCGCTCACCGTCGATGTGGGAATCGGACCGGACCTGGCCTCTGTCAAGGGGTAGCATGGAGGACGGTTGACGGATACCCTCCTAGAATGCGCCTGCGTGGCCAGGCGGGGAGGTGTTATTCTTCGGCGCGCTCCGTCACCGCCAACGCACCAGCGGTACGGTTTCCCTGCCTGGAGGTCCACAACCAGCCATACCCAACCCGATCAATCCGGCCGGGCGTGATTCGTTCCGGCCCAGACTCCAAGCCCAGGCCTCCACGCAGAGAAATAGGAAAGATGGAAACTCCCACCGATAAGACAGAGCAGACCCAAGACACCGGCATCGAGAACCCGGAAACATCCCCTGAACCGGTGGCATCCCTGCCGTCGGTCGTGGTGCCGACCGAGATGGTCGCCAACCCGGATGATGACAACCCGGTCATGGGGCCGCCCGCAATCAAGGCTCGCAGCGTCAGCTCCCTGCCGGACGACCTCGGCCCGGAGGACTTCGAAGCCGCCATTGCCGAGACCGTCCTCGAATTCAAAGAGGGTGACATCCTCGAAGGGCACGTCGTCAACATGGGCCAGGACGAAGTCCTGGTCGATATCGGCTACAAGTCCGAGGGCGTCGTTCCGCTCAAGGAACTCTCGATTCGCAAGAACGTCACTCCGGACCAGATCGTTGCGATCGGCCAGAAGATCGAGGTACTGGTCATCGACAAGGAGGACGAGCAGGGCCGCCTGATCCTGTCCAAGAAGCGGGCCCTCTACGAACGGGTATGGGGCCAGATAGAAGCGGTCAAGGAGCACAAGGGCACTGTTCGGGGCACTGTGATCGAGGTGGTCAAGGGCGGATTGATCGTGGACATCGGCCTCAGGGGCTTCCTGCCCGCCTCGCTGGTCGATCTCCGCCGGGTTCGTGATCTCGAACCGTTCATAGGCGAGGACATCGAAGCCAAGGTCATCGAGTTGGACCGCAACCGCAACAACGTGGTGCTGTCCCGGCGCGCCTACCTGGAGGAGGCCCAGGCCGAGCAAAGAGGCGCGTTCCTCAGCAACCTCACCGTGGGCGAGACCCGGACCGGCTCGGTCTCGTCGGTGGTGAACTTCGGGGCCTTCGTGGACCTCGGAGGAATGGACGGGCTGGTGCACGTCTCCGAGTTGAGTTGGAAGCACGTCAACCATCCGTCGGAGGTGGTCAAGGTCGGTCAGAAGGTGACCGTCAAGGTTCTGGAAATCGACCACAACCGCGAACGGATATCCCTGTCCATCAAGCAGACCACCGCCGATCCGTGGCAGGCGTTCAGCCGCCAGCACGAGGTCGGGACCGTCCTCGAGGGAGAGGTGATCAAGACGGTGCCCTTCGGGGCCTTCGTCGCGGTTGGCGACGGGGTCGAGGGCTTGGTCCACGTCTCGGAGATCGCCATGCACCGGGTCGAGTCTCCCGAGCTGGAACTCTCCATCGGCCAGCGGGTCAAGGTCAAGCTGACCGAGATGGACGAGGGACGCCGCCGGGTGAGTTTCTCCATCAAGCAGGCCCTACCCGAGTTCAGTGCCCGGCAGTCGGGCCACCGTCCTCCGCGCCGCCGGCGCCCCGCCGTGTCCGAGTTCGAACGAGCGGACACCAAAGAGGAGAAGCAGCCCTCCTTCGATGTGGACGCCTCTCTGGAGGCGATCCTCCAGGAGCTTAAGGAGCGGGGGATCGGCCGCCGGTAGAGACGGGGCCGATCATGGAACCGCTGCGGTTGGTCATCGGCGGGGGTATCGGTTCGGGTAAGTCACAGGCGGGCGGGTTGCTGGTCGCGCGCGGCTTCGCCGTTCTCGACGCCGACCGGGTCGGTCATTCGATCCTGGCCGGGGACCATCCCGTAGCCCGCCGGGTTGCCGAGCGCTGGCCCGAGGTCGTGACCGGCGGGACCATCGACCGGCGCGCGCTGGGGCGCATAGTCTTCGAAGACCGCGACCAGCTCGCCGAACTCGAGGCCATCACGCACCCGGCTATTCGCGACGGCATCGCTGGATGGGCCCGGGAGGCGGGAAGGCGTCCCGCGGCCGTGGAGATTCCGATCCTGGCGGACCTGGTGGACTGCAGCTGGTTGTGGGTGATAATCGAAGCGCCCCTCGAACTCAGGAAGGAGCGGCTACGGGACCGGGGCATGTCGGACGGGGAAGTCGGGGCCCGCCTGGCCTCCCAGCCCAGCCACGGGGAATGGTTGGAAGCAGCCGACTTCGTGATCGGCAACGCCGGAACCCTGGAGCAACTCGGCAGGGCGCTCGACGACACCCTGGCACGGATCATGGCCTCGACCCGTGCCCGATCCGCAGCCGACCCGACGGGCGCGGTTAGGGCGTTCCCCGGATCCGTTCCCCGCGTTCGTCCTGAACGACCGGTCTCCGAACGCCGGTACCCGACTGTTTCTTGACTGCGAGCGATGACAGGGCCTCCATCACCACGCGGTTGGCAGCCATCGACGTCAGGTCGGCGTGGTCGAAGGGTGGCGAGACCTCCACCACGTCCATGCCCGCCAACTCGACCGCACCGACTATCCGCCGGACCGCCCGCAGGAGCTCGCGGGTGCTCATCCCGCCGGGCTCGGCCGTTCCCGTCCCCGGGGCATAGGCCGGGTCGAGGACGTCGATGTCCACGCTGAGATACACGGCATCGGCGCCGTCGAGCGCCTCGTCGATCGCGCGGTCGATCACCGCCTCGGCGCCATGCTCCTCGATCTCGGTGATGAAGTGTGACCGGAAGCCCTTCTCCTCCATCCAGGCCAGCGTGTCCCGGTCCGGCCAGTAACCCCTGAGCCCGACCTGGACGAAGTTCGGTCCGGCGATCGCTCCCGACTCCAGGAGCTTCCGCATCGGAGCCCCGTGGTTCGCTATCGGTCCGGTGACCTCGCCGGTGTCGGCGTGCGCATCGAAGTGGACCATCCCGATCCTGGCCGGATCGTTGACCTCCGCGATGGCGGTGGCCGACGGCCAGGTGATGCCGTGGTCGCCTCCGAGAACGATCGGAACCGCACCCGTTCCGGCCAGGTCGCGCACCTTCCGGTAGATCATCGCGTAGCCCCGTTCCAGCCACACCGGCTCGATGTTGGCATCACCGGCGTCGACTACGTCCAGAACATCGAAGAGGCTCACGCCGAGCTGGAGGGAGTAGAAGCTGCCGTAGTTGTTGTTGCCCGTCCGTATGGCCCTGGGCCCGAATCTCGCCCCCGGCCGGTAGGTGGTGCCGTCGTCGAGCGGAGCACCCACGATTACCGCGTCAGGGGCCAGGTCGGCAACCTGCTCGATGTCGGTCACCAGTGGCAGCTTGGCGAACGTAGTGGCCCCCATGTACGCAGGCAGGGCGGAGTCAGGACGTTCGACGAACTGCTCGCTGTGCCATCCGTGCATGTTCCCGTAGTCAGGCATCGCCCCTCGTGTCATCGTCCGCGGCGAACGATAGACCATCCGGGCGCCGCTCAAGCACCCGGCCATCGCTCGCCGCCCCCTCCGGAATACCTCCACCGGGCGGTGCCCTGCGCAGGGCCTGGGAGGGTACCGAAACATGTCCGGTCGGCCCGACATCCCGGGACGGAACGCAAGACGCGTCGTGGCGGGCCAACCGATCCCCGCCTGTCTCAGCACCCTTCTATGATCGAGCGGCGTGGCGGATTTCGCAGTTGTCTCGGACTTCAACCCGGCCGGTGATCAACCGGCCGCCATCGACGCGCTGGTCCAAGGCGTGGAACGCGGCGATGCGTTCCAGACCCTGCTGGGCATCACCGGCTCCGGGAAGTCCGCCACCATCGCCTGGACGATCGAGCGAGCCCAACGTCCTGCCCTGGTGATCGCTCCGAACAAGGCCCTCGCCGCTCAGCTGGCCTCCGAGTTCCGCCAGTTCTTCCCCGGCAACCGGGTGGAGTACTTCGTCTCCTACTACGACTACTACCAACCGGAGGCCTACATCCCCCAGACCGACACCTACATAGAAAAGGATGCCACCATCAACGACGAGATCGACCGGCTCCGCCATGCCGCCACCTCGTCGCTGCTGTTCCGGGACGATGTGGTGATAGTGGCCAGCGTCTCCTGCATCTACGGGCTTGGCAGTCCGGATGAGTACGCCGGGCAGGTCCTCCGGCTGATCCGGGGCGTCGAGTTCCCGCTCCACCAGGCCATCCGCCGGCTGGTGGACATCCAGTACCAGCGCAACGAGGTCAACCTGGTGCGGGGGCGGTTCCGCGTCAGGGGAGACACCCTCGAAGTATTCCCCGCCTACGAGGAGACCATCGCCCGGGTGGAGTATTTCGGCGACGAGGTGGAGCGGATAGTCCGTATCAACCCGGTGACCGGGGAGATAATCGACGAGTTGAAGGAACTGTGGGTGTACCCGGCCACCCACTATGCCGCCTCGGAGGAGCGCATGGAGCGGGCGATCGTGGGCATCCAGGCGGAGTTGCGCGAGAGGCTGGCGGAGCTGGAACAGCAGGGAAAGCTCCTGGAGGCCCAGCGGCTCCGCATGCGCACCACCTACGACCTGGAGATGATCCGTGAAGTGGGGTTCTGCTCCGGGATCGAGAACTACAGCCGCCATATCGACGGCAGGGAGCCGGGGGAGGCGCCCTACACGTTGCTGGACTACTTCCCGGACGACTTCCTTACCATCATCGACGAGAGCCATGTGGCCATCCCGCAACTCCATGGCCAGTACGAGGGGGATCGAAGCCGGAAGGACGTGCTCGTGGAGCACGGTTTCCGCCTGCCTTCGGCGCTCGACAACCGGCCGCTGCGCTTCGATGAGTGGTTGGAGAAGACCGGCCAGGTTATCTTCATGTCGGCCACGCCCAGCCCCTTCGAGCGCCGGCATTCCGACAACATCGTCGAGCAGATAGTACGGCCCACCGGGCTGGTCGATCCCGAGGTGGTGGTCAGGCCCGCCAAGGGTCAGATAGACGATCTCATCGGGGAGATCCGGGACCAAGCTGTGCTGGGCAACCGGGTGCTGGTCACCACGCTCACCAAGAAGATGTCCGAGGATCTCACCGACTACCTGCTGGAAATGGGGATCCGGGCTCGCTATCTCCATTCGGAGATCGACACCCTGGAACGCGTCCAGTTGCTGCGCGAACTGCGGTTGGGGGAGTACGACGTGCTGGTAGGCATCAACCTGCTCCGGGAGGGACTGGACCTGCCCGAGGTGTCGTTGGTGGCGATCCTGGATGCCGACAAGGAAGGCTTCCTCCGCTCCGAGACCAGCCTGATCCAGATCATCGGTCGCGCGGCTCGGAACGTCTCGGGCCGGGTGATCATGTACGCGGACGACGTGACCGACTCCATGAGGGCCGCTATCGGGGAGACCAACCGGCGCCGCTACCTGCAGGTGCGCTACAACGAGCAGCACGGCATCGACCCCCAGACCATCCGCAAGAAGGTGTCCGACATCCTCGAGCTGGTGTCATCGAGCGGGTCATCGTCGCGCCGCCGGGACAGGAGCCTGGGCTCGATGGAGGTGAGCTCCCCGGTGGAGCTGGCCGGCGAGGACCTGGGCCGCATGATCCAGAGCCTCGAGGACGAGATGCGGGAAGCCGCCCGGGAACTCCGCTTCGAGTACGCCGCCCGTCTCCGCGACGAGGTGGCCGAACTCAAGCGCGAGATGAGGGAACTCAGCGAGGTAACGAGGTAGTCACCGCGTCGCCGGCCGAGCCTTGCCCTTGCCGCCGGACCGGCTGGTCACGGGCAACCGCTAGCATGGCGGGTATCCCGCCTCCCCTGTGTCGAACCGCCCGAGCTTCATGACCAGAGACAAGCTCATCGTTCGCGGAGCACGCGAGCACAACCTCCAGGACATCTCCGTCGAGCTTCCCCGCGAGAGGTTCATCGTCTTCACCGGCCTGTCAGGATCGGGGAAGTCCAGCCTGGCGTTCGACACCATCTACGCGGAGGGCCAGCGCCGCTACGTGGAAAGCCTGTCCGCCTACGCCCGCCAGTTCCTGGGACAGATGGACAAGCCCGATGTGGACTTCATCGAGGGCCTGTCACCCGCCATCTCGATCGACCAGAAGACCGCCAGCCGGAATCCCCGTTCCACGGTCGGCACCGTCACCGAGATCCATGACTACCTCCGCCTCCTTTACGCCCGCGTCGGGAAGCCCCACTGTCCCCGCTGCGGGAAGGTGGTGGCGCGCCAGACTCCCCAGCAGATCGTCGACCGGATAGCCGAGTTCGAGGAGGGCACCCGCTTCCAGGTACTGGCGCCCATCGTCCGTGGCCGGAAGGGGGAGTACGAGGAGCTGTTCCGGGACCTGTCCCGCCAGGGGTTCAGCCGGGCCCGTGTGGACGGTGAGATCATGGACCTGGCTGAGTCCATCCGTCTCGACCGCTATTACACACACACCATCGAGGTAGTGGTCGACCGGCTGGTGGCGGGCCGGGGCGATTTCCGGCGCCTCACCGACTCTCTGGAAACCGCCCTGGGCCTGACCGGTGGCACGGCGGTGGTCGACGTCATCGACGGGTCCGAGCTGACCTTCAGCCAGCATCTCTCCTGTGACAGCTGCGGCATATCGTTCGACCAGTTGGAGCCCCGGTCGTTCTCCTTCAACAGCCCATACGGCGCCTGCGAGGCCTGCTCCGGCATCGGCACCAGGTTCGAGGTGGATCCCCGCCTGGTCGTCCCGGATGATGAGCTCTCCATAGCGGATGGCGCGCTCGCCCCATGGGCTACGAACAGCAACCGCTATTACCAGCATCTCCTCAACGGCCTGGCCCGGACGCTTGGCTTCGATGTCGACGCCCGGTTCTGCGACCTGGACATCGAGCACCAGCAGGCGGTGCTGCACGGCACCGGAGACCTCCGGGTCCAGGTGTCCTTCACCAACCGGTTCGGCCGGCGGCGACGCTACCGGGCCAAGTACGAGGGCGTGATCCCCGTGCTGCGCAGGCGGCACGAGCAGACCGAGTCGGATCATGCCCGGTCGGTGTACGAGGAGTACATGCGCCAGGTGCCCTGCCCGACCTGCTCCGGCGCCCGCCTCAACCGGGTCTCGCTGGCAGTCACGGTGGGGGGGCTGAACATCTTCGAGATGTGCGACCGTTCGATCCGGGCCACGCTCGAGGCGCTCGAACAACTCGAGCTCAACGACCGGGACACGACCATCGCCGGTCCGGTGTTGAAGGAGATCCACGAGCGCCTCAGCTTCCTCCTCGATGTGGGCCTCGAGTACCTGACCCTCTACCGCGGCGCCGCCACCCTTTCCGGAGGGGAGGCGCAGCGCATCCGCCTCGCAACGCAGATCGGCTCGGGACTGGTCGGTGTTCTATACGTGCTCGACGAGCCGTCGATCGGCCTTCACCAGCGGGATAACCGGCGGCTGCTCGAAACACTGCTCCGGCTCCGTGATCTCGGTAACACGCTGATCGTGGTCGAGCACGACGAGGAGACCATCCGGACCGCCGATCACGTGGTCGACCTGGGCCCGGGAGCGGGCGAGCGAGGCGGGCACGTGGTGGCCGAGGGGGACCTGACGAACCTTCTGGCCGAGCCGGAATCGCTGACGGGCGCCTATCTGGCAGGGCGCCGGCACATCCCCACACCCGAGCAGCGTCGCAACGGCGACGGGCGGTCGCTCAAGGTGGTCGGGGCCGCCGAGAACAACCTGCGCAACCTCGACGTGGAGTTCCCTCTGGGGAAGCTGATTGCCGTCACGGGGGTATCCGGCAGCGGCAAGTCCTCCCTTGTACAGGAGATCCTGTCGAAGGGCCTCCACAGCCGCCTGTACCGCTCGCGGGCCGTTCCCGGACGCCATCGCCGCATCGTCGGGGTCGAACACCTCGACAAGGTGATCAACATCGACCAGTCGCCGATCGGCCGCACGCCGCGGTCGAACGCCGCCACATACACGAAGGTATTCGACCGGATCCGCAAGCTGTTCTCCTCCACGCCGGAGGCCCGGGCCCGCGGCTACCTGCCGGGGCGCTTCTCGTTCAACGTCAAAGGTGGGCGCTGCGAGGCTTGCCGGGGAGACGGCAATATCAGGATCGAGATGCACTTCCTGCCGGATGTCTACGTGATGTGCGAGATCTGCGAGGGCCGGCGCTACAACCGGGACACCCTCCAGGTGCTGTGGAAGGGCCGGTCGATCGCTGACGTGCTGAATATGCCCGCCGAGGAAGCCCTCTCGTTCTTCGAAGCGCAGCCCCCGATCGCCCGTATCGTCCAGACCATCTGCGATGTCGGTCTCGGTTACATCCGCCTCGGCCAGCCGGCCCCCACCCTCTCGGGCGGGGAGGCCCAACGGGTGAAGCTGGCATCCGAGCTCGGCAAGCGGGCCACCGGCAACACCTTCTACATCCTCGACGAGCCCACCACCGGACTCCACTTCGAGGACACGCGCAAACTTCTGGAGGTGCTCCACCGCCTCGTGGACACAGGCAACACGGTGGTGGTGATCGAGCACAACCTGGACGTGGTGCGCTCCGCCGACTGGATCATCGACCTCGGCCCGGAGGGGGGAGATGAGGGCGGAAGGATCGTAGCGTCAGGCACCCCCGAGCAGGTGGCAGCCGTGCCCGAGTCCTACACCGGCAAGTTCCTCCGCGACGTACTCGCGTAAGGGCCGGGGCCTCCGAGCGACCAGCTTGAAGAGGCGGTCTCCTGACTTAGTCCGTGAACTTAGGCTATAGTGACGGCCATGTGAGAGGAGCATTTCGTATGGCCGTGACCGTGAACGTACATCAGGCCAAGACACACCTGTCAAGGTTGCTGGATCGCGCCCATGCCGGGGAGGAGATCATCCTCGCCAAGGCAGGCAAGCCCTATGCCGTGCTGGGACCCCTGCCTCCATCCGATGCGGGCCGCCGCCCCGGCCGGCTGGCCGACCAGACGGTCGGTCCGGAGATACTCCTGCCCCTGCCGTCCGCCGAACTCGATGCCTGGGAGGGGAGATGATGCGGCTACTGCTCGACACGCATGCCTTGTTGTGGTGGTGGACCGACAACCCCGGCCTCTCGGCGCTGGCCCGAAATTCCATTGCCGATGGGACATCCGAGGTATACGTGAGCGCGGCGAACGCTTGGGAAATCTCTACCTTAAGACGGCTGGGGCGCCTGGATCATGCACCCGACGCCTCCCGTCGCTTCAATGAGTTGGTCGCGGCCGATGAGTTTCGCCATCTGGCCATCACTTACACACACTGTCTTCGCGCCGGTGCCTACGCGGCGGAGCATCGTGATCCCTTCGACCGGATGCTGGCCGCCCAGAGCGAGATGGAGTCACTCACCCTCGTGACCAGGGACCGTGCGTTCGGACAATTCGGAACCACCGTTATCTGGTAAGAACCGTGGGAATCGCCGCTTCGGCAATGGCAGCGATCGCCTTTGCCGGGCCCGCCGGCGATGAGAATGGATGGCCGTGAGCACGCCAGGAAGACATGAGCACGCAGACGATTGGGGCGACCTGACCGGCTGGTGGCTTGCCGAGGCCGATGACCCCGCCTACCGGGAGGAGGTGGTTCCGCTTTCCTCGAAGTGTTCCGGCCGCGGAGCGGGCACGTGTTCCTGGATCTGGGTTGCGGGGACGGGCGCATCGGTGAGATGGTGGCGGCCCGGGGGGTCAGCGTGGTCGGTGTGGACGTCAATGTCCGGCTGGCCCGTATGGCGGCCGGTCGCCATCCGGTGTTCGTCAAGCGGCTACCCGATCTGGCCTGTGTCCGCGACGAGGTGGTGGATGGCGCCTACGCCGTCCTCGCGCTGGAGCACTTCGAAGGCTCAAAGTGCTTCTTCACCGAGACCGCCCGGGTCACTCGCTCCGGCGGATCGTTGACGATCGTCATCAACCATCCGGTCTACACGGCTCCGCGGTCCGGGCCCGTGATCGACCAGACCGACGGCGAGTTGCTTTGGCGGTTCGGCCGTTACCTGAGCCCGGGAACCAGTTTCGAGCCCGCCGGCCACCAGGCTGTCGAGTTCCGGCACCGGCCCGTCGGGGCGCTGCTCACGGCCGCAGCCGGCGCCGGGTGGCATCTGGAGGAAGTCCGCGAGCGGGGCATGGGTCCGGAGGCCGCCGCCCGCGACGACCTGGCAGCCCGGCACGGCGACATCCCCCATCTGATGGCCATCCGGTGGCGCCGACGTAGCAGACCCGGCCCCTCGCCTGAGCGATGAGGGCCGGGTCTGGTTGTCCGATGTTCGACTTGGGCGTACGGATCAGCCTGCCGCTCGGGCTGTAGACAGCCAGCTGTCAACCTTGTCTCGGTTGGCAGCAATCCAAGCCTCCGCGTCGGCCTCGATGTCGGCGTCGGTGTATTCCCCCGCGGCCATCTTGGCGTTCTGAGCCTTGATGTCACCGATGGGGATCACGACCGACTCGAGGAGACTCCGGATGTCGGGGTTTCGATCCAGGAAGTTGGTGTTGGCCACCGCTCGAATGTCGCTGACGTTCAACTCCACCCAAACGGTATTCTCGCCCGGCACCAGGACAGCGTCCGTCCAGTTCGGCGTCCAGGCATAGAACAGCGCCGGCTGACCGGCATTTACCTTATCCACAGCGCCTCGGACCAAGCCCTCGTAGTTGCCGGAGATTTGCTCCACGCCGGAGCCCCAGCTCTCATTGGCGATCTGAGCATCAATGCGGAGCCAGCAGCCCCATCCGCCGTTGCAACCGATCAGGTCTGCCTTGCCGTCGCCGTCGTCGTCGAAGACGCCGGCATTGGCGGCCACACCGTCCATGGAGGAGATTCCCAGCCGATCGGCTGTGGCCTTGTCGACCGCCAAACCCTCCGCGGCTCCGTCGAGCACCTGCCAGCCTACCGGTTCGATGGGCAACTCCACAGACTGGCCGGTGACGTTCTCCCCTTCCAAGTAGACGTCATGGAGGGGGAACCAGCCATTGGCCCACAGGTCGTACTGACCCGCAGCCAGGGCGGGATAGAACGAGTTGGGGCTCAGTTCGGCGCCTGCCGGATCGGTGACCTCGTGTCCGAGCTCAGCGATCAGCTGAGCGTAGATGGCAGCCTGCATGTAGCCGGAACTCCAGTTGGCCCGGGCGATCGCCACGGGGCCTTCCTCTTCTTGGACAGCGCAGGCCGAAAGCACGAGCACCGACGCCGCGATAGCGGCGATCAGTTTGCTCGATCTCTTGATCACTTTTCACCTCCTTGTCCCAGCCGCTCGATCAAGCCGCTGTGCTGGGCCTGGAAGATGGCCTCGTCGTAATGGCTCTCCAGGAGGTCGAGCTCTTCGTCGAAGGCCTTCTTCAGGCTCCACAGCATGATCAGTAGCACGAATAGGAACGGCAGTCCTGTAGCCACGGCAGCCGTCTGGAGCGCCGACAGGCCTCCTCCGGCAAGTAGCACTATGGCCACTGCGCCCTCCATCAATGCCCAGAACACGCGCTGCGGCTTGGGCGAGTCGAGCTTTCCGCCCGAGGTGAGGTGGTCCACCACCAGGGATCCAGAGTCCGACGAGGTGACGAAGAACGAGACCAGCAGCAGGATGCCCACTATCGAGACGAAGAAGGTCCATGGGAAGGCCTCCAGCATCACGAACAGGGCGGTCGCCACGTTCTCGTTGACCGCGGTGGCCACGTCCAGTTCTCCTGTCATCTGCAGGTTCATGGCTGCTCCGCCGAACACCGCGAACCACAGGAAGCACAGCAGGCAGGGAAGGACGATCACACCGATGATCATCTCCCGCACCGAGCGCCCCTTCGAGATCCGGGCGATGAACATGCCCACGAAGGGAGACCAGGAGATCCACCATCCCCAGTAGAAGATGGTCCACCACTGCTGCCACTGCGTGTCGAGCAGGGCGGCGTTCCAGAACGAGAACTCCGGCAGGATCTGGATGTAGACCCCGATGCTCTCCACATACAGCGACAGAACCAGCAGGGTCGGGCCCACGAAGAGCACGAAGACCAGGAACGCCGCGGCCAACCATACGTTGAGCGCGCTGAGCCTCTTGACCCCGGCGTCCAAGCCCGCCACCACCGAGATAGTGGCCAGCCCCGTGATACCTGCGATCAGCAGAATCTGGACCAACAGGGTATCCGGGACACCGAAGACCTTGTTCAGCCCTGCAGCGGCCTGCGAAGCGCCGAACCCCAGCGAGGTGGCCAGCCCGAAGAGGGTGGCCACGACGGTAAGCACGTCGATAGCGTTGCCCCATCCGCCGTAGATCCTCGGACCCAGGATCGGGTAGAAGACCGAGCGGAAGGTCAGTGGCAGGCCCCGGTTGTAGGCGAAGAACCCCAGGGCAAGGGCTACCAGTCCGTACAGCGCCCATCCATGGATCCCCCAGTGGAGGTAGGAGGTCGCCAGTGCGCCTCTGGCCGCGCCCGTCGACAAGGGTTCTACGTCGAACAGGGGAGGCGGCGCCGTCAGGTGGAAGATCGGCTCCGCGACGCCCCAGAACATCAACCCGATGCCGAGGCCGGCGGAGATCAGCATGGCGTACCAGGCGGGCGTGGAGAACTCCGGGAGCGCCGCCGGGCCACCTAGTCGGATCTTGCCGTACCTCCCGAGCGCGAAGTAGAGCGCCGCGCCTATGAAGACGTTGAACGAGATGATGTACAGCCAGCCCACCTTCTCGTTGATGAAGTTGAGGACGGCGCTGAACACCCCGCCCGCCTGATCCGGAAAGATCAGGGTGGCGGCGATGAAGAGCAGCAGGAATCCGGCGGCAGAGAATGTCACCTGGGGATGTATGTCGAATCCCCACCTGACGATGTTCTTGTCACCGGGCTCCCGATCGGCCACCTCGGGATAGAAGTCGATGTCAGGGTCGATCTGGAGACCCTCGAAGTGCGCACGCTCCCGGATAGCAGCCTCACGGCGGCGTTCCCGGTCCTTCTCCCAGTCGTCGTACGCCTCGGAGATTCTGGTCAGGTCAAGGTCGTGGTCGTGACCCTTGTCAGCCATGGCGCCCTCTCCCGATTCTCACGACCATACGAACTCCTTTCAGTCGCCTGGCAGTCCCGCGGCCGTCTCCGGCCCGGAACCCGTGTGTGGTCACTATATGAACAAGGCGCCCTGCACCATCACGTAAACCCGATATTTGTTTCGGTAAATGAGCAGGAAACATCGCTAGCCTTGGCACAGCCCCTACCGGAGACCGCCGTGCGACGCACCCTGATCGCCTGTTCGCTGTCGGCCGTGGCACTGCTGGCCGTGGGGGCGGTCGTCCCC
This sequence comes from Acidimicrobiia bacterium, assembly GCA_022827785.1. GTDB lineage: Bacteria > Actinomycetota > Acidimicrobiia > Spongiisociales > Spongiisociaceae > Spongiisocius. The sequence goes on from JAJEIM010000009.1 coordinate 65,921, forward strand.
GCTTCGGGCCAGCCGGAAGGAGAACCCGCCGAGCCGAAGACCGTGCGGATGGCCCGGGCCACCTGGGACACCGGCTGGTTCCAGGCCGAGGTGTACCGGCTCCTGCTGCTGCGCTTGGGGTATCGCGTGGATGGTCCGGTCACCATGGAGAACCCGGACTTCTATCGCGCAGTGGCAGCGGGCGAGGTCGATCTCTGGGCGAACGGATGGTTCCCGACCCATGACGGCCTCATCGAGAAGGAGCTCGTGGAGGCGGTCGGTACGCAGGTCGACGCGGGGGCGCTCCAAGGCTATTTCGTCGATGTGGCTACGGCCGGGGCTCACGGCATAACCAACCTCGGAGATCTGGCCGATCCCGAAGTAGCCGCGCTGTTCGACCGGGACGGCGACGGGCGCGCCGACCTGATCGGTTGCGAGACCGGGTGGACCTGCTCCCAGGTCATCGAGCACCATCTCGACGTGTTCGGACTGGCCGCCACCGTGGAACAGGTACAGGGGGACTACTCGCCGCTGATATCGGATACCATCGCCCGTTTCGAGGCCGGGCAGCCGGTCCTCTACTACACATGGACTCCCAACTGGACCGTCGGCGAACTGGTTCCCGGTCGAGACGTCGTGTGGCTGGAGACACCGTTCTCCTCCCTCCCCCCCGACCAGGCGGCCTTTCTCGACCGCACGTCGATACCGGGAATACCGGGGTGCGCCAACAATCCATGCGAGGTGGGGTGGCCCCCCAACGACATCCGGGCTGTGGCCAACTCCGGTTTTCTCGAAGCCAACCCGTCGGTTCGCAGGCTCCTCGAACAGGTGGTGATACCCCTTGAGGATATCTCCCGGCAGAACGCGGATATGGTCCATGATGAGGGTGATCCGGAGGACATCCGGAGACACGCGGAAGAATGGCTGGTGGTCAATTCGGACGTGGTGTCCGCCTGGATCGAAGCCGCCGATCCGGCGGCCACCGCCGTGGGTGGTGCCGCAGACGGTTCAGCAGCCGCGGGCGGTGTATTCACGATCGCCGCACGTATCCTTCCTCCGTTCGTCATCTACGACGAGGGAACCTACAGCGGCTTCGAGGTCGACCTGGTGCGCCTCATCGCCGCTCAGCTGGGCATGACGGTCGAGATCTACGCGGTCGACACTGTGGCCAAACAGGTGGACGACATCCACCGCGGCCTGGCGGCCGTGGGGTTGGGGGGCGTAGCGATCACCGGTCATCGGGAGGAAGCGATCGACTTCTCGCTCCCGCTGCTCGACACCGGCCTCACGATCATGACCGCCACCCGTGGATCCGAAGCGGTATGGGACCGCATCCTGGTCTTCCTGCACGCCATCTGGGGTTCGGACCTGCCCTGGCTTCTCGTGGTGTTCGCGGTCGCCGTCCTGATCGCGGCGCACGTGATCTGGTGGCTGGAACGAAAGCACAACGCTGACTTCGCGGTGCCCTACCGCCGCGGCATCTGGGACTCGTTCTACTGGTCGGTCGTGACCATGAGCACGGTCGGATACGGCGACAAGGTGGCCCGTGGAAGATCGGGCAGGATGTTCGCCCTGATCTGGATCGCCCTGGGCACCCTGGTCTTTGCCAGCTTCACCGCCGCCATCGCGTCGTCGTTGGCGGTGAGCGAACTCCGGGGCGACATCGACGGACCCGCCGACCTCCCCGGTAATCGGGTCGCCACCGTACACAACTCGGCCGGACACGCGTACCTGACCGGCGTCGGCGTCGGCCCTGTCGTGGTGCATGAGCTAGAGCAGGCGTACGATCTTCTGGCTCGGGGCGAGGTCGAAGCAGTCGTATTCGACGCGCCGGTTCTCCGGTTCCACGTATCGCGCGAGGGCGAGGGCGAGGTCGCCACGGTCGGCCCGCTGTTCGACAAGGTCCAGTACGGCCTGATGGTCAGCGAGGACGACATCGCGCTACGCGAGCGGATCGATCTGGCCCTTCTGGACCTGATCGAATCCGGTGCCTACCAGCACATTTACAACCGGTGGTTTGGCGCGCTCGGTTGATGGGCTATCCGGCACCGAGAGGAACGAACCCGTGAACCGCCCCGCTCCGGCCGAGATCCCCGACGCTCCGGGCGCCTACCTGTTCCGCGATCGGCATGGCCGGGTGAATTACGTGGGCAAGGCGAAGTCGCTCCGCAAGCGGGTCTCCACCTACTTCACAGGAGATCTGCCCCCCCGGACGCAGGCCATGGTCGAGGCGTCCGACGGAGTGGAGTGGATCATGGTGGATAGCGAGGTGGCCGCCCTGTTCCTGGAGTTCTCGCTGATCAAGGAGCACCGGCCCCGCTTCAACATCCGCTTGCGAGACGACAAGAGCTACCCCTACCTTGCCATAACCCGGTCCGATCTCTGGCCGCGGGCTCGGGTGATGCGGGGCGCCAAGCGCAAGGGCGTCCAGTACTTCGGCCCCTTCGCCCATGCCTATGCCATCCGCAACACCCTGGACCTGCTGCTCAAGTCTCTACCGATCCGTACCTGCTCCGATGCGGTGTTCCGGCGCCACGAACTGAAGGGCAGGCCGTGCATCGAGTACGAGATCGAGCGGTGTTCGGCGCCCTGCGTGGGTTATGTCGATCCGGACACCTACGCCGGGTACGTGAGCGGTCTGGACCAGGTTCTCTCGGGCAGCGCTGACGACCTGATCGACGGCATCGAATCCCGGATGGCCGAAGCATCCGAGAAACTGGACTACGAGCGCGCCGCCCGCCTGCGCGACCAGGCTCAGGATGTAAGGCGCGCCGTGGCCCGCCAGGAAGTGGTCACCGACAAGCGGGAGGACTTCGACCTCATTGCCATGGAGGAGACCGACCTCGAGACCTCTGTGCAGGTGCTCAAGGTGCGCAACGGCCGCATCGTGGGCCGGCTGGGGTCGATCATCGACAAGGTCGAGGACGTGACGCCCTCCCAGGTCACCGCCACGGTCCTCCGGGATCTCTACGACGAGTCCTCGCCGCCGCCCCGTCTCATCCTCGTGGAAGCCCTGCCCCCCGATGACGAGCCCTGGTCGGATCTCCTGTCGCAGCGACGCGGTGCTCGGGTAACCCTCAGATCCCCCAAGCGGGGCGCCAAACGCCGGCTGCTGGAGACCGCCAGGACCAACGCCTCCGAGGCCCTTCTCCGGCACCGGCTGAGGCGCCAGTCCGACCACAACGCCCGAGCACGCGACCTGCGCAGCCTCCAGACCGCCCTGGCGCTCCCGGACCCACCACTGCGGATCGAGGCGTACGACGTCTCGACGATCCAGGGGCGCCACACCGTGGCGTCGATGGTCGTTCTGGAGGACGGGCTTCCCCGCCGGGCCGACTACCGGAGGTTCCGGATCCGGACCGTGACCGGGCAGGACGACTTCTCCTCCATGGAGGAGGTGATTCGCCGGCGCTTCACCGCATATCTCGCCGACCTCGACAAACCCGTTTCCGAACGGGGAAAGTTCGCCTACCCGCCCTCGCTGGTGCTGATCGACGGGGGACCGGGGCAGATCGCCAGGGCGGTCGAGGTCCTCGCCCGCCTCGATCTCGACATACCCGTGGCAGGGCTGGCGAAGCGCATGGAGGAGGTGTACGTCCCCGGCCAGGTGGACCCGATCGTCATCCCGAGGGACCAGCCCGCACTCCACCTGCTCCAACGGGTCCGTGACGAGGCCCATCGCTTCGCCCTCATGTATCACCGCCAGCTCCGCGGGAAACGGATGATCGATTCCATACTCGACGACGTGGACGGGGTCGGCCCGGCTCGCAAGAAGGCACTGGTCCGGACGTTCGGCTCGGTCAAGAGGATGCGAGAGGCCAGCGTGAGCCAGCTGGCCGAGGTGGTGCCGCTACGGGTGGCCGAGAACCTCTACGCTACCTTGCATGGCTGAGCCCGACGCCCCGGTACCTACCCCGACGGGCCATGGTTCCCGGTTGCTGGTCCTCACCGGGCTTTCGGGCGCCGGCCGCTCCACCGGCGCAAAGGTCCTCGAGGACCTGGGCTTCTACGTCATCGACAACCTGCCGCCGTTCCTCCTCCGCCAGGTTGTCGAGTTGAACGACCTGCGAGCGGGCGGGCGGCACCTGGCGGTGGTCCTGGACAGCCGCGGCGGCTTTCCACTGACCGAACTCGAGGCCCACATCCGGGAGCTGGAAAGATCCGGCATCGGAATGACGCTGGTCTTCCTGGACGCTGACGACGACGTCCTGATCCGCCGCTACGAGGAGCACCGCCGGCCCCATCCCCTCGGATTGCCGACCCTGGCCGACTCGATCGCCGCCGAGCGCGAGATGATGGTCGACCTCCGGCTCCGGGCCGACATGTACATCAACACGAGCGAGACGAACGTCCATCAGCTTCGCGACTGGTTCGGGAGCCACCTTTCGGCGCTGGTGGACGAACACGCCATGCGCCTGGCGGTCACCTCGTTCGGCTTCAAGAACGGTACGCCCCGCGACAATGACCTGATGTTCGACGTACGCTTCCTCCCCAATCCTCACTGGGTGCCCGGCCTCCGTCTCCTGACCGGTCGGGAAGAGCCGGTTCGAACGTTCGTGCTCGACACCGACGACGCGCGCGGTTTCCTCAAGCGGATCCGTGACCTGCTGTCCTTCCTGATCCCGCGCTACCGCGAGGAAGGCAAGTCCTACGTGAGCATCGGGATCGGCTGCACGGGAGGGCGGCACCGGTCCGTGGCCATCGCCGAGGAACTGGGGGAGTGGCTGGGCGACGAGGGATACCACGCCACAATCCGGCATCGGGATCTCGAGTAGGAGACAACGAACTGGTGAAGAGGTTCTTGACCGTCGCGGATCTCCCGGTGCCCGCGCGCCGGGTACTGCTCCGCTCCGACCTCAACGTTCCCCTGCGCGACGGGCAGGTAGCCGATGACTTTCGCCTCCGAGCGGCACTCCCCGCCATCGACCAGCTCCGTGATGCGGGGGCTGCGGTCATCCTATGCAGCCATCTAGGACGGCCCCGAGGCTGCGTGGTGGACGGAATGCGAATGGCCCCCGTGGCCAGGGCGCTTTCCGAGCTGGGTGGATTTCCGGTCGCCGACGCGTCCGATTCGGTCGGCGAGAGTGCCCGACGCCTGGTCGGAGAGGCCGGTCCGGGCGACGTGGTGCTGCTGGAGAACACCCGTTTCCATCCGGGCGAGACCACCAACGACCCCGATTATGCGTCGGAGTTGGCCGAGTGGGCCGACTTCTTCGTGCTGGACGCCTTCGGCTCGGCCCACCGGGCCCATGCTTCCACGACCGGAGTGTCGGCTCTGCTCAGATCAGCCGCCGGGCCGCTCCTCGAACGCGAGCTGGACGTCTTCCGGAACCTCATGGACAGCCCGCCCCGCCCGTTCACCGTAGTGCTGGGCGGCGCCAAGATCTCTGACAAGCTTCCGCTCATCCGGGCGCTGCTACCCAAGGTGGACACCATGCTGGTGGGCGGCGGCATGTGCTTCAGCCTTCTGGCAGTCGAGGGATACGAGGTCGGCAACTCCCTGGTGGAGCCGGACCGTTTCGACTCATTGCGCGAGCTCTTGAGCAGCCCGGCGGCGGACCGGCTGGTCCTACCCTCCGATATAGTCACCGCCGACCGGTTCGAAGAGGGTGCCGATGCCACCGCGGTAGGCGTGAGCTCCATCGAGGAAAGCGCATGGGGTCTGGACATCGGCCCCGCCACTGCCGAACAGTTCGCCGAGGTCATCGGAGGTTCCGGGTCGGTGTTCTGGAACGGCCCCATGGGGGTGTTCGAATGGGAGGCCTTCCGGGCAGGCACCGCCACGGTGGCGGCCGCGATGGCCCGATCGAGCGCCTTTCGAGTAGCCGGCGGCGGCGACTCCGTGGCCGCGCTGCGAATGCTCGGCTGCCAGGCCGACCTCGATCATCTGTCGACGGGCGGCGGGGCCGGGCTGGAACTGCTGGAAGGCCGGACCCTGCCGGGAGTGAAGGGACTGGAACGATGGGCTCGGTAGCGCGCAAGCCGCTGATGGTTGGCAACTGGAAGATGCACGGGACCTACTTCGAGGCGATGCAGTGGGTGCAGGCGCTGAGCTACCAGCTCGATCCGGCCGACTACGACCGGATCGACGTCGGGATTGCGCCTTCCTTCACCTCTCTCCGATCGGTCCAGACCGTGGTCCAGATGGACGACCTCCCGATCCACATCGTGGCGCAGAACGTACATTGGGCCAAGGACGGCGCCCACACCGGTGAGGTGTCGGCCCGCATGCTGGCCAAGCTGGCCGTCAGCTACGTCATCGTCGGCCATTCGGAGCGTCGCCGGGATTTCGGCGAGGACGACCGGATGGTCAACAGGAAGGCTCGGGCGGCGCTGTCGGAAGGGGTCACGCCGATCGTGGCGGTGGGCGAGACCCTGGAGGAACGCGAAGCCGGTCGCGCCGAGGAGACGGTGGGCCGGCAGGTCTCGGGCGCGCTGGCCAGGATACCGTCCGACCAGGTGGCCCGGCTGGTGGTCGCGTACGAACCGGTGTGGGCGATCGGAACCGGCCGCCATGCCCGACCGTCTGTCGCTCAGGAGATGACCTCCTTTATCAGGGAACGAATCCGGTCACGGCACAGGGAAGCGGCCGACCTGGTGCGGATCATCTACGGCGGGTCGATCAACCCGGGTAACGTGGCCGCTCTCATGGCCAAGCTGGACATAGACGGCGGCCTGATCGGGGGAGCCTCGCTCGACCCCGGGACGCTGGCGGCCTGCGTGAGGTACTGGAAGTAGGAGGGGAGGGAGCGGACGCTTATGACCCGACCGAACGAACTGGTCCTGCTACGGCATGGCGAGAGCACCTGGAACCTGGAGAATCGCTTCTCCGGCTGGACCGACGTGCCGCTTACTGCGAGCGGGACGGAGGAAGCGACATCCGCCGGCCTGTTGATGGCCGAGGAAGGCCTGGCCTTCGACATCGTCCACACCTCGTTGCTTAGAAGGGCTATCAACACCGCCAACCTCGCCCTGGACCGCATGGATCTTCACTGGTTGCCCGTGAGCCGGAGCTGGCGGCTCAACGAGCGTCACTACGGCGGGTTGCAAGGCCTGAACAAGAAGGAGACCGCCGCCCTGCACGGTGCCGATCAGGTCTTCCAATGGAGGCGGAGCTACGCGGTGCCGCCCCCGGCCCTGGAAAGCGACGACCCGCGCCATCCCCGCTTCGACCGTAGGTACGAGGACGTGGCGGCCGGCGATCTTCCTGCGTCCGAGTGCCTGGCCGATGTGGTCGCGCGCGCGGTGCCCTACTGGAAGGCAGGAATCATGCCTGACCTGTCCGCGGGGCGACGCGTGCTGGTGGTCGCCCACGGCAACAGCATCCGAGCCCTGCTCAAGTACCTCAAGCAGATCAGCGACGACGAGATCACCCGCCTCAACATCCCCACCGGTATCCCGCTGGTAGTCGAGCTGGACGATGATCTCGAGTACGCCGGAGACCGGTACTTGGGCGACCCGGCCGTAGCGGCGGCGGCCGCCGCGGCGGTGGCCGCTCAAGCCGGGTAGTTCGGCGGGTCGTCCGGGAATGGCCGACGAGAAGCACCTTGAGGATGTTCTGGTCTGTGCCGGAGAGGTTGGTAGGATGTTGACGGGCGTAGGCGAGCACTGCGCTAACGCCAACTGGCAACTACCAACTAGCAACTAGGAACTACCTAATGACGATCGCGATCGCCATCATCACCGTCCTCCATCTGATAGTGGCGGTAGCGCTGGTCTTCCTGATCCTGCTCCACGCCGGCAAGGGCGGACTCGGCGACATGTTCGGCGGCGGAATGCAGGCGGGCGGAATGGGCGGGTCGACGCTCGCCGAACGGAACCTGGATCGCATGACCGTCGTGGTGGCGGTCCTGTTCGCGGCCACCACCGTCAGCCTGGCGATCCTTCTCGGGCGCTGAACCCATGATCCTCGGACGGTGGCCGGGGGCATACCGAAGCACGAGCTGATGACCGCACCGGCCGGGGAGACCGCGGCGTGAACCCCGGACGCCGCCGGGCGCTCCTGATCGGCCTGGTGCTGCTGGCGGGGCTCGCCGCGGTGGTCGCCATCCGATCAGCGGGGCCGTCGAGCCCGGTGACCGGACCGGTCGAGCTCGCCGAGCCGCTCGAAACCACCACCACCGGCCCGAAGGAACCCTCTTCCTCTGTGGCGGCCGACGACCAGCCGGCCGCCACAGCTCCGGCCGGCACAGCTCCCGCAGCCGCGCCGGAGGACACCTCCGCCGAAACAGCCACGGCGCCGGCCGCCTCCACCGAGGACCCGCCGGTCAATCCGGCGGAGGACGCCCTGGCGGCGGACGTAGAGGCCGATCTCCAAGCCCTACTCGACTCGTTGACGACCGGGCTGGACACCGAGGCCATCGCCCGCCTCGGCCGGTCGGGCGACCTGCGCGTCGCCTGGATCATCGCGGATCTCATGCGCTTCATCCCTCCCGATTCCTCCGGCCTCCGGTTCGCATTCACCGAACTGACAGGCGTCGCTCTCGGCGCGAACGCGTGGCGCGACGCCACCAACCATCTGATCATGTGGGACACGCCGGCGCCGCCCGGGCTTGCCAGATGGAAGGGAGGTTTGTATACCCTGGTCGAGCTGGGATGGGCGCCGTTCTTCGCCGACGAGGACTCGCTCATCGACTGGCGCCACGTCACCTGGGGCGGGGTGCTGATCGACGACCGCCCTCTCAACTCGACTCATCTACCGTGCCCCCGGGGCTGCATCCCGGCGCTCAACGATCCCCTACTGGTACCCGCCTCCGAGGGTGACTACTACCCCGACGACGCATACGTGTTCGCGGTGACCGTCGACGGGGAGGCGGTGGCGTTCCCCAAGAACATGATGGAAGTCCACGAGATGGTCAACATCACCATCGGCGGCAGGCGATTGGGGATCCCGTACTGCACCCTGTGCGGCTCCGCCCAGGCCTACTTCACCGACGTGGTTCCCGACTCGGTCCGTGGCCGCCTCGGCGACGCCGGGACGTTCGAGCTCCGCACGTCCGGGCTCCTGACACGCTCCAACAAGATGATGTACGAATACCACACGCGTTCCATGTTCGACACGTTCACCGGCCAAGCGGTCAGCGGTCCTCTCCGCGAGGCGGGAGTCCGGCTGCCCCAGACCACCATGGTGACCTCGCGGTGGGGGGAGTGGAAGGCGGCCAATCCGCACACTCTCATCGTGGCGGAGGACGGCGGGCTCGGCCGGTCCTACCCGGAGGACCCGCTGAGGGGCCGGGACGACGACGGACCGATCTTCCCGATCGGGGACTGGGATGACCGCCTACCGGTCCAGGAGAAGGTGCTGGGCGTGCTGCTCGACGGGGGAGTGGGCCCTCCTGCGGTCGCGTTCCCGGTCACCGCGGCCCAGGCAACCCTGAGGAGGGGCGGAGCGGTCGAGTACGAAGGGATCGTCATCGCGCTGGACGGGGGCGGCCTGCGCGCCCTGGGACCCGACGGGCTCGAGGTGCCCACCCACGAGTCCTTCTGGTTCGCGTGGAGCCAGTTCCACCCCGGAACCGAGCTCTGGGAACCTTCCGGCGGGTGAGGGTCGGTTCGGTTCCGACCGCCGAACTAGTCTTCCGGTAGGCCGCCCGGATCGATCCGGTGGCTGCTCGGGTTCGGACAGCGACAGCAGAGGAGACGAAAATGCCGCGGACCGTACAGGGTGTGGTGTCGAAGGCGGTTGGCGAGCCGGTAACCCTCGAGGAAATCGTCATACCGGATCCCGGTCCCGGAGAGGCCGTGGTCGGTATCCAGGCATGTGGCGTTTGCCACACCGACCTCCACTACCGCGAGGGCGGCATCAATAACGACTTCCCCTTCTTCCTCGGCCACGAGGCGGCTGGAGTGGTCGAGGAGGTGGGACCGGGTGTGACCGAGGTGGCGCCCGGGGATTTCGTCATCCTGAACTGGCGGGCGGTGTGCGGCCAGTGCCGGTCGTGCCTGAGGGGCCGGCCCAACATTTGCTTCAATACCCATAACGCCTCCCAGAAGATGACCCTCGCCGACGGCACTGAGCTGTCGGCCGCCCTAGGCATCGGCGCGTTCGCGGAGGCAACTCTCGTGGCGGCGGGCCAGTGCACGAAGGTGAATTCCGCCGCCTCGCCCGTGGCGGCCGGCCTGCTCGGCTGCGGCGTCATGGCCGGCATCGGCGCGGCCATTAACACCGGGGGTGTGGGCCCGGGCGACAGCGTGGCGGTGTTCGGCTGCGGAGGCGTCGGCGACGGCGCCATCGCGGGGGCCAAGCTGGCCGGAGCGACCACGATCATCGGCGTCGACATCGACGACCGCAAGCTCGAATGGGCCACGGAGTTCGGCGCCACCCACACCGTCAACTCCAGCGACGAGGATCCGGTCCACGCCATCAAGGAGCTGACCGGCGGTAACGGGGTCGACGTGGCCATCGAGGCGATCGGCCTGCCCGACGTCTACCAGCAGGCCTTCAAGGCCCGCGACCTGGCCGGCACGGTGGTGCTCGTAGGGGTGCCCGCCCCGGACATGACTCTGGAACTGCCATTCATCGAGGTCTTCGGCCGCGGCGGCGCCCTGAAGTCGAGCTGGTACGGGGACTGCCTCCCCTCGAAGGACTTCCCGATGCTGATCGACCTTTACCTGCAGGGCCGCCTCGACCTCGACCGCTTCGTTTCGGAGACGATCGGAGTAGGGGACGTGGAGGAGGCCTTCCACAAGATGGAGCGTGGAGAGGTGCTTCGTTCGGTGGTCGTGTTCTGAGCGGGCCGTAGACGATGCCTCTCGAACTGGTCACCACCGACGGTCTGTTCCGCCTCGATGGCGGGGAGTGGGAGGTCACCAACAACATCTGGCTGATGGGGAACGATCGGGAGGTGCTGGTGATCGACGCCGCCCACGACCACGCTCCGATCGTGGAAGCGGTGGCGGGACGGCGCGTGACCGCCATCGTGCTCACCCACGGCCACAACGACCACATCAACTCGGCCGTAGCCCTGCGCGACCTGGTCGACGCTCCCATCATGCTCCACCCGGACGACCGGATGCTGTGGGACATGGTGTATGCGGATGACACGCCGGATCGTGACCTGGCGCACGGCGCCACCCTGCGGGTCGCCGGTCACGAACTGGGCGTGATCCACACTCCCGGCCATTCACCCGGCTCCTGCTGTTTCCGCGACGAGGGAAGCGGGCTGGTGTTCTCGGGCGACACGCTGTTCAACGGGGGTCCGGGTGCGACGGGGCGTACTTTCAGCCACGAACCCACCATCCTGAGGAGTATCCGCGACCTGCTGCTGGCCCTCCCGGACGAGACCGTCGTCCATACCGGCCACGGCGACAGCACCACCATCGGCGCCGAGCGCCCGACGGTGCTGGCCCGGATATCGGAGCTCGGTATCAACTGATCCGAGGACCGGTGAGTGGGTATACTCGTGCCTTCCTCGGGTCGGAGTGGCGGAACTGGTAGACGCGCTAGGTTGAGGGCCTAGTGCCCGCAAGGGCGTGGAGGTTCGAGTCCTCTCTCCGACACCGGTGACAGTATCCTTCGGTTGTGTCTCAGGCCGATCAACCCCATGGGGTAGCTGACGGACCGGTGGTCCTAGGAACCCCTTCGATCCATCCCGACTCGTTCGTGGCGCCGGGGGTTCACATCTACGGCAACGCGGTGATAGAGGCCCGCGCCGTGGTCATGTTCGGCGTGGTGATCCGCGCCGAACTGGACCGGGTGGAGGTGCGGGCGGGGTCGAATGTCCAGGACAACACGGTGATTCACTGCGATCCCGGATTCCCGTGCATCGTGGGCAGGAACGCCACCGTCGGGCACGCCGCGGTGCTGCACAGCGTGAAGGTCGGCGACCATTGCCTGGTCGGGATCGGCGCCATGGCGCTCACCGGCTCCGAGCTGGGCGAGGGAGCCTGGCTGGCGTCCGGCGCCGTGCTTCCGGAGGGCCGGAGCATCCCGCCCTGGACCCTCGCCATGGGCATCCCGGCCAAGCCGGTACGGCGGTTGACCGAGGACGAGATCGAGCGGCAGAGATCCGGGGTAGCCACCTACCAGCGGTTCCTGGGGGCCTACAAGCCCCTGCTGGGCTGAAGCCCCCGACCCTGCCCGTTACGGGTGGCGGGACGACCCCGGCGCCGTATTCCATTTTCCATGAGGAGTACCCGCCTTCCATCGCTAGGCTTGAGCCCCCCTTTGGATCCGTAAGGCCATGAAACCACCCGAAATCCCCCAGCTGATATCCGAGCTAATCGAGATGTCCAAGGCGTACCTCGCGCAGGAGACGGTCGCTCCCTTGCGAAGGGTGGGCCGTTTCGCAGGTTTCAGCCTGCTGGCGGGGCTGCTGTTCGCCGCCGGGTGGCTATTGCTCTCGATCGCCGGGCTGAGACTGGTGCTGGACCTGCTTCCCGACAGCGCGCTGTGGAGTGTCCTGGGCTACTTCATCGGCGCGGCGGCCGCCGGCCTGCTGGCCCTGTTCGTAATGTGGTTGGCCAACCGCCCGAGGGAGTCCCTGTGATCACCCGTGACGAGATCGAGGCCAAGGCTCGCCAGATCGAGGAAGCCGTCACGGACACCGGCGACTTCGTCCGCTCGGCTGCGATGAGGAATGCGTTGGGCTGGGCGGGCGCTCTCGCAGCCGCCTTTCTGATCGGACGGAGGCGCGCCCGGCGCCGCGGCGCCCGGATCGAGATTCACCGCCTGTAGCTACTTCCCGCGCACCCGGAAGGTCACCGGCGCATCGCCCGGCCGCGAGACCCGCAGACCCACCGACTGGCCGGCCTTCAGCCGAACCTTCACCACCCGTGAGCCGGCCGGCATCCAACGCTTGTTGAACCGCGTCACCAGCACGGTCAGGCCTACCAGGATGAGCGGCCACCGACCTTCCCGAAGGCCCTGGAAGAGGTAGCGAACGCCGAGACCGGCGGAGAAGAACCGGAACATCACGACCCAGGCTAGCCGTAGCCCGGCCGCACGAGGGGATTACATTCTGAGAGTCACAGCCCCCTGTAACTTGTCTAACGCCAAGCACCTACACCAGCCGCAGGCGTCTCACCGATCGGACCGGCCTGGCCCGCAGGGAACAGTCTCAGGATTCAGGAGCAACCTCGCCGATACCCGGCCCAACCCGGGCATGGCCGAACACGCCCCCAAGCCAACGGTGGTGGTGGCGGGGGAGGGCCCAGTGGGGCGCGCCGGATTTCGCGTTTTTCGCGACTTTTCGGCGACTTCTCGAACTTGGGACGTAGGGCACCATCCACGGCGTCCTGAACCTCAGGAACACAGCACCACCCACGGCGTCCTGGGCCTCAGGTTCCCGATGCGGGCTCTCGGCGGCCGATTGTCGCGTTCCGCGGTGACAAGGGACACTAGATTGACGGCAGGGTGTCAAGAATTACGGAAGACGACACCCGGCCGGAACATGGGAGAGTTGATGAGGCGGACGCCCACATGGGTGAAAGTGGTGGTCTGGGTCACGGTGGCGGGCCTGGTGCTGACCATGGTGGCCAGCCTTGCCTCCATCGGGTTCTGACGGTCGTGGCTGCAGGAATCCCGTTCGGGGAGGGCGAACCGGCACTCCTGCTCGACGACAAAGGCCGCAAGTACCTGCTTCACCTGCGCTCCAACGCAACCTTCCAGTACCACCGGGGAAGCCTCGCCCACGCCGACATCATCGGCCGGCCCGAAGGCACCAGGTTCACATCCTCGAACGGCGCGCCGTTGATCGGTGTCCGTCCTCGCCTGGCCGAATACATTCTCAAGATGCGGCGCGGACCGCAGGTCGTGTACCCGAAGGATCTCGGCCCGATCATCCTGCATGCCGACATCGGCCCCGGCCTCACCGTCGTGGAGGCCGGAACGGGCTCCGGCGCCGCCACTATGGCCCTGGTCCGGGCGGTGGGCCCGACCGGCCGGGTCGTCTCGTGCGAACTCCGTGAGGACCATGCAGCCCGCGGGCGGGCCAACATCTCGCGCTACTTCGGATCGATTCCCCGGCATCTTGACCTTCGGGTAGGCGATGTCCGTGAAATCGTGGCCGAGGTCGAGCATGACCGCCTGTTCCTGGATCTTGCGGAGCCCTGGCGGGTCATCCCGGCCGCAGCCGAAACGTTACGACCCGGCGGTCTCGTCGCCGGCTACGTCCCCACAGTCCCGCAGGTCGACAGGATTCACAGCACCCTGGAGTCCAGCGACCGGTTCGTCGATGTCGAGACCTTCGAAGTCCTGCTCCGGACCTGGCACGTCGCGGGCCGTTCGGTGCGCCCGGACCACGGAATGGTCGGCCACACCGGATTCGTGACCACCGCCCGATGCGTCCATCCCTGAGGATTCGATTGCCCAAGAAGAGCACGACCACTCGTATACTGCCCGAAATGCTCAGGTGGGTGAATGACTGATCGACAGATGCCGTACGAGTACGAGCACCGGGTCAACGCGCTCCGGGGCACCGTCCACGCGCTCGAGGAAGAGGTATCCGTCCTGCGCCGTCGTCTCCAGGACGCCCCGCGCCGGGTTCGGATGCTGGAAAGCCGCCTCGCCGAGGTCAAGGCCCAGCTTGCCCTGGCCGGCCAGCGCAACGAGAAGCTGTCCGCAGTGCTGGAGGAGGCCAGGGAACAGCTCGCCATGCTCAGGGCCGAGGTGGAGAAGCTGACCACCGCCCCCAATCCGTTCGCCACGGTGCTGGGTGTCAACAGCGACAGCACCGTCGACGTGATCAGCGGAGGGCGGCAGATGCGTGTGAACGCCCAACCCTCCATCGAGATCAAGGAGCTCCAGCGCGGCCAGCAGGTGCTGGTGAACGACTCGATGAACATCGTGGAGGTCAGGGATTTCGACCGCCAGGGTCAGGTTGTCACCGTGAAGGAGCTCCTCTCCGACGACCGCCTGCTGGTGATGGCCCACGCCGACGAGGAGCGGGTCGTGGAGTTGGCTGGGCCCCTGCAGGGTGTTTTCCTGAGGATCGGAGATCACGTCCGCATCGATCCCCGCCACGGTCTCGCCTACGAGCGGCTGATCCGGCCCGAGGTCGAGGAACTGGTTCTCGAAGAGGTTCCCGACGTCACCTACGAGCAGGTGGGCGGACTCAAGGACCAGATCGAAGCGATCAAGGACGCGGTCGAACTCCCTTACGTCCATCGCGACCTGTTCGAGGAATACGGACTGGTGGCGCCGAAGGGTGTCCTGCTCTACGGGCCACCCGGTTGCGGCAAGACGCTCATCGCCAAGGCCGTTGCCAACAGCCTGGCCGACGCGGTGGCCAGGCGCACCGGCCACCAGGATGCCCGGTCCTACTTCCTCAACATCAAGGGTCCGGAGCTTCTCAACAAGTACGTGGGCGAAACCGAGCGGCAGATCCGGCTGATCTTCCAGCGCGCCCGGGAGAAGTCGGACGAAGGCGTCCCGGTAATCGTCTTCTTCGATGAGATGGACTCCCTGTTCCGGACCCGGGGCACCGGCATCTCATCGGATGTCGAATCCACCATCGTCCCGCAGCTTCTCTCGGAACTCGATGGCGTGGAGATGATCAAGAACGTGATCGTGATCGGCGCCTCCAACCGGGAAGACCTCATCGATCCGGCCATCCTCCGCCCCGGAAGGCTGGACGTGAAGATCAAGATCGCTCGTCCCAACGTTTCGGCGGCCAAGCAGATCTTCAAGATCTACCTCGCCCCCGACCTCCCGTTCGACGCCGATGCTCTCGAAGCTGCGGGCGGTGATCCGGTTGTGCTAGTGGATCGCATCGTTGACCGCGTGGTGGAGAGGATGTACGCCGAGAGCGACGAGAACCGCTTCCTCGAGGTCACCTACCAGAACGGTGACCGCGAAGTCCTCTTCTTCCGTGACTTCGCCTCCGGCGCAATGATCGAGAACATCGTCCGCCGGGCCAAGAAGGCGGCCATCAAGCGGCGGATAGCCGGTGATGCCGGCGGGATCGGCGCCCAAGACCTGCTGGTCGGCATCAAGCAGGAGTTCCGGGAACACGAGGACCTCCCGAACACCACCAATCCCGACGACTGGGCCAAGATATCCGGGAAGAAGGGGGAGCGGATCGTATACGTTCGAACCCTCATCGAGGGAGAGGACGAGTCGAGGACCATCGAGGCGGTCGGCGCAGGTCAGTACCTGTAGGCATGGCAATCCCCAAAGTCATCGGGACCGAGACCGAATACGGGATCACCGTTCGCAATCAACCGGACTTCAACCCGACCCTCGCTTCCTCTCTCGTGGTCAACTCCTACCAGGGGGGACGCGTTCGAGTGCGATGGTCGTTCGACGAGGAAACCCCGGGGCGGGACGCCCGCGGGGGCGGCCACGAGGACCACGGCCTGGCCGAGCCCGATTCCGGTCTGGTCAACGTGGTGTTGACCAACGGCGCCCGCTTCTACGTCGACCACGCCCATCCCGAGTACTCCAGCCCCGAATGCGTCGATCCCCGGCAGGCCGCCCTGTACGACAAGGTTGGGGAGAGGGTGGTGGCCACGGCCGTGGACCAGGCCTACCAGATCCTCCGGCCGGGCGAGTACATGTACGTCCACAAGAACAACAGCGACGGAAAGGGCAACTCCTACGGTCACCACGAGAACTACCTGGTCGACAGGGAGTTGCCTTTCTCCGACCTGATCCGCTACGCCACGACATGGCTGGTCACCCGCCAGATCTTCACCGGGTCGGGGAAGCTCGGTTCCGAGAACGGCCGCCCACCGGTGCGGTACCAGATAAGCCAGCGAGCCGACTTCTTCGAGGAGGAGGTCGGCTTGGAGACCACGCTCAAGAGACCCATCATCAATACCAGGGACGAGCCTCACGGTGACCCGGCCCGGTATCGGCGATTCCACGTAATCATCGGCGACGCCAACATGTCCGAGGTACAGACGTTCGTGAAGCTGGGAACCACCGCCTTGCTGCTGGCCGCCATCGAGGACCGGGCCATTCCCGACGATCTGGCCCTGGCAGATCCGGTCTCGGCCACGTGGCAATTGAGCCATGACGTCTCCCTCAGCCTCCCCATCGCGATGTCAGACGGGTCGACCGCCACCGCTCTCGAGCTCCAGTTCCGCTACCTCGAGTGGCTGTCGAAGTATGCGGCCTCCAACCATCCGGAGCCGGTGTGGGCGGACGTCATAACCGAGTGGAGTTCCATCCTCTGTGACCTGGAGCACGACATGATGCTTACTTCGGACCGGATCGACTGGACCGCCAAGCTACGGATGCTGAGCGCCTTCCGCCGGCGGGACGACCTGGAATGGCACGATCCCAAGCTGGCCATGGCCGCGCTCCAGTACCACGACACCGACCCCCGGAAGGGCTTGGCATACCGGCTCGAGGAGCGGGGGCTGCTCCGGAGGATCTTCGGCGACGACGAACTACGACGGGCGACCCTGGAACCGCCTGCCGACACCCGCGCCTACTTCCGGGGACGATGCGTCAAGAAGTACCCCGACTCGCTCGTGGCGGCCAACTGGGACTCCCTGGTGTTCGATGTGGGTGAGGAATCCCTCAAGCGGGTGCCTATGATGGAGCCCTTGCGTGGTAACGAGTCCCTGGTTGGAGACCTGCTCGACACCTCTCCGGACGCGGCCGCGCTTCTGGACGCTCTGGGAGGATGCTGAGGACGTGGATTGGGCAGGCCCCGCTGTCACAGACTTGAGATGGTGCCATCAACCGCCCATACCGCCATTCCACAGACAGACGAAGCCGATGACCGCCAGAGCACGCCTGGTTGTTTCGCGGACAAGTCACAACCCGACCCCATAACCCCAGGTCAGAGCGTTTTCGGTGAGTCATCCGTATGCCTTTTCTATGCTTTCCGGGGTCTCGGTACCTTCTGATACGATCTCAGCATCCTACAGGAAGGCCACAATGACCACCGCATGCTCCGACCCCGGCAGCTACCCGATCCCAGGCAAGCCACCCACCTCAGAGGACCTCATCGAGATCGCCGTGGGCTCCTACCTCGTCGAGGACGACGCCACAGACCTCGACGCACTGCCCGACGATCTCAGGGCTGAAGCCCCGCTACCTCAGCGGCCTGATCGGCGTCCATACCCTCACCGCCGCTACCGAGCAGCGAAGCGAACACCCGAGCCCGGCCCACCAACTCGTCAGAGCTTCTGACCGGCGACCAATCCAGAGACACCGCCGCTCCCGTCTTGGCCGATAGCTCCTCAGCCATCAACTCGCCGACAGGCTGGAGCACCGTGATCACCGCCAACCGCCATGCTTCCCTAGTAGCGCTTGCGTCACCGGTCACCAGCCCCAGGAGGATCGGAGAGAAACCCACCGCGGCCATGATCTCCCGCGTGGACGCCTCGAACAGCCTCACCAAGCTCTCGGGCGGATGCGCTCCCACCCGATGCGGACGCCAGCCACCATCAGAAGGGTTGCGGCCCATCTCCTGGCTCCACTTCCCCGTACTCTGGGATTCGACTACAGCCAGCTTGCCCGCCAGCACTTTGAGATCGGCCTTCAACTTCGTAACGGTCGGGTCTTCCCCGTCGACAGGAATCGGCAACAGAGCGCCCCGAGTACCCGACACCTCATCGCCGAGAGCATGTACCAACTCGGCCGAGAGCCTGCCCGCCATAGTTGCCGCCTCGATGGGTGACACACCCCGCCATGGTCTATCGGGCTCGGTCTGCCAGACGAAATGACACACCCGCCCCGGCCCTTGCCTCTCCCGCCTCGTCTGGGTGCTCGGCCCGGCCAGATTCAGCGAATACAACCAGGAGTCGGGATCGTAGGAACCGCTGATATCCCAATCAGCGGCGGGAGGTAGCGCGATCCGCTCCCCTCTCACGTCCAGCCCGTGGACACTCTCACCCTGCCGAACCAGCGCCCTACCGATGAGGTTTCGGGTACGGGGACAGAGAGCCTTAGCTATCGGATCGGGAGCATCCACCCTCACAGTAGCGAACGCCCGACCGACCAGACCGGCGACAGACTCCAGCGCGGCGGTAGCTGTTGCCTTGGCTACCGAGCCACCCGCTCTAGCCACCATCAGATCAACAAGGGTATCGGTGTAGGAGGATTCCGCTCTCGTCTCGATCTCAGGCTCTCGACCCATGAAGGTGTCAACCCACCGGCCCATCAGACGATCCCCTCAACCGTCAGATCTAAGAATCGCCGCCGATCCACCTCAACCGCCCGATCGGTCTGGTACCGGACACCGGCCACCAGCACCGACAACCTCCTATCGAGCGCCGCCGCCCAGAAGTCAGCCCGCCACCGTATCCGCCACCGTGTCGTATCTCGTAGCTCGACGGCCAACCGATCCGCGGTTGAGAACACTCGGTTGGTCTTTTTCTCGGCCCAAACTTCATGATCGACGATCGGCCCGGGTATCGGAGTACCGTCCTCCGCCCCGTCCTGTTCCTGGACGCCGACGGTGATCACCCGATCCAGACGGCAGACAGTCACAGTATCTCCAGGAGCGTGATCGTCACAACATCATCCGGGCTTGTGCCCCGCACCCAGACCGGCCCAGGAGCTACGAAGGTGAAGAACTCGCCCGGCCCGAACCGAACGTAATCGTCCAGGTCTTGGGCAGCGGTCTCGCCGAAGAACACCAGCGCCCCGTCAACCACCGAGTGAGGAACGACGTGTCCCTGGAATCGCCCGTCAAGCCCCACCGTGATATCCACCGTCTCGCCGGGCTCGATGTCTACATGGCCAGAGCTACGGAGTCGGGTACGGACAGGCTCGGTCTCATCTTCTGCCGACTCCCTGCCCACGATCCCCGCCCGATGCTCCCTCCAGGGTTCGAGGATTCTCGACGCCCCGCTATTGCGCATGGCGTTCGCATAGGAGAATCTCGCCGACGTATACGGCTGATCGAACAGGTACCCGGACAATCTCACGCAACTCTCGTTGACGATTGCCGCCGGAGTGGTCTCGTAGGAATCCCCCAACCATCTCTCGATCTGAGCGATGGCGAACTCCCGCAACCTGGTTACTTCCACCGTCTCGGGATCGCTATCGCCCACCCGTAGAGCCTGAGCCAGTGCGGACTCGGTGAGGGTCACAGCCATATCCGTCTCCTACGGCGTTGCTCGACTCCCCGCACGGTGGCGGCCTGGTGTCCACGATCATGCGGCGTCGCCTTGATCAGCATCCCCCGCAGCGCCACAGACGAGAACACCCGCACGGTGTCCAGGTCCTCGAACACCGACGTGGCGGCGTCGATGATCGGTCTCGCATACACCGGTCCCGCCCTGGCCGACTCGACAACCTGGCGGGCAGCAGCCGAATCCGTAGGACCGTCGAGACCCACACGCAGCCCCGCTTCACCCTCCTCAAGTATCAGGGTTCCTCGGCGGGTAGAGCCCAGCACCGAGGCGAACCCCTGTCCGCCGACAGCGAGAATGTCCCGATCCGACGCCAACGCCTCATCGAACGCCTCGGGGGTGAACCGGACGCTGGTGCATCCGCCGCCCTGACATGTGCATTCCAGGCGGCGCTCGAACGGGACCTCGGCCACGAACCACGCCTCGCTGAGACGTTGCCTCAACTCCAAGCGTGAGCCCGCATAGGAGGGGATATCCACCAATCCGATACCACCGAGATAGGCGCGGTCTATCACACGCAGACCTCCTACCTCTCGCTCAGTTAATGAACCGAACTCGACCGAAAAACCGGTCAATCTCCTACGCCTGACCAGATCGAGCGCCGCGCCGGGAAGTAGCTCAGCCCGAACCTCCAAGGCGGCGGGATTGTCCATCACCACCATGCGATCACGGGTAGAAGCAACCTCGATCAAAGGATCATGCTGGAGGCGCAGAGCCAGAGGATCGGCCACCTCCACGAACGCCCCGGCGCTGAACCGCTCCCGACGATCAGAAGCAACCTCTCCGTACCGGACACCAGCACCCGAGATCACCCGACCGCTCACCCGGAACTCGACCGCCCCGGCGATCTCCATCAGCGACCGGCCCTAGGTGATCTTCACCCAGGAAGCAGCATACGCAGCCGAGCGGATCAGGTTGAAGCCACCCCAGAGAGCAACCATCGTGATCACGATCTCGCCCGCCTTTGCTTGCGTCACCTCATCGACGATGAGGGTCGGCCCCTGCCAGACCGGAGCGACAGCGTGACGTAGCGACACGTCTTTGGCGGCGATCACCAGCGCGTTACCAGCCACCGAATCCACCGTTGCCGCCGCGGGAATATGGGCGCTCACCCTCAGCCCGCCGCTCTTTGAGGTCAGCGCGTCCACCGCGTTGTAATCGGCGTTGTTCGAGCGGTAGACAGAGCCCGCATGAGCGTAGGTGTCGCTCCCGAAGAGCAGCCGAACATCTGACGCCATGTTGGCGTAGATACCGTCCACCTCTCCGTACAGCAGAGAAAGGTAGTCGCTGAACTTGGCGGTGGTCGATGCCTTGTCACCGTCCTTCGGTCGGATACCACCGGAGCTTGCCAAGAACCCGTTGGCGATGATCTCAGAATCCATCTTGTCGGAGATCGCGGCGCTCAAGTTCTCGCGAAGCGCTTCCTCCATACCGGCCAGCCTTGCCCGATCCTCCCTGCGGATGAAGAACGAACCCTGCACCCTCTTGGGAGCGACCGTCTTAGCGGTGAACGCCCCAGCCGAATGAGCCTGGTCATCTCCCGCCGCGGGAGTACCAGGCTTGAGACTCGTAGACAACAGCGTGAAGGTGGAATCCCCGACCGGAACAGAAGGCATCTCGACTCCGAGATATGCCGCCGCCGCTCTCGGGAACACCGCGGGAATGATCGGATGCTGCACCGCTCCCGTATCCGACGGTGCCGAAGTCTGCCCGGCGGTGCGGACTTCCAGAAGCTCCAAAGGAACCTGAGCGGAGTCAAGGCCCAACTCGTCCTGTAGCTCGCGGGTGGCTCCATCAGTGGCGCGACCACCTAGAGCGGCGTCCACAATGTCACTCAACCTGGCCTTATCCACCATCGAGCGGAACTCGGTATCGGTCTTCCCGCCCTCGGTAGTGGTCTCGTTGGCCGCCTCGTCCTCAGCCACCATCAAGGCCCTGGCCCTGGTCTCCAACTCGGTGTATTCGTTGGTCAAGGTACCGATCTCAGCGCGGTGCTCCTCAGTGAGATCGTCACCACTCAGCCCGCCGAGATGGTTGAGACGCTCCTTGACCTCACTGATTCGGAGCGCCACCTTTAGCGATTCCCTCACTGTGCTTCCCCTTCTACTCGTACTTGTGCGGATGATAGCACTAGAAGGCCGCGAGATAGTTCCGCCATTCTTCTACTTCCTGAGGCACTTTCTGAGCGTTTTCTTTTCCGGTTTTGGAAAAATGACAGCCTTTGCACAAGACCCGCAAATTCGAGCGATCCCAGAAATCGCCACCACGAGACCACGGAACAACATGATCAATCTCGAAGCGCCGACAAGCCCCGCACTCCTGGCACCGCCACCCGGCTTCATCCAACAACTCCAGGCGAAGATTCCGCCAACGGGGAGTCTGGTACAGATTTCTAGACATTGGCAAGCTCCGCTACCCGCTTGCGAGTAATCTTACCATCGCTTGGAAACGTATCATTTGATACGTTTCCTTTCTGAGCGAGACGCGGAGTAATCTTATTATCGGTAACACCCGAACAGGGGTCAAGTGACCCCTGTTTTATATCAACGTTGGTTTGCGTTGGTCTAGACCGCTCCAAGATACGCACCCCGACGCCGCCCGGTCTCAGGTACCGCATGCCACCTTCTGTACCCGGCACTCACCGCCAGAATCGCCGCCGCCGCCGCATCATCCTTAGCTCGCTGACGCCGCCCGCCTTGGCTACTTTTCGCGAGCTTCGAGTTTCCGGCGGGATCGGTCACCGTCCGAGCCTCAGCCATAGCCGCGGTCATCAATAGAGAGCGCTCAGGTCTCACGAGATCACCCAGGATCGCGGAGCGGAAATCTCTCACGTCCTGCCCGCCGTCTTTGTACCCCTGACCGCGCACCACCAGCGCCGCAGTAGGGAAGCGGATCGCCTCTAGGTGCCCCCGTAGCTCAGCCTCACGCCACCGGTCGCAGATAATCGCCTGAGGACGCCCCCAACGCTCCAGGCACTCGATAAGGAGCGCCCTCACGTCAGACACCCGCCGCCCGGAAACCAGTAGCTCGCCCCGCTCAGCCATCCGAACATACGTTCGTCCCACACCATCGGCCAGCCCTCTCGCCCGCAGGTCGGGTATCTCCGGGAACACCGCCACCGATTCCAACTCGCCCGATCTCCAATAACCTGCCCCCGCGCTCATGCTCTGGTTCTGGCCCAAATCGACGCCCAAGCAGTACGAAGGCGACCGAGCCCCGGACTCACCCAGAGCAGCAGCCCGCTTCCAAGTCTCCAAGTCCACAAGCACAGAGCGCCGGATATCGCTCACGCCCTGGTTCAATCGAAGCGCCCGGAACGATGCCAGCGCATCAGGATCACGCCTTGCGTCCTCAGCCTCAGAGCGGATCACCTTCTCAAGATCAGGGAACCCATGGCGCAGGCTCGGATTGGCCTTCACCCAAGTCTGCCGCCAGAAAGGAGGATCGTCAGCCCCGGCCGCATACGACAGGGCGAAACCAACACCCGCCCCGTCCAAAGCTCGCTGGAACGGATGATCGGGACTCGCCGGACGGGTGCCTATCCACAGCGCTTTCGAGTCGGGAATCTTGCCCCGGCTTGTCTTGAGCGCCGCGAGCGCGCGATCTCGCTTCGATTCTTCCCACTGGCTGACTTCGTCCAGGATCAGCAACTTAGGAGCGAGCCCGTGAAGTCGGCGCGGATCAGAGCCATGCACCTTCACCATCGCCCCGGTCTCGCGATCCACGATCACCGCCTTGTTCTGGCTATCCATCACCCGGAACCGACCGCCCCGGTTCTTCCCGTAGCGGGTGAATGATGGAGCTAGGAACCGCATAATGTGCCTGAAGATGATCGTCCCCTGGTCGAAGCTACTCGCCACGATCACCGTCTCGGCCATAGGCTCTACCAACGGCCCGTCAACGTCCACCGCCGCCGCCGCAACCGCCGCACAG
Organism: Acidimicrobiia bacterium; assembly: GCA_022827785.1. Taxonomy (GTDB): domain Bacteria; phylum Actinomycetota; class Acidimicrobiia; order Spongiisociales; family Spongiisociaceae; genus Spongiisocius. The sequence goes on from JAJEIM010000009.1 coordinate 89,867, forward strand.
AAGGTACTTTTCCCCCCGCCCCTACCCATGGAGATAGCCGCATCATCCGGTTGACGGAACGCACCGGATAGGAACCTTTTCTGCCAGCCCAGAAGTCTGAAAGGCTGCCCGGCGTAGCGGCCCTGAGCTATCACCAGCCCGCGAATGTACCGGCCCACCTCAGCCGACAGGCTCACCCCTCACCTCCTCACGCGCGTTGCTTCGACTCCCCCGAAGACGCTAGTACCACCCCGCCGCGGCCCACAGGCTCCAGGGTCCCGCCGCCGGATGGTCATCACCCCCTACCCCTCAGGTAGCTGGTGCAGGAACTCCTGACGGACCGCAAAGAGACGGGCTCTCGCCGAGCCGAAGTCACCGACACCGACAGGAGCACAAGCCACGTAACCACCGGACGGATTGGCCACCACCACCCCGATCATCTGCCCGTCGCTATCGTGGACGACCTCACCAAGCAGACCGCCCGATGAGTCCTCGACCACATCACCCATCGTCTCCCCCATCTCCGCCTCTACCGCCGCCATGACCAGAGCCTGCCCCATTATCTGACGCACGCCCCTGACGTGCTCCGCCGCCCCGTCCTCCTCTCCGAAGACACCCACATGTATCAGCGCCTCCCAGGAGTTGCCCGCCCGCTTGGAGTAGCCCAGCACCTCACCGGTATCGGATGTCACCTTGCGCATCTGTGCCACTATCCACCACCTCCTGCGGTAGGTGCGAGCCCGGCAGGAGATGGGCGCACCGAGCTCGCACCCAACACCTGATGGGAGGAGCCGGGCAATGGAAGAAGAGCAACCACCACCCGGCTACCGCCTGTCCAACAACACCAATACTAGCTGAAAGAAAGCGACCGGCAGGGCGACCCGCGAGCAGCGTTCGCCCCTTCCATGCCGGTCGATCAACCACCTAAGTCTAGCGACCGTCCAGCTTACGCTCGGTGATCTTTCGTATCCGGGAGATCAGGCACCGGCATCGTGTTTCTGGCCTCAGGATCGGGAGTTGATAACTCTCTGCTCTTCGGTTTGGCAAGCACCAGTTGACCGGCTGCTATCTGCCTTCGGATCGAGGCCTTGGCCCGGAGTACCTCCACTCTCCGAGCGATCTCAGGATCAAGCGCCGGTTGCTTCTCTTTCCGGTACCGGCGGCGCTGACGCTCCCGCTCAGCCTCGACCGCCTCCGGTGTCAACTGCTTCCGCCACCACCGCAGATAACACCTCATGCACCGGCCCTTGACGCACTTCCCCCGAAGTAAAGGCTCAGAACAATCCTGACAGATTTCACCGGTAGGCGAGTGGTCCCGCACCCGCTCCGAATGTGGTCTCGCACCCATAGCCCGCCGCTTGGCTCGATGCCACCGGCGTTGATAGCACCGCTCACACAGACCCGACGGCCTGCGAGTGCTGAACTCGATGCCACAAGCATCACAACTGCCGAACGCCATCGGCCATCAGGCTAGTTGGCCTTTGGCGGCCTTGGCTACTTCACGACGGGAAACTCGTCTCGGGATATTTTGATTTGCGTTCTGATCCTCAGGATTCAATCGCATTTCATTTTTTCCGCCGACGTGAATTTTTGATCCTCAAGGCGGTGATCTGGCCGGTATCGGAGACGATCTCAGCCCTACTGACCCTTTTTTTCCCGCATCCTGGTGGCCGGATTTTTGGCCTCCCCCTACGGGGGGGATAGCACTTAGCCCAGCCCTGGCTCTGGCCTTGCGTCCCATCATGGCTACCTGAGCAGCCCTGATGATGCACCGGTATCTCGCAATCTGGATGTCCCGATTGACGCCCTTGGGGAGCCTGCCCACCTCATCCAGCCATGCCTTGTACACCCGGAAACGGGCGTGATGGGCCTCGGTACCGTGGTCATCGATGTAGGAATCGACCGTACGCACCGGGCTGCGGGACCGCATCCTCAGCGACCCCGAGATGGACCGCTGGCTCTCCCCGTGGGCCAGCCGTCGGGCTATCGCACAACTACGCTTCAGATTCTTCAGCCGTCTGCGCCTGGTCGACTCATGTCCCCCGTGCGACTGCTGGGCTGCCGTGTAAGGGATTGGCTCGAACGATCCCGACCGCACCTTGGTTGTAGTCCTGCCTATGGCGTCCAGATCGGCCTCAGGAGCCCCGTCTGCCCGCCCCAGGGCAGCCGACAGCGTGGCCAGTCGATCAGCCCTGGCAGCGTCTCTTACCTCGCATGGCTGGCGATAAAGGATGTCACCGCTGACCCCATCAGCCTCGAAACGTTTGCCGCCCCGGTGATTGGCAGCGGACACGACCAGATGAGCGCCGCCCTTCCTGCCGCCGGACCTCCACCAGCCCAGCACAGAGTTCGGACCCATCCTCTTGACGAGACGGATGAGACAGGGATCACAGACCGGCGGAGAATGAGGACACCGATCCACGTCGACGACCATCACACCCAAACGGGCGGGAATCAAGATCACCGATCCGGTCTGCAACAGACAACCGACTACATCCGATCGAGTGGGATGCCAGTTCCAGTAGGGGGTTTTGGCGATCAACGCCCCCCGGGCATAGAGCTGATCTACCAGGTCTGGCAGATGAGCCATTGGACGCCGTGTCTCAGATTCACAACCCCCAGTATAACCAGCAAAGCCCCCGTAATCGGGGGCTCAGCCGGGTGATCTGAGATACGTCCGTCAATGGACTACCTGCTGTCCATTATATACCATCAGCCGGGGCTTTCTGTCACCGCCCGAGCCCAGGCAGCCATGACTTCCCGTCGGGGCTCGACCAACTGGGATCGCCTGTAGGCCATCTCCACAGACCCCCCCGTACGATGGGCCAGAGCCTGTTCGGCCAACTCCTGCGAGACATTGTTCTCGGCGCAGAAATCTCTGAAAGATCGCCTTGTGTCATGTGGCACGATCCCAGCGCCGATGGTCCTGAACAGCGAACTGATAGTCGAGTGGCTGATTTCCCTACCCGACACCGGGGAGGGAAACACCAGGTCATCCTTGCCCCACTTCTCAGCGGCTATATCCAGCACCGCCACAGCCTCCCCAGACAGCGGGACCGCATGCTCCCGCCCCGCTTTCATCCTCTCGGCGGGAATCGTCCACGTAGCCGTCTCCAGGTTGATCTCAGCCCAGCGAGCGCCCCGTGCCTCAGCCGACCGACACGCTGTCAACACCATGAAGTGGATCGCCAGCCGGACAGGTTCGGTGACCGAGCAGACATCGACCGCCGCCAGAGCTTCCCGCACCATCTCGACCGTGATCACCTTCGTCGACGCCTTTCTCTTCGCAGCCGACAGCGAGGCGTGAACGGCCGCCATCGGATCATCGGTGAGGAGGTTCTGCGCCCGAGCCCACTTCAGCACCCGACCCAGCCGGTACTTGAGCACCTTGGCCGCTTCCGGTGTTGTCCCCCAGATCGGCTCCAGGATGGCCATGATGTCGCCGCTGGTGACCGAGCCCACCGGCTTGCTACCGATCATCGGATACACATAGCGCTTGAAACTGTTGCGCCAGTTCGCCGGGATGCGACTCCCGGCCTTCCAGGTACCCGCTGCGATCACCCGTTCGGTGGCGTCCTGGAACGTGACATCCCCCGTCCCCAGCGACAGGTCCCGACCGGCCTTGGCCGCCTCCCAGTTGGCGGCTGCTGCGATCCGAGCCTCCCGCAGGCTCATCTCCGGGTAGCTGCCGAGCGACACCATCCGGACCTTGCCGTTAGTCCGCAGCCGTTGATGCCACTTCCTCGACAGGCTACCGTTAGTCCGTCTTGAGACCATCAGACTCAACCCGTTGGAGCCGTAGCCGTCACCATGTCTGCCGACCGGTGCGGTCCTCACGAAAGCAGCCGTCAGGCGTTGGCCGCTCCTACCCGTCCAGTCCGCCCTCCTGGTGGTGGTCCAGGAGTCCTTGGCCCTCGCCATCTCGCCTCTCCTCCGTAGCTGTTACGCAGGAGGGTAACAGGTTCGATGCCTTCTTGTATGCCTTTCTTCGGATCGGAAACTGCCTGCTCAGAGCCCCTTCGATCCTGACAGAATCCACAAAGCCCCAGCTAGCGGCCATAAATGGAGTAGGAAAGCGTAAGGGTATGCGGCGGCTTGTGCTTTCGCGGACAGACCACTAGGAGGAAAGAGATGGCACAGGAACAAGAACGGACCCGGCGCCGTCCCGGCGCGGTCTCCGAGCCGGTTACGGCATCTCCGCACGTAGCCGAGCAAGGCGGCGTTCACAAGATAGATGAACTCCTGGACGAGATAGATTCCGTACTAGAGGAGAACGCCGAGGAGTTCGTCAAGAACTACGTGCAGAAGGGCGGCCAGTGACAGGTAGCCTGCTTCCTCTCGGAGCGCCCCTGCCCGGCGCCAGCTTCACCGAGCTGATCAGGTCGCTCGATCTCGCTCCTGAGTGGGCGCTGGGACCCGATGGCGCGCCGGCCGGCTTCCAACCTCCCGACGCCACCACGGTGCTGGCCCTCCGCTACGACAGCGGGGTGGTGATGGTGGGGGATCGCCAGGCTACAGCCGGCTACGACATCGCCCATCGCCACATCCAGAAGGTCTTCGCGGCGGATTCCTACTCGGCCGTCGCCATATCGGGAACGGCGGGGCTCGGAGTCGAGTTGATCCGCCTCTTCCAGACCGAGTTGGAGCACTACGAGAAGCTCGAGGGCGTGCGCCTCAGCCTGGACGGCAAGGCCACCTACCTCGCCCGGATGGTTCGTTCCCAGCTTCCCATGGCCCTGCAGGGGTTCGTGGTGGTACCCCTGTTCTGCGGGATCGATCCCGACGACGGAACCGGGCACGTGTTCACCTTCGACGCCATCGGAGGGCGCTACGAGGAGCGGGACTTCGGCGCCGCCGGGTCGGGGAGCCGGGAAGCACGGGCATACCTGAGAACGGTATACAGCCCCGGATCCGCCCGGACCGAGGCCATCGACCACAGCATCGCCGCACTCGTGGCAGCAGCCGGCCAGGACCTGGCGACCGGAGGTCCCGACCTTCGGCGCGGGATCTACCCCAATGTGGTCACGGTCACCGCCGACGGCGTTGAGGAGGTCGACGAGACAGCGGTCGCGGCGGCAGCCGAACGGGCATTGGAGGTGGTCCGGTGACCCTCCCGTTCTACGTAGCCCCCGAGCAGCTGGTCAAGGACCGCGCGGAGTACGCCCGCAAGGGCATCGCCCGAGGGCGATCGATCGCCGCCCTGGAGGTTCAGGAGGGTGTACTGCTGCTGGCGGAGAACCCCAGCCGCACTCTCACCAAGATCTCCGAGATCTACGACCGGATCGCCTTTGCCGGAGTCGGCAAGTACAACGAGTTCGAGTCGTTGCGCGTGGCGGGAATCCGCTACGCAGACATCAAGGGATACCAGTACGGGCGCCGTGACGTCACCGGCAAGAGCTTGGCGTCTGCCTTCTCGCAGACGCTGGGAAACATCTTCGTTCAGGGACCCAAGCCCTTCGAGGTGGAGGTGCTTGTGGCGGAGGTCGGCCGGACCGTGGCCGAGGACCGCCTGTTCAAGGTGACATACGACGGCACCCTGTACGACAAGCGCGGCTACACGGCCATCGGCGGGCAGGCCGACGAACTGTCCGACCGGCTGGGAGACGCCTACGAGGCTACTCCCGGCCTGGTGGAAGCCCTGGCCCTGGCCGCCGAAGCCTTCCGGGATGTCGAGGACCGCGCGATCGACGGCTGGGAGGGCGCCCTCCTGGCGCGGGAGGGTCCGCCGCGCCGGTTCCGCCGCCTGACCAAGGAAGAACTCGGCGGGATCGCAACCCCCGAATAGGCCGGTGGCCGGCAGGACCGGCCGCCGGTGCGTTTAGCCTATCGAGCCATGGACCGGCGCATCTTCGGAATCGAGAACGAGTTCGGGATCACGTGCACCCTTCGTGGCCAGCGCCGCCTCAGTCCCGATGAGGTGGCCCGCATCCTGTTCCGGGGGGTCGTGACCTGGGGCAGGTCCTCGAACGTCTTCCTGGAGAACGGAGCGCGGCTCTATCTGGACGTGGGCAGCCATCCGGAGTACGCCACGCCGGAATGCGACGACCTCCTCGATCTGGTGGCGCACGACAAGGCCGGGGAACGAGTCCTGGAGGATCTCCAGCGTTCCGCCGAACAGCGGCTCCGGAACGACGGCATCAGGGGGAACATCTTCCTCTACAAGAACAACACCGACTCGGCCGGCAACTCCTACGGGTGCCACGAGAACTACCTGGTGCTCCGCAAGGCGGACTTCCAGAAGATGCTGGACATCCTCATACCGTTCCTGGTCAGCCGCCAGATCTTCTCGGGGGCGGGCAAGCTCCTTCAGACCGCCAAGGGGCCTGTCTTCTCGATCTCGCAACGCGCCGACCACATCTGGGAGGGGGTCTCCTCGGCCACAACGAGGTCGCGGCCCATCATCAACACGCGTGATGAGCCTCACGCCGACGCCGAGCGCTTCCGGCGGCTTCATGTGATCGCCGGCGATTCCAACATGAACGAATACGCCACCTACGTCAAGGTGGGCGCCACCGTCGCTCTGCTGGAGATGATCGAGGCGGACGTGGTGTTCCGGGACCTGACCCTGGCTAACCCCATCCGGGCCATCCGGGAGATCAGCCAGGATCCGACCTGCCGGCAACCGGTTCGACTGGCCAACGGCCGGATGCTGTCGGCCCTTGACATCCAGTGGGAGTACCTGGATCGGATCATCCGGTACGCCCGGAGCCCCGGCTTTCCCCCCTCGGTGCAGCGAGCCGTCGAGATGTGGGAGCATCTTCTCACCGGCCTGGAGAAGGATCCCTTCTCTCTCGAACGCCAGGTCGATTGGGTCACGAAGTACCACCTCATCGAGCGTTACCGGGCCAGGCACGGCCTGACGCTCTCTGACGCCCGGGTCCAGCTCCTGGACCTCAGCTATCACGATGTGACGGAGGATCGCAGCCTCTATTACCTGCTGGCCCGGCGGGGTGTCGTGGAGCGCCTCGTGACCGACGCCGCCATCGCCATCGCCAAGGAGAAGCCTCCGCAGACCACCCGCGCCCGGCTCCGGGGTGAGTTCATCGCCGCCGCCAAGGCCCGCAACCGCGACTACACGGTGGACTGGGTCCACCTGAAACTGAACGACCAGGCCCAGCGGACCGTGCTCTGCAAGGATCCCTTCAAGGCATTCGACGAGCGGGTGGAGCGCCTGATCGCGGGCCTATGAACTCCGAGGAGGAGAGCCTTCTGCATCCAGTGGTCGGTCCCTTGTCGTGGCCGGTGACCGGTGGCCAGTGACCACTAGCCACAGGCCATTGAGATCGGTACATTTGGAAGACCATGAGCACCGTCGTAGAGCGCTTGATCAACCTGCTGGCATATCTGGTCGATTCGTCGCGTCCCGTCACCGCCGACCGGATACGCAACACTGTCGCCGGGTACCAGAGCCTGTCCGACCAGGCCTTCCACCGCAAGTTCGAGCGGGACAAGGCCAGCCTGCGCGAGCTGGGTATCGAACTCGAGAAGGAAGCCACCGACGTCTGGGAGGTCGAGTGGGGCTACGTGGTCCCGGATCGCAACTACCGGACCATCGAACCGGGACTCACCGACGAGGAGCGGACCGCGCTGGCCCTCGCGGTGCACATGGTGCGCTCCGGAGGCTGGCCGTCGGGCGCCAACGGCCTGCTCAAGCTGGGCGGGGCCCGGCTCGCCGACACGGACACGCCGGTGGGCGCCGACTTGGGCCTGGGCAGCGAGTACCTCGGCCTCATCTTCCAGGCGGTGCTGGAACGCCGCCGGCTCCGGTTCACCTACCGGGGCCGGCCGCGCACCCTTCACACCTATGCCATGCACCACCGCCGCGGCCACTGGTACTTCGCGGGGGTCGAGCCGGGACAGGACGGCACGATTCGGACGTACCGGCTCGACCGGACGGAGCAGCTCGAGGTGGTGGGAGAACCGGACGCCTTCCCGCGGCCCGAGGGCTTCAGCGCCCGGGACATCCTGGCGTCCCTGCCCTGGGAGCAACGGGAGCCGAAGCGGTCCCTGATCGAGTGCGACGCCGACATCGCCTGGTGGGTCGAGGACCGGTTCCCCGATGCCACGGCCGTGGGGCGTACCGAGGCAGGAGGAACGATCCTGGAGGTCCCCTACATGAGCGACTCGTTGCTCGACATGGTCATACAACTCGATGACGCGGCGGTGATCCTCGACCCTCCGGAACTCCGGGCCGAGATGGTCCGGCGGCTCAAGGCCGGCCGGTGACCGCCTCCAAGACACAGCAGCGGCTGGCCCGGATCCTGGCCCTGGTCCCGTGGGCGCTGGCCAACCCCTACCCGACCGTCACCGAGGTCATGGAGCGGTTCGGCTACACGAGCCGTAGCCAGCTCGCCGACGATCTCAACCTGCTCTTCTGCTGCGGGCTGCCCGGCTACGGCCCCGGTGACCTGATGGTGGCGTACATGGACGGGGACGAGGTGGTTCTGGACATGGCCGACTACCTCTCGCGACCGCTCCGGCTCACGCCACACGAAGCTCTGGGCCTGCTCAGCGCCGGTCTGGCCGTGGCCGGCACCTCCCAGGGAAACGAGGCGCTGGCCAGGGCGGTGGAGAAGCTGACCGGCGCCCTCTTCCCGGAGGCCCCAACCGTCATCGCGGCCGAATTGCCTCCCGAGCCCGACCATCTCGACACCCTGCGCCGGGCCGCCCAGGACGGGACTGTGCTGACCATCACCTACCTGTCCCTCAGCACCAACCGGACCACCGTTCGAGCCATCGAACCCTTGATGGTCCACGCCTCGATGGGGAGTTGGTACCTCCTGGCGAACTGCCGTCTGGCCGGTGACCGGCGCCTGTTCCGCGTGGACCGGATCCGATCGGTGAACGAGTCGGGGGAGGTGTTCGAACCTCCGGCCAAGCCACCGGCCGCTACGAATGTCGACTACACCCCGTCCGCCGACGCCATCTACGCCCGGCTCGCCCTGCGGTCCGGCGCCAGGTGGGTGGCCGAGTACTACCCGGTCGAGATACTGGAGGACACAGGCGAGGAGCTCGTCATCCGCTTCGCCATGTCGGACGCACGGGTCGGAGCCCGCCTGCTCCTTCGCCTGGGCGACCAGGCACGCTTGATCGAGGGACGGGAAGTACGGGAGGAGACCGGGCGCCTGCGCGAGGCGATCCTGGCCCGATACGAGGCATCCGGGGTCTGAACCGCCGTCGGGGGCGGGTAGGCGTGCGCCGGTAGCATGGGATCGTGTTCGACACGTTCAGCGGTCTCGAGATTCTCACCATCGCAGTGATTGCCCTGGTGGTCTTCGGACCGAACCGCCTGCCCGAAATAGCTCGCACCATCGGCAAGTACGTCCGCGAGCTCCGGGGCGCCGTGAGAGACCTTCGCGAGGGGATCGAGCGGGAGGTCGCTCCCATACGCGAGCCGATGAAGGAACTCCGCGAGGATCTGGCCGAACCGGTTAGCGATGTGAAGCGCACGCTGGCGGAGACCGCCGATGCCGCCGGCGCGGTGGACCGCGACATCAGGCAATCCCTGGAAGACGCCGGCCAACCCGCCCCGGCTGCCGCGACTCCCGTCCCGGAGGCCCCCGAGGCACGATGGGTGGCCCCCGAACCCCCGGTGGGCGTGTCGCCGAGCGAAGTCTGGGCGGGGCTGGACGACCCGATGCCCGAGAACGTGGTACCGATCGAAGAGCCCGGCCCACCTGCTGAGGGCAGCCCTGCCACGGACGTCCCGGCAGGGGACGGCGACCAGCTCCGGGATCCCCCTGCCGGCCCTGGAGAGGACGAGCCACCGGACAAGGGCGAATGACGGAAGGGACCGATCCCTCCGGCCAGCCGCTGATGGAGCACCTCACGGAGCTCAGGTCACGTCTGGTCAAGACCTTCATCGCGGTGGGGGTCGGCACGGTGGTCGCCTTCTTCTTTCGTAACCAGATGCTCCACCTGCTGCAGAACTCCTACAGCGAGGTGGCCGGGCGGGATCTGGTGGTGACCGGCCCCACCGACCAGTTCTCGATCGCGATGAGAATGGCGCTCTTCGGCGGGACGGTCCTGGCCAGCCCGGTGATCGCATTCCATGCATGGGCCTTCATCAACCCGGGGCTTACCCGGAGAGAACGCAAGTGGGCGTTCCCGGTGGTGGCGGCGCTGGTCACACTGTTCTGCCTCGGCGTCGGATTCGCCTACTGGAGCCTCCCCCGGGCGGTGGCGTTCCTCGTTTCGATCTTCGAGGACTTGGAGAACCTGTGGACGGTCGAGCTCTACACCCGTTTCGTGATCCGGTTCCTATTGCTCTTCGGCATATCGTTCCAGTTCCCGGTGTTCCTGTTCGGCGCGGCCGCGGCCGGCGCCGTTACCTCGGACAAGCTTGCGGCCGGTCGACGCTGGGCGGTGCTCATCATCGTGGTGGTGGGGGCCGCGGTGAGCCCCACCGGCGATCCGGTCACGCTCCTGCTGCTCTCGACCCCCCTCTACCTCTTCTACGAGGCCACCATCTGGCTGATCCGCCTGACCCTGAAGAAATGAGGGTTCACACCTTCTTCGAATCCCTTCCGTTCACGGCGGATCCCTACCAGGTAATGGCCGCCGAGATAGTGGAAATGGGCCGTTCGGTGGTCGTGACCGCGCCCACCGGCGCCGGTAAGACCCTGATAGCGGAGGCCGCCATCCACCTGAGCCTGGCCAACCGGCGCCGCGTGTTCTACACCACGCCTCTCAAGGCGCTGTCCAACCAGAAGTTCCGGGACTTCGGCGCCATCCATGGAAGCGACCGGGTCGGGTTGCTCACCGGCGACAACACCATCAACCACGATGCTCCCGTGGTGGTGATGACCACAGAGGTGCTGCGCAACATGATCTACGCCGGATCCGACCTGTCCAGGGTCGATACTGTGGTCCTCGACGAGGTCCACTACCTCCAGGACCGGTTCCGCGGCGCGGTCTGGGAGGAGGTGATCATCCACGCTCCACCCCATATCCGGTTGGTGTGCCTGTCGGCCACCGTCTCCAACGCGGCCGAGTTCACCGACTGGTTGCGCTCCCGCAGGGGACCCACCGAGCTGGTCGTCGAGGAGCACCGTCCGGTGCGCCTCGAACGGTGGTGGTCGGTCTGGGACCGCTTCGACCGGGAGGTGCATCTCCTGCCGCTCTACATGGAGGGGTCCGGCGGGATCCGTCCCAATGCCGCCATTCCCCGCCTCCTGGCCCGGAGGGGTGGCCGTCGCCGCAGGTTCTCGTCCCCCAGGAGAACCTCGGTGGTGGAGCATCTTGCCTTTCTCGACCTGCTCCCGGCCATCTACTTCCTGTTCTCGCGGGCCGGGTGCGACGATGCGGCCGACCAAGTCGTCGCGACCGGAATCCGGCTCACCGACACGACCGAACGCGACGAGATCCGGCGCCGAGCCGAGGAGGGTACGAGCCACCTCGCAGGGTCCGACCTGCGGACCCTGGGACACGACCGGTGGCTGGCCAGGCTCGAGCGGGGAGTAGCGGCCCACCATGCCGGCCTCGTGCCCGCCTTCAAGGAGGTGGTGGAGCAACTCTTCTGCGATGGGCTGATCAAGGTGGTGTTCGCCACCGAGACTCTGGCGCTGGGCATCAACATGCCCGCCCGGACCGTCGTCCTCGACCGGCTGTCAAGGTTCACGGGCGAGAGCCATGAGCTGTTGCTCCCCGGTGAGTTCACCCAACTGACAGGTCGGGCCGGACGGCGGGGCATCGATACGGTGGGCCACGGAGTGGTGCTGCATTCCCCCTTCGTGCCCTTCGAGCGGATGGCGTCCATCGCCCGGCTCGGCAGCCACCCCCTCCGGTCCAGCTTCCGTCCCACCTACAACATGCTGGTCAACCTGGTGGCCAACTACTCCCGCCGCCAGGCGGAGCGGCTCCTCGCAGCCTCATTCGCGGAGTTCCAGGACCGGCGCGGCCGGCGCCGCGGCAACGGGAGCGCCCGCAGGTCGGGACCTCGCCGGAGCACTCTCCTGGAGAGGTTCGACCGGGCCCGGCGGCTCCTCGAGCAACGCGGACACATCCGGGACTGGGCGCTCGAACCCGGGGGAGAGGCGCTCCGGGTCGTATACAACGACTTGGGCCTCTTGCTCGTCGAGGCGACACGCGACGGGGTCTTCGACGGGCTGCGGGCGCCGGAACTGGTGGCCCTGGTATCCGCCTTCGCCTACGAGCCGCGCCGGGACGCGGACGAGCCGGAAGGCTGGCCCACGACGCCCCTCGAGAATGCTTGGTGCCGGTTGGTGGATCTGGCGGAAGACCTCGCCGCCGCCGAGCGACACCACGGCCTACCCGTGACGCGCTTTCCCCATCCCGGGTTCGCTTGGCTCGCCTATGCCTGGGCGCTCCGGCTCGACCTGGAGGAGCTCCTCGACGAGGGCTCTCTCGCCGCCGGGGACTTCGTCCGTACCACCCGATCCGTTCTCGACCTCCTGCGCCAGGTGGGAGACGCGGCGCGTGTCCTGGGGACCGGCGACCTCGAAAGCGCGGCAAGCCGCGCCCGCCAGGCCATCGATCGGGGAATCGTCACCGCCGGCGGCGTCGTATGACTCCCTGGCTGGTGCTGGTGAACCCGCATGCCGGCCGGGGCCGGTCGGCCAAGGACGACACTCTGGCCACTCTGCAGTCCCTTTCCGTGCCCGCCGACGTCCTGGAGGTGGACGGGACGGCCGCGCTGAGGGATGCCGTCAGGGGCGCCGCCCGCGCCGACCGGCGGCGTTTGGTGGCAGTGGGGGGAGACGGGACGGTCAACGCTGTGCTCAACGAGATCATGGCCCATCGGTGGAAGGCGGCGCCGCTCCTGGGGATCCTCCCGGGCGGCACCGGCTGCGACCTGCTCCGGACCTTCGGGATCGGTTCCGACCTGGACCGGGCGGCCGCTCGACTGGTCGAAGGGGCGCCCTATCCGGTGGACGTCGGCCTGGCCATGGGCGAGTGGGGACGGAGGTACTTCCTCAACGTGGCCAGCGCCGGCGCGACGGCGTCGGCCGCCAGGACCGCCCAACGCATACCGGGTCGCCTCGGTGCGTTCCGCTACGTCGTTGCAGTCGCCGCGTCGCTGCCCTCCTGGCGCAGGATCGACGCGCGGGTCCAGGCCGGCAGGCGGGAGTTCTCCGGCCCGGCCCTCACCGTCGTGGCTGCCAACGCCCAGTTCTTCGGTGGCGGGTTCAACATCGCCCCCCGGGCCTCGATGGTGGACGGCCTGCTCGACGTGCAGATCATCACCAGCCGCCGGAGAGAGGTGGCTGCCCTGATGCGGAAGGCAAGAGGCGGTGATCACCTAGCCGACCCCGGTGTCCGGCGGTTCGTAGCCCCCGAGGCCCGGATCGAGACCGATCCGCCCTGGCCGGTCGAGGTGGACGGGGAACCCATCGGCCGGACCCCGCTCCTGGTCCGGCTTCAAGCGGGATGCCTCCGATTGATGATCTGAATCCGTCGCACCCGACCCATGGCGGCGTTACTGTTCGCAGACCGGGAGCGCATGCGTATACTCTCGCCGCGATCAGACGGGGGGAATAGAGGTTTTGGACGACACGATCCGAGATCCGTTCGACCGGGAAGGCGGCAACGACCTGGACAACGAGAACCCCGACGGCCAAGCCGGTGACGGGGACGACGATGACGAGAACGGCGACGGCGCCGTCGAACTCGACGCCCTGGAGGCGGAGGAGTTGGAAACCGTCGAGGCGACCGAGTCGGCCACCATGCTGGTGGACGAGACCGGCGAGATCCGGGAGATCCGACGCTCCGAGATGAACCTCGACATCAAGGCAGAGGAAATGCGGGGCGACGAGTTCGTCTGCCGGTCGTGCTTTCTACGCCTGAAGAAGGTGCAGCTAGCCGCTGACGCCCTCTGTCGCGACTGCGCCTGATCACGCCGGGCCGGCGATGGAGTCCGCCGGTCTGGGAGCTTGGGCACGTTCCTCGCTACCGTCTGTGGCATGGACATCTCGGTCACTGCCCGGCCCGCCGACACCGCGGACGTGGTATTCCTGGTCGACCTCTATCGCAAGCTCGAGGCCGAGATGGTGGCCATCCACCCCATGTGGCCCCGGGCCGATGGCCTGGACGAACCTGTCGAGGAGTCGTTTCTGGCCTGCCTCGACGACGCCGGCACCCGCGTCTATCTCGGTGAGATAGACGGCTACCCGCTTGGATTCATCCTGGGCCGCTCGCGGCCGCTGCTCGCCCACGAGGCGGGGGTGCGGGTAGCCGCTATTCGAATGGTCTTCGTGGAGCAGGACGCCCGCGGGGTCGGGGTTGGGGAGGTGATGCGCGACACGCTCCTGGAGGACTTCCGTGGCACCGGCCACCAACTCTTCGACGCCCATGTCCTGCCTGGTCACCGCCTCGCCAAGAACTTCTTCGAAGCGGGGGGATTCGCGGCACGGTCGATCGTCATGCATCACAGCGACCTGGGCGACGGCGGGCGCCGTATCCGGGCCCACTACCGGCCAACGGTCGAGTCGTGAGCCACCGGCCATCACCGCTGGTTGGTGTGGGTGTGGTGGTGATCGACGAGGGCCGGATGCTGCTCGTGGAGCGCGGCAGGGGCATCCTGACCGGATCGTGGGCCATACCCGGGGGCAAGGTCCGCTACGGCGAACGCCTGACCGACGCCGCGATCCGTGAGATCAGGGAGGAGACCGGCCTCGAGGTGGCGTTGGGCGACGTGGTTTGGACCGGTGAATCCTTGGGCGCCTCGGAGCCCCCCGAGCACCATGTCGTCCTGGTTGACTTCACCGGCAAGGTGACGGGCGGGGAACTGCGCGCCGGGGACGACGCAGCTGACGTCGCCTTCGTCCCGCTGGAGGACCTGCGATCATGGCCTCTCACGCCGACCATGTACGACTTGCTGGACCGGCTGGGCCTCTGACCCTGATATTCGCATCCCGCCCCAACCCCGATCCATGACCGATCCGGGGTCGGCGATGAACTCAGGAGTAGCCGGCCGGATCGGCGTTCCGTAACCTGAGGTCGGCCAGACGGGCGGTCAGGCCGCGCCGCAGCACCAGTGTCACCACCATCCCGAAGAGGAATCCGGCGACATGGGCCTCCCAGGCGATTCCCGACGCACCTCCGGCCAGGAGGAACTGGGCCCCCAACCAGAGCAGCAGGAACAGGGCGGCCGGCATGCGGAAGGGGATGAAGATCGGCGGGATGATGCTCAGCACCCGCGCCCCCGGGAACAGGACGAAGTAGGCCCCCATCACCCCCGCGATGGCGCCGGAGGCCCCTACCAGGGGTGCCGTCGAGTCCGGATTCAGCGCCACAAAGCCGAAGGTGGCCACCGCGCCCGATATCAGGTAGAGCAGCAGGTAGCCGGCCCGGCCGTAGGCGTCCTCCACGTTGTTGCCGAACAGCCAGAGGCTCCAGACGTTGCCCAGCAGGTGACCCAGGCCGCCGTGCAGGAAGATGGAGACCACCACGCTGAGCGGCAGCGACTTCTCGGGGAAGACCGCCCCGCCGTCGCCCGAAACGCACCGTTCGGAACGGATCTCCTCCAGGGAGACCGCCTCGTTGGTACTGATCTCGCACCCGATGGCCGCCTGGCGCACCAGGAACTCGTACTCGTCCACCGGATCCGCCGGCTGGACCAGGAAATAGACCGCCACCACGGATGCGATCAGCAGCAGGGAGACGACGGGTCGCCTGATGCCCCGGTTCAGATCCCGAATCGGAATCATCCGGTCGACTTCCGGTTGGGTATGCCTGCCTTCATGCGCTTCCCACCCTAGGAGCGTATGGCTCCGTACGCGGGTAGGACGGCACCGGCCACGAGACCTCCGGACCCCGATGGGTAGCAATCCGGGCCCGACGCGCAATAATGAGGAGCATGACCCAGGCTCGCGAGCAGCCCGCCCATCCCGCGTCGGAAGATATGCCCCCGACCGACGCCGCCATCGAGTCCTACGTGCGCGCCGTGGAAGGGTTGGACGCGAGCCGGGTGGAGGGTCCGGCCGTTGCGCTGGCCGAGCTCCTCGAGGCCCGATTGGCGGGCACCGACGCCCCGCAGGCTCGCGAAATGCTCGACAACCTGGTGGCTGACTCGGGCTACGAGTCCCATCACTCCCGGGAATGATGCGGCGACTGGACGTCGAGATGGTCCGGCGCCGGCTGGTCGGCTCGCGGAGCGCCGCCGCCCGGGCGATCCGCGAGGGTAGGGTGATCGTCGCCGGCATACCGTTGCCGAAGCCCGCCACTCTGGTGAGCAAGGGCACGCCGCTGCGCTGGGCCGCATCTCGCCCTCGCTACGTCAGCCGGGGTGGGCTCAAGTTGGAGGCCGCCCTGGAGGAGTTCGCGTTCGATGTCGCCGGACTCGAGGCCATCGATGTGGGGGCTTCCACCGGGGGCTTCACCCACTGCCTGCTGGAGCAACGCGTGGCTCGGGTGGTCGCCGTCGACGTGGGATACGGGCAGCTGCACGAACACGTCCGCGACGACCCCAGGGTGACTGTCGTGGAGCGGACCAACATCCGTCACGCCGACCCCGACCGCCTCGGGGCGCCGTTCGGCCTGATCGTCGCTGACGTCTCCTTCATCTCGCTGCTGACGATCGCTCCGGCCCTGCTGAGCCTCGGGAACACCGGTAGCCACTACATCCTGCTGGTTAAGCCCCAGTTCGAGGCCGGACCCGGTTCGGTCGACCGCCGGGGCGTGCTGCGCGACCCGGCACTGTGGAAACGCACGGTCGCCTCCACCGTCACCGGACTGTCCGCAGGCGGCCTGGGAGCGATCGGCCTCATCCGTTCGCCCGTCCAAGGGGCGAACGGGAACCGCGAAGTCCTGGGATGGTTCCGCCAAGGTCCCATGGTCATCGATCCGGAACGGGTCGTGGAGGATCTCGGATGAGGATCGCGCTCGTCCCGCACATCCGCCAGGGGCGCACGGTGGCGTGGACGCGGGCAATGGTGACCGCCCTCCGGGACCGGGGAGTCGAGGTGGTGGCCGCGCCGGACGCGGCCGACCTCATCGAGGTGGCCGCGACCCCCTTCGGCGGGAAGGCCGGTCTCGACCTGGTGGTGGCCATCGGAGGGGATGGGACGGTTCTCAAGGCGGTGCGTCTGGGAAGGGACAGCGGGGCGCCGTTCTACGGGATCAACGACGGACGTCTGGGCTATCTGGCCGACGCCCTTCCTGACGACGTTCCGACCTTCCTGGACCGGATGGCCTCCGGCGAGTGGCTCACCACGGAGCGGATGCTGCTGGCCGCCTCGATCAACGGCGATCCCCCCACCATCGGCCTCAATGATGTGGTGGTCGAGAAGGTCGAGAACCAGCGGACCGTTCGCCTCGCCATCTCGATAGACGGTGAGCCCTTCATCAACTACCCCGCAGACGGGGTGGTGGTGGCGACCCCGACCGGCTCCACCGCCTACAACCTCTCCGCCGGGGGACCCCTCATCGATCCGGCACTGGACATGCTGGTGATGACTCCGGTCGCGCCCCATTTCCTCTTCTCCCGCGCCATGGTGTTCCCGCCACACCGCAGGCTCCGTTTCGAGGTCATGGAGGACCGCCCGGCGGGAGTGGGGGTGGACGGCCGGGAGATCGCCATCGTGCGTCCGGGGGACTGGATCGAGGTCGAGGGCGCCGGTCACGTAACTTTCGCCTGCTTCGCGGAGCGTTCCTTCCCGGCGTCCGTGAAGCAGAAGTTCTCGCTGGCCTGACCTGTGCTTGACGAGCTGTCGGTCGCCAACCTCGGCATCATCGACACGGCCCGGGTGGGGTTCATGCCTGGGATGGTGGTGGTGAGCGGTGAGACGGGCGCCGGTAAGACCCTCATGCTGGGCGCCCTCCGGATGCTCACCGGAGCCCCCGCTCGTTCCGCGCTGATCGGGCCCCACGGTAAGGAGGCCCGGGTCGAGGGCAGGTTCTTCGTGGACGGGGAGGAGGTGGTCCTCGCCCGCTCGATACACCCGGGAGGCAGCCGCGCCTACCTCGATGGCCGCATGGTCCCGGCCCGTGCGCTGGCCGAGAGGCTCGACGGCGTGGTGGAGATCGTGGGCCAGCACGATCCGATCGCGATCACCCGTTCCCGGGCGGTGCGCGCCCTGATCGATCTCCAGTTGGAATCCGACCGGGTCGTCGCCGGCTACGCGGACGCCTGGCGAGCACTGCGCGAGGTGGAGGCGCTCCGCACGGAACTCGGCGGGGACATGCGGGCACTGGAACGCGAGATGGACCTGCTGGCCTACCAGGTGGGCGAGATCGACCGGGCCGATTTCCACCCCGGCGAGGACATGGCACTGGAGCTGGAGGCGAAGAGGCTCGGAAACGCCGAGGAAGTGGCTGATCTCCTGGCGGAGGCGCACCGCGATCTGGGCATCGCCCGCGACCACGTCGGCCCGGTGGTGGACGCGGCGCGGCGCGTCCGAGACCTCGATCCCTCGCGAGGCGGTCTTACCGAGCTTGTCGAGGCGCTGGATGCCACGCTGACCGACACCCTGAGCGTTACCCGGGAGGCCTGGGAGGGAACCGAGCCCGATCCCGAGGCGCTGGCCCGCGCGAACCAGCGCCTGAACCTGCTGGGAGACCTGCGGCGCAAGTACGGATCGGACATCGAGGAAATCCACTCGTTCCGGCACCGGGCCGCGACCCGGCTGGCGAAGATCGCAGGCCTGATCGAGCGAGCCTCCCGCCTCGACGAGGAACATACCGCGGCCACCGGCCATCTGCTCGAGGCCGGGCGAGAACTCCGGGCGGCTCGCAGAGACTCCGCCACCCGGATCGCCGAGAGCGCCTGCCGACACCTGCGCGAGCTCGGGTTCGGCAACCCGCTGGTACGGGTGGAGATCGGCGAGGCCGAGCCGCGGCCGTTCGGGGCCGACACCGTGGATCTGTTGTTCGCATCCGACTCCCGGCTCGCCCCCGGCCCGGTGGGCAAGGTTGCCTCGGGAGGAGAGCTGAGCCGCCTGGTCCTGGCACTGCGGCTGGCGTCCGGAACCGGCGCCGCCCGGGTCGTGGCCTTCGACGAGATCGACTCCGGAGTGGGAGGGACGACCGCCCTGGCGATGGGCGCCAAGCTGGCCCGCCTGTCAGAGGACCGCCAGATCCTCTGCGTCAGCCACCTTCCCCAGGTTGCGGCCTTCGCCGACTCGCACATCGTGGTGGAACGGGAAGGTCTCCGAGCCGGTGTGCGGATCGTCGAGGAGGACGCCCGCCTTCGCGAGCTTTCCCGGATGCTGTCCGGCCTGGCCGACTCGGAGCGGGGCCATCATCATGCCCGCGAGCTCCGTTCCCTCGCCATGGCAAGGCGGGCACCACTTCCCACCGGGTGAGCACGGACCCCATGCCGCCGCCATAACCCCGGACCCGATGCTTCGTTGTGGTAGCGTCTTGCCGGTGACGAAGTTCGTGTTCGTGACCGGCGGGGTGGTCTCCAGTTTGGGCAAGGGGATCACAGCCTCCTCCCTCGGTCGGCTCATGAAGGCTCGCGGCCTCCGAGTGGTCAACCAGAAGCTTGACCCCTACATCAATGTCGACCCCGGCACGATGAACCCGTTCCAGCACGGCGAGGTCTACGTGACCAACGACGGCGGCGAGACCGACCTCGACCTCGGCCACTACGAACGCTTCACCGATCAGAGCCTGAGCCGCGACTCCAACGTCACCACCGGATCCGTCTACCTGGCGGTGCTCAACAAGGAGCGGAGGGGCGACTATCTGGGCGACACGGTCCAGGTGATCCCCCACATCACCAACGAGATCAAGGACCGCATTCGCCGCCTGGGAGACCAGGAGGATGTGGACATGGTCATCGCCGAGATCGGCGGCACGGTGGGCGACATCGAGATCCTGCCCTTCCTGGAAGCGGTCCGGCAGTTCCGCAACGATGTCGGGTCACGCAACGTGGTGCACATCCATGTCACCCTGGTTCCCCAGATCGGTCCCACCGAGGAGCTCAAGACCAAACCCACGCAGCATTCGGTGGCCGATCTGCGATCCCGGGGCATCCGGCCCGACATCATCGTGGTCCGCTCGGAGAAGCCCATCGACGATGGAGTCCGCCAGAAGATCTCCCTCTTCTGCGATGTCGATCCCGACGCCGTGATCCCGGCCCCGGATGTGGCCGATATCTACGAAATGCCCCTCATCCTGCGGGACCACGATCTCGACGATGCCATCGTGCACATGCTCGGACTGGAGGCGCCGGAGCCCGACCTGGCCGACTGGCAGCAGATGGTCAGGCGTGCCGTGGCCGCCAAGCGCACCGTCAACATCGGATTGGTAGGCAAGTACACGGGCCTACCCGATGCCTACCTGTCCGTGGTGGAGGCCATACGCCATGGCGGGCTGGCCAACGGCGTACGGGCCGAGATCCACTGGATTCCCGCCGAAGACCTCGACGGACTGTTCGGGAGTTCCCACCTGGACGACCTGGACGGCATCCTGGTCCCCGGAGGATTCGGCATCCGGGGTATCGAGGGAAAGATACGAGCGGTGACGCATGCCCGCACCAACCGGATTCCCTTCCTGGGCCTCTGCCTGGGCCTCCAGGCCGCCGTCATCGAGTACGCCCGCAATGTGCTCGGTCTCCGCGATGCTCACAGCACCGAGTTCAAGCCCATGACACCGCATCCGGTCATCGACCTCATGGAGCGCCAGCAGGGAGTCTCGGACAAGGGTGGCACCATGCGGCTCGGCGTCTACCCGGCCCGGCTCAGGCAGAACTCCCTTGTTCGCGGGCTCTACGGAGCGGAGTTGATCTACGAGCGGCACCGGCACCGCTACGAGGTCAACAACCGCTACCGCAAGGACCTCGAACAGGCGGGGCTGGCGCTGACAGGCATCTCGCCCGACGAGCAGTTGGTGGAGTTCGTCGAGTTGCCCTCCCACCCCTACTTCATCGGCACCCAGGCTCATCCGGAACTCAAGTCGCGCCCGCTCGATCCGCATCCCCTTTTCACCGGTTTCATCGCCGCCGCCGATCGCTACCGCCGCAACCGGGAAGCGGCGCCGGAGATCCTCGGGAGCGAGCGGGAGCCCGGTTACGTCTAGTGCTCCGGCCACTAATCCTCTGCGGGGCCACCTGGACGGCTACCTGGCCGTCCTGTCGGTCGAGCGGGGTCTGAGCGACAACACCATCACCGCCTACCGGCGCGACCTGGAGGCGTACCTTGACTTCCTGGGAGACCGGACCACCACACCGGACCTGGTCGACAGCTTCCTGGCAAGCCTCCATGAGGAGGGCATGCGTTCCACCACCATCGCCCGGAAGCTGGCCGCGGTGCGAGGCTTCCACCGGTTCCTGGTGGCTGAGGACCAGGCACGTGACGACCCCACCCGATTCACCGAGACCCCCCGGACCCGGATGGGCTTCCCCAAGGCCCTCGACGTGCACGAAGCCATCCGGCTGGTGGAGGCGCCACCCGCCGATGCGCCGCTCGGAAGGCGCGACCGGGCGCTGCTGGAAACCCTCTACGGCACTGCCGTCCGGGTCAGCGAGCTGGTCGACCTCGACCTGACCGATCTGGACCTCGACACGCTGAGCGCCATCGTCACCGGCAAGGGCGGCCGCCAACGCCTGGTGCTCCTGGGCAAGCCGGCCGTCAGGGCCATCAGCGCCTACCTGCCCGACCGGGTCGAGATGTGCCGGAGTCGGAGGGATCACGATGCCCTCTTCGTCAACGCTCGCGGAGGGCGGCTCACCCGCCAGGGGGTCTTCGGAATCGTCCGCGCCCATGCCGAGGCGGTGGGGATACCCCGTACCCGCATCTCACCCCACGTGCTCCGACACTCGGCCGCGACCCACATGGTGGAGCGGGGCGCCGACCTCCGGACAGTGCAGGAAATCCTCGGGCACGCCAGCCTCTCCACCACCCAGGTCTACACCCGGATGTCGCTCCAGCACCTCCACGAGGTGTACGTGGAAGCCCATCCGAGAGCCCTGTAGCGATGTCCCGCCGCCGGGACCGCCACGGCGAGAAGGGACTGAGGACGCGCCCGTTCCACCTGGCGGCACGCTTCCTCGACGTCACTCTGGCGCGACCACTGGCACCGGGGGAGCAGGCCGAGGTGGCGGCGTTGTTGAGGACCGGCGCCGAACGGTCCATGTACTGGGACCAGCCCCGGGCCGATCAGCGCCACGGGTTGGCCTCGGCTCGACTGGTCCGGGCTAGCCGGCCCCGCCGGGCCGACCTGGTCCGGGCGGCGTTGCTGCACGATGTGGGGAAGCACCGCGCCGGGCTGGGACCGGTGGGACGGTCTCTGGCGACCATCGTGGACCGGCTCGGCATTGCCGGGCCGGTCCGATTCGCCCACTACCTGGACCACGGCCGGATCGCCGCTCGCGAGCTGCGCCGCGCCGGCGCCGAACCGCTGGTGGTCGCCTTCGCCCTCCATCACCACCGGGCACGTCCCGAGGAGATCTCTCGTGAGGACTGGGCTCTGCTCCAGTCAGCCGACCGGGCCGTCCTGGGAGGGAGTTGACGCACGGACCGGATCGGCGTTCCTCGGTTTCCGCGAACCCGGCGCCTACCATCACCGTATGGACAGAAGTCGAGGCGCGCGGGCATGACCTACGAGGTCGAGACCCCCGTCTTCGTAGGTCCTCTCGACCTCCTCCTCAAGATGATCGGCCGCCGCCATGTCGACGTCATGGAAGTCAGCATCTCCCGCGTGATCGACGACTACCTGGTATCGATCGAGGAGCAGGATGTCGACCTCGACCTGGCCTCCGGTTTCGTCCTGATGGCAGCGATGCTCATCCACCTCAAGGCCCGTTTCCTGCTGCCGGAGCCCGACCAGGTGGACCTCGAGGAGGAAATGGAGCTGCTCGACCAGCGGGACCGGCTGCTGGCCCGCCTGCTGGGCTTCCTGACCTATCAAGGCGTCGCTGCGGTTCTCCGCGAACGCATGAGGCAGGGCTCGCACTACGTAGGCAGGTCGGTCGGCATCGACCGGGACCTCGGCACCCGCAACCCGCCATCCCTGCCCGAAGGGGTGACACCGGCCGTTCTGGCCGAGATCATGACCTCAGTCAACGAGGACGACCGCGCCGAGGTGGACATCCCGATGGATCACCTCGATCTCGACCTCCCGTCCGTCGAGGACGCCATCGCCGCCATCAGGCGGAGGGTGGCCGCGGAGCTGGAGTCCACCTTCGAGCGGCTGGTGGCTCATTGCTCGAACCGGGCGGAGGTGGCGGCCTACTTTCTGGCGGTCCTGGAACTGGCCCGATGGGGGTTCGTGTCGGTCTCCCAGGAGGATCCGGACGACATCTCGGTGCGCCATTCCGAGGACAGGCCCGCCGGCGACCGGGTGGGGCTGTGAATACCACCGCCGCACTGGAGGCGATCCTCTTCGTCGCCGAGCATCCAGTTCCGGAGTCCGAGCTGGCCCAGGTCCTCGAGACGCCGCTGATCACGGTCAGGCAACGTCTGGCGGATTGGGCGCGGGAGTTGGAGGCCGATCACCGCGGCATCGTTCTCCGCCATGTGGCGGGCGGATGGCGCCTCTACACCAAACGGGAGGCGTTACCGTATCTGGAGCGCTTCGCCACCACCGATGACGGGTCGCGACTGTCGCCCGCCGCCCTCGAAGTGCTGGCAGTGGTGGCGTATCGTCAACCTGTCACCCGCGGCCAGATCTCCGAGCTGCGCGGGGTCGACTCCGCCTCTGCCCTCCGAACGCTGGTACGTCGCGGCCTGGTCGCCGAGGAGGGCCGGCTGTCCACACCGGGCCATCCCGCTGTCTACGGCACCACCGGCCGGTTCCTCGAAGCCCTGGGCATGGCATCGCTGACCGACTTGCCCCCCCTCACCGACCACATGCCCGCGCCCGAGATGGCGGAGGCGCTGGACCGTCCACCGACCCGTTCCGGTGAGCCCCAGACCACCGAGGGCTGAACGCCTTCAGAAGGTGATCGCCAGGAGCGGTCTGGCCTCCCGCCGGGTGGCCGACTCGATGATCCAGGACGGTCGGGTGATCGTGGACGGGCAGACCGCCATCCCCGGCCAGCGGGTGGATCCCGGCCGGGCCGAGGTGCTGGTGGACAGGGTTCCGCTCCCGGTCGATCCCGGCCTGGTCTACTACTTGCTGAACAAGCCGTTCGGGGTGATCAGCACCACCTGCGACCCCCACGGCCGGACACCGGTGGTCGACCTGGTGCCGCCCCTTCCCAAGGTGTACCCGGTAGGACGCCTCGACGCGGACTCCACCGGGCTGCTGCTGCTGACCAACGAAGGCTCGTTCGCCCACCTCATCGCCCATCCGAGCTCCGGCATCACCAAGACTTACGAGGTGCTGGTCAGGGGGAATCCCTCCAGGGCCGACCTGTCCCGGCTCCGCCACGGCGTCGAGCTGGCGGACGGTCCGGCCGTACCGGTAGCGGTGCGTAGGATCGGTGCGGCAACAGGACGTTCCCATCTCGAGTTGACCATGGCCGAAGGACGAAACCGAGAGGTTCGCCGCCTGTGCGCGGCGGCCGGCTACCCGGTGATACGCCTCCACAGGGTGGCGATCGGCACCCTGCGCGACCGTGCGCTCAAGCCCGGGGAGTGGCGGAACCTGGAGGTGACCGAGGTGCGGTCGTTCCATCGGGCCCGGAAGGACCGGGAGGTCCATCACGGCGGGACGCCACGGTGAACACCTACGAGGTCAGGCCGCGAACGGTTTCCGACCGCACGGTCAGGCCGCCGGGCTCCAAGAGCATCACCAACCGGGCCCTGGTGGCGGCCGCCCTCGCCGCGGGGGAGTCCCGCCTCGCCGGACCCCTCCGGAGCGACGACACGGGCGCCATGATCGGCTGCCTACGGAATCTGGGAGTCCGAGTCTCGGACGCCGGTGCCGGACTGGTGGTGAGATCGGACGGTGCACTGCACGGCGGAGGGCGCCTCGACGCGCGAGCCTCCGGAACGACCGCCCGCTTCATTACCGCTGCCGCAGTGCTTGCCGACGGTCCGAGCATCATCGACGGAACCGCCCGGATGCGGGAGCGACCCATCGGCGCCCTCGTCGCGGCCCTCCGAGGTCTCGGGGCCGTGGTCGAGGCCGACCGGGACGGCTCCTACCCGCCGGTCCGGACATCCGGAGGCGGCATCAGGGGCGGCCGGATAACGATCGACGGGACCGTGTCCAGCCAGTTCATCTCCGCCGTCCTGCTCAGCGCTCCCCGAGCGGACGGAACCGTGACCATCGATCTGTCCGAGGGGACGGTGTCGCGGCCCTACCTGACCACGACTCTCGAGGTGATGGCCTCCTTCGGGGCCGATGCCCGCTGGGTCGGGCCCGATACGATCACCGTCGCCCCGACCGGCTACCGGCCCACCTCGTTCGAAGTCGAGGCCGATGCCTCCGCCGCCGTCTACCCGTGGGCGGCCGCGGCCATCACCGGCGCCACCATCACGGTGGCCGGGATCCACCCCGGCAGCACGCAGGCCGATATGTCCGCACTCGGTGTGCTGGAGAGAATGGGATCCGTGGTGTCCACGACCGGCAGGGGGATCGCGGTTACAGGCCCTCCCCGCCTGGAGGGCGTCGA
Organism: Acidimicrobiia bacterium; assembly: GCA_022827785.1. Taxonomy (GTDB): domain Bacteria; phylum Actinomycetota; class Acidimicrobiia; order Spongiisociales; family Spongiisociaceae; genus Spongiisocius. The sequence continues at coordinate 115,311 of JAJEIM010000009.1, forward strand.
TGCCGACCTCAACCACTGTCCGGACGCCGCACTCGGCTTGGCGGTGGTCGCCACGTTCGCCCGCTCCGCGACCAGGTTCACCAACATCGCCAACCTCCGTGTGAAGGAGACCGACCGGCTGGCGGCCCTGGAGGCCGAACTCACCAGGCTGGGCGCCCGGGTCGAGACCGGTGCGGACTGGATCGAGATCCATCCCGGTCCACCCCGCCCGGCGCGTATCCGCACCTACGACGACCACCGGATGGCCATGTCATTCGCGGTCGCCGGCCTGGCGCGGCCCGGGATCGTCATCGAGGACCCGGACTGCGTGGCCAAGACCTGGCCCGGGTTCTTCGACATGCTCGAGAGCCTGTGAGCGCCGCCGCCACCAGGCCGGTCGTCGCCATCGACGGGCCCGGCGGGGTAGGCAAGACCACCGTCTCCAGGGGGGTGGCCCGGGCGCTCGGCTACCAGAGCCTCGACACCGGCGCCTTCTACCGGGCCGCCGCCCTGCTGGTCAGGCTCCACCGGATCGATCCCGAGGACGAGGGAGCGGTGTTGGCGGTGCTGGCCGGCGCCGATCTCGACTACCGCGACGGCGCCATGTTCGTCGAGGGCATCGATGTCAGTGCCGCCATCCGCTCGGAGACCATCACCGCCGCGTCCTCCCGCCTGGCCCCGCTTCCGGGTCTCCGGATGGTGCTCGTGAACCGGCAGCGGGCATGGGTGGCGGCGCGAGGAGACCGGGCAGTCGTCGAAGGGCGCGACATCGGAACCGTTGTCTTCCCCGACGCGGCTGTAAAGGTCTATCTCGACGCCCCGCCCGGCGTGAGAGCCCACCGCCGGGCCGGTGAGACCTCGACGACGCTCCGGGAAGTCGCCACGCAGCTGGGAAAACGGGACCGGCTCGACTCGACGCGAGCTACGTCCCCCCTCACCGCGGCGAAGAGCGCGGTGGCCATCGACACGTCCACCCTCACCGCTGACGAGGTCATAGGCAGGGTGCTCGAGCTGTGTCGGAGTCGCGGAGTCGAGCCCTCCGGTCGCCCCGCCGATGGGAAGGACCGGGCCGGGGATTAGAATCCGGAGGACGGGTGTTCATGAGCAGGCATCCGCAAAACGCCTGGCGGTTCCTCTTGTCCTCTCCGAAACCTCTCGTCGCCATCGTGGGTCGCCCGAATGTGGGAAAGTCGACCCTGGCCAACCGCATCGTGGGCCGCCGAGCCGCGGTGGTGCAGGAGAAGCCAGGTGTGACCCGTGACCGGCGCGAGTTCCCTGCCGAATGGGGCGGCCGGAGCTTTACGGTCGTCGACACCGGCGGGTGGCAGCAGGGCAAGGACGCCGATCTCGTAGAGGACATCTCCATCCAGGCCGAGATGGCGATTGCCGCCGCCGATCTGATCCTTCTCGTCGTCGACGCCCAGGGCGGGATCACCACGGACGACGCGGCGGTCGCCCGGCTCCTGCGACCCGAGACCGATCGCGTGGTGATGGTTGCCAACAAGGCCGACAACGACACCCTGTCGAGGGAGTCGGCGGCCTTCACGCGGCTGGGCCTGGGCGAACCCCTGCCGGTCTCGGCCATCCACGGCCATGGTGTGGCCGACCTGCTGGACGTCCTGGTACGGCGCCTGCCGGATCCCCCCGACGGGGACATCGTCGAGGATCCGGTGCCCGACGTGGCCGTGATCGGACGCCCCAACGTGGGGAAGTCCACGCTCCTGAACCGGCTGGTCGGGGACGAGCGCGTGCTGGTCTCGCCCGTACCGGGCACCACCCGGGATCCCATCGATGTGATGATCGAACTGGACGGCGACGGTTACCGGCTCATCGACACCGCCGGCATGCGCCGCAAGCCGAAGATGTCGGAAGATGTCGAGTTCTTCTCGGTGCTCAGGGCCCGGGAGGTGCTGCGCCGCGCCCACGCCGCCCTCTTGATGGTGGACGCCGCCGACGGTGTCACCCACCAGGACCAGCGAATCGCCCGCCTGGCCGCTGATTCGGGCGCCGGGCTGGTGATCCTGGCGAACAAGTGGGACGCGGCCGACCTCGAGCAACGGGAGCAGACCACGTACGAAATGGGCACCAGGCTGGGCTTCGCCGGCTGGGCGCCGGTTCTCCGCATCTCGGCCCTCACCGGCGCGCGCCTGCACCGGCTGGGCCCTGCGCTCAGGATGGTGCTCGAGAACCGATCCCGCCGCATCCCCACGGCCATTCTCAACCGGCTCATCACCGACCTGGCGGCCCAGCACCCACCTCCGATGAGGAAGGGTCGGCGGCCCAGGATCCTCTACGCCGCGCAGTCCCGCTCGGTCCCTCCCACCATCGCCCTGTTCGTGAAGGGAGGAACGCTCGACAGCACCTACCTGCGATTCCTGGAAAGGCGGATCCGCCGGGCCTACGACTTCACGGGCACGCCGGTTCGGATGGTGGTACGGCGTGGCGCCGGGCGCACCGGCGGCAGATGACCGGTCCGGCCGGCCCCGGCCGGAAGGGCGCTCCCCCCGGCGCTCCGTTCAGCTTCAAGCTGATGGTCGTGCTGGCAGCCCTCTACCTCGGCTGGCGCCTGGTGCAGGGAGCAGTGGCCCTCTACCGATGGGTTTTCTGAGAGCCGGTCACGGGATGGTCGGGCTGGCGGGATTTGAACCCACGACCTCTTGACCCCCAGTCAAGCGCGCTACCAAGCTGCGCCACAGCCCGTGCCAACGGAGTGTATCACCCCCGCACGGCGGCGCCGGGGCTAACGTTCCCACCCGATGCCGAGGGACAAGAACGAGGTCATGCGGGCCAGGTGGGAGTTCCGCACATCCAAGCGGCTGGCGATAGCGGTGCTGGTGGCGATGGCTGCTTACGCGTGCGGAGGCTCGGCTGGTTCGGGAGACACCGCCGCCACCACTCCGGCGACCACGGGAGCACCGTCGACCGATAGTCAGACCGCCTCGACATCCACTGCCCCCGTCACGGGAACCGGGGAAACATCCCCGTCGCCTGACACCACGGTGGCGGCGCCGCCCGGCTTCACCTACAAGGTCGCTATCTTCAGCAACCCGACCACCGACAACCCGTGGGCGTACTTCGACACGGAGCCGGACGTCTGGAACCAGTACACCCTCGGCCCCACCCTGCCGTCCCTGTACGGGCCCGCATTCCCGACCTTCACCATCGTTCCCGGCCTGGCCGCTGACGTCGAGCCCCCGAAGGGTGCGCCTGACGGCAACCGCTGGGTGATCGATGTGCGCATGCAGCCCGGCGCCGAATGGAGCGACGGCACGCCGATCACAGCCCACGATGTCGCCTTCACGTTCAACGCCGTGAAGGATCTGCAGATGGGCGGCAACTGGTTCGCCGTCCTGCCCATCGCCCGCCCGGATGACCCACAGACCGAGGAGGACGAGACCTACCACGGCCTTATCTCTGTCGAGGCGCTGGACGACCACACGGTGCGCTACACGTGGAGCGCCCGGCCCGGGCTTGCGCAATGGCAGTTCGGAGCGGCCCAGTCCCCGATCTTCCCGGAGGCGTACTGGGGACCTTACGTCGAGGCTGCGGGCGAGGCCGGCGACCTCTACGCCGTATCGGGAATCGGAGCACCCTCGGGCGGGCCGATGGTCTACGACCACCGGGAGCCGGGCGCGTTCGTCCGGACCGAAGCAAATCACGCCGTGTTCGGCCGGGGCGACGTCCTGACCAGCTACTCCGCCGGAGGCGCCACCAGCGAAGGCACCGCCTCCTGGGAAGTGGGAGACACTTCAGGGGAGGTGCTGGCGCGGTGGACCGAGGGTCCGCACGCCGCCACCGCCATCTACTCGGTCTACGACACCCAGGATGCGGCGGTCCTCGCCCTGCGGGACGGCGAGGTCGACTTCATGCTCAACCCGCTCGGTCTCCAGCGCGGCCTGCAGGCCACCGTCATCGAGGCGGGTGACCTCGATGTGATCTCCAACGCATCCAACGGCTTCCGTTACGTGGCATTCAACGCTCGCCGCTTTCCCGGATCCGAGCCCTCCTTCCGCCAGGCCATCGCCTGCATCATCGACAAGGAGTTCATGGCCCGCAACGTCCTCCAGGGTGTGGCGACGCCGCTCCACTCGTTGATCCCGCCCGGCAACACCTACTGGGCCAACCCGGACGTCTTCGTCTGGTGCGACGGCTTGAGCATGGAGGAACGGGTCGACACCGCCGTTCAGATGCTCAAGGATGCGGGATGGACCTGGGAGGTAGAACCTCAGTGGGATGCCGACAATCAGGACGTCATGCCCCAAGGTGAAGGACTGCGAGGCCCGGACGGTACGTCATTAGAGCCGATGGAACTGTTGGCGCCGGGCCCGGGATACGATCCGTTGCGGGCCACCTACAGCCTGTTCATCGCCGACTGGGCCCACGACCTGGGCATCCCGTTGCGGGCCCAGCCAACCGGCTTCTCGGCGATCGTGGACAGGGTGTTCGGTCCGGTCGATTGGGACATGTACATGCTCGGATGGTCTACCACCATCTTTCCGGACCACTTGGCCGACTTCTTCGAGACCAGGAACGACTCGGCCACGACAGGAGGGCTGAACATTCCCGGCTACTCGAATCCCGAGTACGACCGCTTGGCACACGAGTTGAAGTCGGCGACGGACCTGGAGGAGGCCGCCGCGATTGTCAGGGAGATGGACGGAGTCATCGCCCGGGAAGTGCCCTACATCGTGCTCTTCGACACCCCTACCCTCGAGGCCTATCGCAACACGCTCGCCTATCCGGCCACGACCGTGCTGAACGGCTTGCATGGGTTCCAGGGGCTCCCCGGATCGGTGAACCTGGCCGAGTAGCCGCCCTCGGGGTGCATAAGCGAGGTACGCCCCCGAGTTCCCGCTCCCGAACGCCTGGTGAATTGTGTGATTATCTTTCCATAACTCTACTGTCTCCCGGCTAATCAAGACTCCTGGCAAACCGGGGCGATTCAATCAATCGAACCGGCCACAATAGTGTGCAAGAGACGTGCACGATTGGAATCCACCAGGCGCAACCGGTGTGTTCGAAAGTGGCCCGTAGCAGGCTTACAGACCTTCGAGCCATTGCTGGTCTGCTGCCCCGACTTTGCCCGGTTCAATGAAGAATTAACCGGGCTTTCCGTCCGTTTCTCCGCGCCTCTCTAGATAAACTTGTGACGTCTGTACCGGAACAGACAAGCCCAAAAGGGGGGAGGATTCCATGAGGGCTTTATCGATGCAAACATCCCTGCGATGGCTGGCGGTCGCGGCAGTTCTGGCCCTGCTCGCCACGGCCTGCGGGGCAGACGAGGAAACGGACGATGCAGCAGCCGCGCAGGCGCAGGCTCAGGCAGCCGCGGCAGAGGCGGAGGCAGCCGCAGCAAAGGCGGAGGCAGACGCGGCACAGGCCGCGTTGGACCAGGCCCAGGCCGACCTGGAAGCCGCCCAGACGGCTGCAGCTGAGGCCATGGAGGGCGACGACGCGGCACAAGCCGAGCTTGCCGCAGCGCTCGCCGAAGCCGAGGCCGCTCTGGAGGATGCCGAGCAAGCCGCAGCCGAGGCTATGAGGGCAGCGGAGGAGGCCGCAGCGGAAGAAGCCGCGGCAACCACCATGGCGGAGGAAGAGGAGGTATCGGAGGCCGCTCCGTTCACCTACAAGCTGGCCATCTTCAGCGACCCGACCACCGACAATCCGTGGGCCTACTTCGACACGGAGGCTGATGTTTGGAACCAGTACGTGCTGTCGACGGCTATACCGACCCTCTACGGCTCGGCGTTCCCCAGCTACACGGTGGTCCCGAACCTCGCAGCCGACGTAGAGCCTCCGCTGGGCGCTGCCTCCGGTGACAACTGGGTGATCGACGTCAACCTGAGGCAGGGACTGGTCTGGAGCGACGGCTCTGCGATCACCGCCAACGACGTGGCGTTCACCTTCAACGCCGTCAAGGACCTCCAGATGGGCGGCAACTGGTTCTCCGCTCTCCCGCTGGCCCGGGAGGACGACCCGGCCACCGAGGAGAACGAGGGGGCCGAGGGCCTGATCTCCGTCGAGGCGCTCGACAACCACACGGTCCGTTACACATGGAGCTCCCAGCCCGGTCTGGCCCAGTGGCAGTTCGGCGCGGCCCAGGCCCCGGTCTTCTCCGAGGCCCACTGGGGGCCGCACGTCGCCGCGTCCGGTGACGCCGGCGAGCTCTACGCCGTTTCGGGAGAGGGGGCGCCTTCGGGCGGGAGCATGGTGTTCGACCGGCGCGAGCCGGGCGCCTTCGCCCGGAGCGTGGCCAACGCCAACGCAAACGATCAGGGAGCGCAGACCACCGCCTACTCGAGCGGGGGAGTGACCTTCGCAGGCGATGTGAGTTGGCAGGTGGGCGACACGTCCGGCGAGGTCATCGCCGATTCGATCGGTGGACCTCACGTGGTCGATGCCATTTACTCGGTGTATGACACCCAGGATGCGGCCGTTCTGGCCCTGCGTGACGGGGAAGTGGACTTCATGCTCAACCCGCTTGGCCTCCAGCGCGGTCTGCAATCCACGGTGCTCGAAGCGGGAGACCTCGACGTTATAGCCAACTCGTCAAACGGCTTCCGTTACCTGGCCTTCAACACCCGGCGCTTCCCGGGGTCGGACACTGCGTTCCGCCAGGCCATGGCCTGCATGATCGACAAGGAGTTCATGGCGACCAACGTCCTGCAGGGGGTGGCCATCCCCCTGAACTCCATGGTGCCACCCGGCAACGCCTTCTGGGCCAACCCGGAGTTGGACGCTTGGTGCGCGGGCCAGAGCCAGGAGGAGCGGCTCAACTCATCCGTCGGGATCCTCAAGGACGCGGGGTGGACCTGGGAAGTCGAGCCGCAGTGGAACCCCGACAACCGGGACGTGATCCCGAAGGGTGAGGGCCTGCGCGGCCCGGACGGCACGCCGGTCGGAGACATGGAACTGCTGGCCCCCGGGCCCGGATACGACCCGTTGCGCGCTACGTACAGCCTGTTCATCGCCGACTGGGCCAACGACCTCGGGATACCACTGACGGCGGAGCCCACCGGTTTCTCGGTCATCGTGGACAAGGTGTTCGGACCGGTGGACTGGGACATGTACATCCTCGGATGGGGTCTCACCATCTTCCCGGACTATGTGGCCGACTTCTTCGACTCGCGCGCCGATTCGGCCACCGCCGGCGGGTTCAACATCCCCGGCTACGCGAACCCGGAGTTCGACGGGATGGCGGACCAGTTGAAGGCGGAGACCGATATCAACACGGCAGCTGGGATCGTGCGCCAGATGGACGCGGTGCTCGCCTTTGACGTCCCGTACGTGATCCTGTTCACCACGCCGGTCCTGGAGGCCTTCCGGAATACCCTGGAGTTCCCGAGCACGACCACTCTCGACGGCTTGCAGAACTTCCAGGCGCTGCCCGGATCGGTCAATCTGGCCCAGTGAGTCTGGTCCGGTAGGGGACAGAAGACCGAACGGCGGGAAGGACCGGCCAGGTTCTTCCCGCCGCTCCCACCCGACGCGAGGTCGCGAGGCAGAGCGGAGACACGAGGTTGAGGCGGCAGTGAGATGATACGCTACATCGCGCGCCGCGCCGCGCAGATGTTCGTCCTGTTCGTCATCTTCCTGACGCTCACCTTCCTGCTCCTCACCGCCCTGCCCGGCGACACCGTCAAGCAGCGGTTCGCCACCAATCCCAACATTCCGCCGGAGGCGGCCGAGTTGGCCATCGAGCGTCTCGGTCTCGACAAGCCGCTGTGGGAGCAATACACCAGCTACATGTGGAACTTCTTCCGCGGAGACTTCGGGTTCTCCTTCCTCCAGTACCCGCGGCCGGTGTCCGACATCATCCTGGAGCGGCTGCCGAGGACGCTGGTGCTGTTCCTCACGGTGCTGGTGAGTTACTACATCCTCGGGTTCGTGGCCGGCAAGTTCATCGCCTGGAGGCGGGGCCGGAGGGGCGAGCATGCCATAACCATCGGCAGCGTGTTCCTCTACACGGTGTTCTACCCCTGGTTCGCCCTGATGCTGATCTGGTTCTTCGCCTTCTACGCCGACGTGGTCCCGATAAACAAGTTCCTCGATCCGCAGGAGTGGGTTGACGCTCCCTTCAGCTCCAACCACGTGTTCATGGTCATATTCGGGGTGATGCTGGTGGGCGGGATCGTGGCGCTCACGCTGTGGATCCTGTCCCGCCGTATCAGGGACCCGGCCCTGCGGACGAGGACTGTGTGGGTGGGTTACGGCGCGCTGGCTGTGGTGATGGTCTGGTTCTGGTATCTGAGTGACTTCGGGTCGGCCCGGCGCCTGTACGCAGGGGACATCCTGCACCACATGGTCCTCCCGGTGGTAACCATCACGCTGATCAGCTTCGCCGGGATCATGCTCCTGACCCGGAGTTCCATGCTCGAGACCATGAGGGAGGACTTCATCCTCACGGCCCGGGCCAAGGGCCTGGCCGAGAAGACCGTGCGCGACCGCCACGCCGCCCGCACGGCCCTGCTCCCGGTGACCACCAGCCTGGTGATCGCGGTGGCGACCGTGATCGACGGGGGGATCATCACCGAGACCGTCTACTCGTGGCCCGGCATGGGCGAGTTGCTATTCACGTCGGTGGTGGGACAGGACCTGAACCTGGCCATTGCCGCTTTTTCGTTCGTGGGCGTCATGGCCATGGTCGGGCACCTGGTGGTGGACATACTCTACATGTTCCTCGACCCCCGGATCAGGGTCACGGGGGAGTGACGATGGTGGTACCGCTCCTATGACGGATCTGCTGGAGGCCCGGCCGACGACGGACGTGACGGGGAAGGGTTCCCTGTGGAGGATCAGGGCCAACCTGGTGTGGGCCGGCGCCACCAACAACTGGAACCTGTTCCGAACCAACCGCGTCGGCATCGTGGGGCTGGCCATAATCGTGTTCTTCGCGCTGATGGCCCTCATACATCCGGTCCTGATGTCGGGCATGCGCTGGTACTCCGGCGCCGCGCTGTTCCTGCTGATCTGGCCGGTCGTGGCCTGGGTGATCTGGCCGTTGCTAGGGCGCCTGCGCCACGAGCGGAAGGTCACGTTCCCGCTGACGGTCGGGATCACAGCCGCCCTGCTGGTAGCGATAGGGGCGACGTTCGGCGGAGTGTGGGACGCCGGCACCTACCACCCCGTGGTGGGTAACGAGCCGAACCCGCCGCTCCTCCACAGGACGGTCGTCAACGAGGTCACGGATCCGGCGACCGAGATGTCGGTACGCGAGGCGCTGCTCTACTCCAACCCCGACGGATCTCCGCTGCTCCTCGGAGACATCGCCGAGATCCGGGAGCAACCCACAGGTCCATACGGCCGGCACTGGCTCGGTACCGACCCGCTGGGCCGCGACATCCTGTCCCAACTCATGAAGGGCGCCCAGGGGGCGTTCCTGCTGGGAATGGTGGCGGCCCTGGTCACCGTCCTCTTCGCCACGACCGTCGGTGCGGTAGCCGCCTATATGGGCGGCTGGGTCGACTCGTTCTTCATGCGCCTGGCCGACCTGTTGCTGATGCTTCCCGCCCTGGCCATCTTCATCGTGATGAGTTCGGTGTTCAGCTTCGAGCTGTGGCACCTGGCCATCCTGATCGGCGTGCTGTCGGGATTCGGCGGGGTGGCCATCGTCCTCAAGTCGCAGGCCCTGGCAGTGAAGGTCAAGCCCTTCATCGAGGCCGCCCGGGTGTCGGGCGGTTCCACGATCCGGGTGATAGCTGTCCACGTGATACCCAACGTGATGCCGCTCAGCTTCCTGTACATGATGTTCACCGTCACCGCCGCCATCCAGACCGAAGCGACCCTCTCCTTCCTCGGCCTTCTCAACATCGACATGAGTTGGGGACTGATGATCGAGCTGGCGAGGAACCAGGGATACTTCCTCACCGGCATGCGCTTCTGGTGGCTGGTGTTCCCCGCCGGAGCGTGCGTGTCCCTCCTCGCCGCCGCGTTCTTCCTGGTCGGCCGGGCCATGGACGAGGTGATCAATCCAAGGCTGAGGAAACGATGACGGCCCCCGGCATGGGGTTCGCAGTCTCTCGGGCCGGCCGGCGGCCGCGGTGCTCGCCACCCGCGTGGGGTCACGGATGAGCAGGGTGTCCGAGATCCGCCCACGCCGGCTGAACCTGCCGGCGATCGCCCTCGGCACCGCGGTGATCGCGCTGGCCAACTGGTGGCTGGGGGGGTGGATCACCCCCGCGGAGGGCGAGTACCGGCCCGGGTACCTGGTGATCCTGGTGGCGTTGCTACTGCCCGGATTCCTCGGCGCCCTCGTCTCCGGTCTGGCCGCCGGTCATCGGCGCCCGACCCACGGGCTGTCGACGGCATTGGGGATGTTCGCCGCGGAGGTGATCTGGGGAGCCGTGGGAGAGGACCTCGCGATCGGGACGGTCGTGGTGCGCGCGGTGGGCTTCGCCTGCGGCGCCGCCCTGGGTGGGCACGCGGCCAACCGGGTGGGCGCTCATCTGCGTTCTACCCGGTCCCGGGCCGGGGACGGTACCGTGGCCGCCTCGGACCGGGCGCCCCTGCTGGAGCTGGACGATCTCACTATGCACTACAGGACCGGCGACGGGTGGGTCTCCGCGGTCGACGGGGTCAGCTTCACGCTGCACACGGGCGAGGCCCTCGGACTGGTCGGGGAGTCCGGGTGTGGCAAGACGTCTGTGGCGATGTCGCTCCTGAGACTCCTACCTGAGAACGCCGAGTTCCGGGGCGGATCGGTGCGCCTCAACGGGGTAGACCTCCTCGACGTGACCGAGGACGAGATGAGGACCCGCCGCTGGTCCGACATCGCCATGGTCTTCCAAGGCGCCATGAACGCGTGGAACCCCGTGTACACGGTCTACGAGCAGATACGGGAAGCGATGGACACCCACTTCGGGGGCGAACTGGCCGAGGAACAGATACGGGACCGGGTCGGCGAGTTGTTCGACCTGGTCGGCTTGAACCGGGCGATGGTGGATCGTTACCCGCACGAGTTCTCGGGGGGTATGCGGCAGCGGGCGGTCATCGCGATGGCCCTCTCGTGCGATCCCCAGGTGATCATCGCGGACGAACCCACCACCGCCCTTGACGTCATAGTGCAGGATCAGATCCTCCAGGAGTTGAAGCAGGTCCAGACCGCACTGGGGATGAGCATCATCTACATCTCCCACGACATTGCGGTCATCGCCGAGGTGACCGAGGTGATGGGTGTGATGTACGCGGGCCGCCTCGTGGAACTGGGCCCGACCGCGGACGTGTTCTCCCGGCCCCGCCATCCCTATACCTACCTGCTGCTGGAGTCCACCCCGTCGGTTACCGGGCCCCGCCGCGTGCTGGCGCCGCTCAAGGGCGAACCGCCCAACCTGGTCGATCCGCCCACCGGATGTCGGTTCCATCCCCGGTGCCCGTACGCCGACCAGCGCTGCCGGCAAGAGGACCCGACCATGGAGGTCATCGACCCGCAGTCCGGCTATAGCGTTGCCTGCTGGAACTGGACCAGCGTCCCCGTCCGGATGCGCAAGGGTGTAGAGGCATGACGCGGCCACTGGTCAGGGTCGAGAACCTGACCAAGCGGTTCCCGATCGCCCGCAACGCCTTCAGCCGGGCAACCGAATACGTCCACGCGGTGGACGGGATCAGCTTCGACATTGCCCCGGGCGAGACGCTCGGCCTGGTGGGGGAGTCGGGCTGTGGCAAGAGCACCACCGGCAAGCTGATGGTAAAGCTGCTCGAGGCGGGCTCCGGACGGATCATGATCGAGCAGGACGGCAAGATGGTCGACATGGCCGCCATTACCGCCAAGGAGGACCTGCGACGCTTCCGGCGCCGGGTGCAGATGATCTTCCAGGATCCGTTCGAGTCGCTCAACCCGCGGCGCACCGTGTACGACACGATCGCGGAACCCCTGACCGTACAGCGGATCGGGAGCGCGAAGGAACGCGAGGAGCGAGCGACGCGGCTTCTCGAACTGGTGGGACTGACGCCGCCATCGACCTTCCTGTTCCGCTACCCGCACGAGCTGTCGGGCGGGCAGAGGCAACGGATAGCCATCGCCCGGGCGTTGGTGGTCGATCCGGCCTTCGTGGTCGCCGACGAACCTACTTCGATGCTCGACGTTTCGATCCGGATCTCGATCATGGATCTGATGCTGAAGCTGGCGGAGCAACTGAACGTCTCCTACCTCTATATAACCCATGACCTGGCGGTCGCGCGCTACATGTGCGACCGGATCGCGGTCATGTATCTCGGCAAGATCGTGGAGATGGGGAACACCGAGCAACTGCTCGGCAACCCGCAGCATCCCTACACCAGGGCACTGCTGGCATCGGTGCCGGTTCCCGATCCCGCCCACCACCGGGAGGGCGCGGACATCCGCGGTGGCATATCCAAGGCAATCAACCCGCCACCCAGGTGCCGCTTCATCGATCGGTGTCCCCTGGCCGCCGACGTCTGCCACTCCAGCGACCATCCACCACTCGAGGAGGCCACCCCCGGCCACTTGGTAGCTTGTTACCGGACGGAGGAAGTGCAGGTGTGAGCGAGAGAACGACCGAGAAAACGGCGGGGCAGGATGCCGGACTATGGACCCTGCCCAACCTGATCTCCTTCCTGAGAATACTGGCCCTGCCCGTCTTCCTTTGGGTGTTGCTGGGGCTTGACCGCCCCCTCCTTGCCGCCGTGCTCCTCGGCCTGATTTCGGTCACGGATCTCCTCGACGGCATGCTGGCCCGTCGTCTGGATCAGGTGTCCGAGATCGGCAAGATGCTCGACCCGGTTGCGGACCGGCTGGTGGTCTTCGCAGGTGTGGTGGGCGGAATGGTGGCCGGCCTGGTCCCGTTGTGGCTGGGCGTGTCCCTGCTCGTCCGGGAGGCGATCATCGGACCGGTCACCATCTACTACCTGGTTCGCCATAAGGTCCGCGTGCCGGTCCGGCAGATGGGAAAGACCGCCACTGCCCTGATCTTCTTCGCAGTGCCCTTCTATTACCTGACCGGCACCACCTTCGCGCCCCTTTTCTGGGAGGTCGTGGCCACGCTCCTCGGCGGGTTGGGCCTGATCCTGTACATCATCGTGACCTGGCGCTACCTGGGCGATCTCCGCCACGCTCCGAGGTGAGGTCCCGAACCCGAAGGTTCTAGCTAACCTTTAATGAAACAAGTCGGCATGCCAGTCGTTGCTCGACAATGCCTGCTTGCTTGATCACCTGCAAATAGCTCCCAAGAAAGCGATCCCGGTTGAGGTCCTCGACAACTACACTCGCGCCATGGATGACACTCACCAGGCGCCGGAGGCCGGCGGCCAGCCCGGCGGCGACGCCACCTCACCGGGGGACGTGACCGAAGTCCTCGATCCCTTCGACGAAGAGGGGAACCCGATCAGGCCCGGTCCGCCCGGGTCGGAGGAAGACGGACCGGTCTACAAGCTGATCGTGCGAACCGGTCAGCAGGCCGGCCGCTCGTGGCGCGTACCGCCCGGCGACACCCGGGTCGGCCGCCATCCGTACAACGACATCGCCCTCGACCACATCACCGTCTCCCGGAGCCACTGCCTGCTGACCCTTGATGCCACCGGAATGACCCTCACCGACCTGGGGTCCACCAACGGAACCTACGTGAACGGCCGACGCGCGGAGAGCACCACCATCCTCCCGGGGGATGAGCTGATGATCGGAATGTTCCGGCTCCTGCTGGCCAGGGGAAGATGACCGATTCACCGACCCTCACCATCGGCCGGGTCAGGGAACTGCTCGGCGACGAGTTTCCCGATGTGACGACCTCCAAGATCAGGTTCCTTGAGACCAACGGTCTCGTTCATCCCGCCCGGTCGCCGTCCGGATACCGGCATTTCCGCCAGTCCGACGTCGACCGGCTCCGCTTCATCCTCCGCCAGCAGCGTGACCACTTCCTCCCGCTCAAGGTCATCAAGTCGCAGCTGATCCAGCTCGAGAGAGGCGAGATGCCGGGTGGAGCAGCAGACGGCGATGAGCCCGGACCGGACCCGGAAGCCGCAGAGGAGCTGATCAGCCTGAACGAACTGGCCCGACGTTCCGACCTGACACCCGCCCAGACCCGCCAACTCGTCGATCACGGCTTGCTGACGCCGCGCAACACCGAGGGCGCCCATCAGTTCACCACCGGGGACGTTGCCGTCGCCCGCCAGTGCGGCGTGCTGCTTTCGGAGGGTCTCGAACCCCGGCACATCCGCCAGGTTCGTCAGGCCGTGTCCCGCCAGGTGGAACTCCTCCACGGGCTCACCCTCGCCATGCGGCTGAGCCCGAGTCCGGCCAGCCGGCGCCAGGCCGCCAGGACGTTGAGCCGGGGGGCCGAGGCGATCCGGCTGCTCTCCCAGTCCTTCCTCCAGGCGGACGTAAGGGCGCTCATCGGCGAGGACTGACCTCCACATGCGAGTGGTCCGGGCAGGTGCTCTGCTCGCAGTTGCCTGCCTGGCAGTCCTGCTCGTGGCGGCGCCGCCGAGCCGAGCCCACCCCTCGTCCGACCTGGGGCTCATCCCGCCGGATCCTCCGGAGGTGACTGCTGAGGCGTGGATCATCTATGACGACACGTACGGGCAGGTGCTGGCCGAAGTGGACGCCGACTCGCGCCGGTCGGTCGCTTCGGTCACCAAGATCCTCACGGCCCTGGTGGTCCTTGAGAATGCTGGGAGCGACGACCTGGTCGTCATCACCGAGACGGCCGCCTCGGTAGGCGAGTCGGAGATCGGACTGGTGGCCGGAGAAGCCGCCTGGACGGTCGAAGAACTCCTGGCAGCGCTGATGCTCTGGAGCGCCAACGATGCGGCAGTGGCGCTGGCACAGCATGTAGGCGGATCGGTGGCGGGGTTCGCGGAGATGATGAACCGGGAGGCGACCCGGCTCGGCCTGGCGGACTCCAACTTCGTCAACCCGCACGGCCTCGACCATCGCGACCACTACAGCTCGGCCCGGGACATTCTCCGCATCTCGGTCGCCGCCATGGAACACCCGGCATTCGCCCGGATCGCCGCCACCCGGAGTTTCAGCCTCCCGCCCACTCCCGAAGGGGAACCGCGGGTGGCCGTCAACCGGAACGACCTGCTCGCCACCTACCCGGGCACGCTCGGTATCAAGACCGGCTACACGGGCCGCGCTCTCCAGACCCTCTCGGCGGTGGCACAGCGGGATCAACGCCGGATCCATGTGGTGGTGCTGGGCTCGCAGGACCACTTCGCCGACGTCACGCTCCTGCTCGACTACGCGTTCGGCGGCTTCGGACCGCTGACCCTCGTCCCGGCCACATCCCACCAGCAACGCCCGCTCGCCGGCGGCGTCGCCGCGCAGCCCGGCACCGACTTCGAGGTGTTCCCGGATCAAGTGGAGCAGCTTCCGCCGGAGCCGGAGGAGCCCGAGGTCGGAGACGAGCCGCGGCCGGAGAGCGGAACAGTTGCCGTCAGCCCCGAGGACGAGGCTCCCGCCACTCCGGTGACCCGGCGTACTGAACGTCAAGTAGAACTTCCCGGCATCCGCGACGCACTGGCATGGATGTGGAAGTACTGGCAAGGACAGGGGGCGGAGAATGATCGCGGCTGAGGCGATAAGCGAGGCGGACATCGCCGAGCGGATCACCGAGTTGGGAGAGCGCATCGCCCATGACTATCAGGGTCTGCGCCCGGTGCTGGTATGCGTACTGTCGGGGTCCCTGGTATTCCTGGCGGATCTGATCCGCCGGATCCCCATCGAATGCGAGGCCGACTTTCTCGGGCTGACCAAGTTCGGGGAGGGCGGCCGGGTACGGGTGGCCATGGACACCGCCACCAGCCTCGCCTCCCGTCATGTGCTCATCGTGGAGGACATCGTGGACACCGGCCTCACGCTCCGCCTCCTCCGCCAGATGATGGAGGAGCGCAGTTGCGCCAGCCTCCAGACGGTGTCGCTCCTGGACCGGACCACCCGGCGCATCGTCGACGTGCCGATCGAGTATCGAGGCTTCGAGGTGGGGGACGAGTTCCTGGTGGGATACGGTCTCGACTGGAAGGGCGCCTTCCGCAACCTACGATCCTTGTGGGCCATCCTGGACTTCGCCTCCTTCGCGGCCGACCCGTCCGAACTGTTACCCATTGCAGACCCGGCACGTGGTGATAGGCTCGCGCCATGAGCGAGTCGGTTCCCATGGATCTCATCGGGGTCAGGATCGAATACCCGACCAACCAGCCGATCGTCCTGCTCCGCGAGTCGCACGGCAAGCGCTTCCTCGCCATCTGGATAGGCGCCATGGAGGCCACCGCCATCGCCTACGCCCTCGAGGGCGTCAACACCCCCCGCCCGTTCACCCACGACCTGCTACGTATCACGACCGAGGTGCTGGGCGGGCAGGTGGCCCGGGTGACGGTGACCGAGTTGCGGGACAGCGTCTACTACGCCGACCTGGTTCTCTCGCGGGACGACGAGGAGATTCACGTCAGTTCCCGCCCCTCCGACGCCATCGCACTGGCCGCCCGGACCGGGGCGCCCGTGTTCGCCACGCCCGAGGTCCTGGACGACGCGGGCATCGAGATCAAGGACGACAACCAGGAGGCGGAGGTGGAGGCCTTCCGGGAGTTCCTCGAGGATCTGTCGCCCGAGGACTTCAGGACCGACGCCTAGGGGTCCCAGTCCGGGCAAGTCCGAAGCCCGGGTGACAGCATTCCTCGGAAACCGTTGGAACGCGGCTTCCGATGGTCTATCGTACGGCTCGCAAACAGGTAATTACCTGGCTGTAATGACCGCTCGAAGGCGGGCGTGTCGACCCGCCGCGGAGGGGAGTCCCGTTTCGATGGACCGAGAGATCAACACCGAGAACCCGACCGCGGGGATGCAGGGTTACCGGGCGCCCCACGTATGCAAGCTGGTGGGGATCACCTATCGCCAACTCGACTACTGGGCTCGCACCGACCTGCTGCAGCCCTCGCTGAGAGCGGCCGAGGGATCCGGAACCCAGCGTCTCTACTCATTCTCCGACCTCGTCCAGTTGCGGATGATCAAGGGCCTCCTGGACGCGGGCCTGCACCTCAACAGGATCCGGCAAGCGGTCGACTGGTTGCGCGAGCAAGAGATCGACCAGCCCCTCAGCGAGGCCAATCTCCTCAGCGATGGCTCCACCATCCTGGCCAGCTTCGATCGTGAAGGAACCCAGGAGTACCTGATGGACGCCCTCCAGCGCGGTCAGGGAGTCTTCGCCATCGCCGTGGGACAGATCCAACGTGACCTCGAGGGTGAGTTGTTGGACTTCGCTCCGAAGGCGATACAGGCCGAGCTCCCTTTAGCTGAACTCCAATCCGGGTCCGAGGCGGCAACCAGCTGACCCGCTCCGGCCCGAGTTCGGTCTCATCTTCCCCCGGTAGCGTCGCCTTCGCCCACCACAGCGAAGTTCAGTTCGCCAGGCTTCTCGACTTCTACCATGTGCGCTGGGAGTACGAACCCCGGTCGTTTCCCATCCAATGGGACGACGACGGCAGGCCCACCAAGAGCTTCACCCCGGACTTCTACCTGCCGGACGAGGACGTATTCGTGGAGATCACCACCATGAAGCAGAGCTTGGTCACCAAGAAGAAACGCAAGGTACGCATGTTCCGGGTCCGGTATCCGGATCTGGATATCAGGTTGCTGTACCGGCGCGACTACCTGCACCTGGTCTTCAAGTACGGCTTGGACTCGGCGCCACCATCCGGATCCGCGCTCGTCCCGACCCGTCACAACGGGCCACCGCTAGTGACCAGGCTGACCGACCGGGCCCGGAGTGCGGCCGGATAAGTGGTCAGTGGTCAGTGGTCAGTGGTCAGTGGTCAGTGAACGGTGTAGCACGGGACTGGTAGGAACAAGACACCAAGCCCGGGGGCCGGAGAAACTCAATCACCCCTAGGTCGCAACCGACCACTGGCAACCGGCCACTACTCATACAACTGCCGGTCCGATCCCTCGGAACTGACGTCTAGGGTGGATCGAATGACCGCCCCGCCCGCGACCAGCATCGAGATCGTCACCACCCGCGCCGGCGTGACCGAGTTGCGCCGCCGGTGGGAGGCCGCGGATCCATGGGCCTCCCTCCTCATCGTCCACGGCTTGGGAGAGCATTCGGGCCGTTACCTGAGCGTCGGCGCCCGGCTGGCGGCCGCCGGTATCGATACCCACGCCTTCGACCTGATCGGATTCGGAGGGTCAGGGGGGACCCGAGCCGACATAGCCCACTGGCACTCGTACCTGTACCAGTTGTCCGACAACCTGGCGGGGCTGCTGGACCGCGGCCTCCCCGGAGTCCTGCTGGGCCACTCCATCGGAGGCCTGCTGACCATCGACTATGCCATGTCGCGCCACCGCCAACCCGATCTGGTGGTCCTGAATGCGCCCGCCGTGGACGCCGTCGTTCCGGCCTGGAAACGGAGGGGCTCCCCGGTCCTGGCCGGCCTGGCGCCCACCCTTACCCTTGCCAACCCGGTCGACCCTTACCGGATATTCGACGACCCCGCCACCGCCGCCCACTTCATCGCCGACCCGCTCGTCGAACCCCGCACCACGGTCCGGCTGGGCGCCCACCTGCTCGCCACGATGGACCGGGTCAACGCATCCATCGACCGCTTCACTGCCCCCTGCCTGGTAACGCACGGCGAGGACGACACGCTCGTGCCTCCGGGCACGAGCGTGTCGCTGGCGCGGCTTCCGAATGTCGAGCGGCGACTGTATCCGGGCGCCCGGCACGCCTCCCTGCAGGAGCCGACGGGCGGGATGATCGTCGATGACATCGCGGCATGGATCCGGGCCATGACGGGAAAGGGCTAGGCCCCGCAGGCCGGCATGATGATCCGGACCATCAGCCTGCTGCCTGCCCGCGCCAGGGGAGTCCTGCTGCTGGCCGCGGCCGGGACCCTCTGGAGCACCCTCGGCCTCGGGGTGAGGATCATGGACACCGCCACCACCTGGCAGATACTGTTCTACCGGGCCATCGCCCAGGTCATGGTGATCGGCGCCTGGCTGGCCATGCGCCGGGGCCGGGGGTTCGCCCGCTCGTTCGGGGACATCGGCGCCGACGGGGTCATAGCCGGCGCCTCCATCTCGGTGGCATCCATCGCGTTCGTGTACGCCATCAGCCTGACCACGGTGGCCGAGGTGGTGTTTATCTTCAGCATGGCGCCGGTCCTCGCCGGGCTGCTCGGCTGGGCGTTGTTGAAGGAGCCCATCACCCGGGTCACCTGGCTGGCCATGGTGCTCGTGCTGGCCGGCATCGCCGTGATGAACGGCCCCATCGGGTCGGCGGGAGTCTCGACGGGAACCTTCCTGGCCCTCTTGTCGGCACTGGGTTTCGCCTCGTTCACGGTACTGCAGCGCCGCCGCCGGCATGTCGACATGCTTCCGTCCGTAGCCGTGTCAGGCCTCATCACGATGGCCGCCACGGGATGGTTGATCGGCGGCGGCGTCCCGAGCGGCCGCGACCTCGTGGTCGCCTTCTGGCTGGGAGGGATCGCGCTGGCTGGTGGGCTGGCGCTGTACACGGCGGGGGCGCGATTCGTGAAACCGGCTGAGTCGGTGCTCATCTCGATGACCGAGATCGTGCTGGCTCCACTCTGGGTGTGGTGGCTCTTCGACGAGACGGCGCGCGTCGCGACCCTGGTGGGCGGCGCCATCGTGCTCACCGGCGTGCTGACCCAGGCCCTCGGCCGTGAATCGGACTCCCCGCGCCGGTCTGCGCGTCCGGGACCGCCGTCAGAACCTGGGCGGCCTACCCCCCGGCGCCGGCGTCGACGGCGTCCGGAGCCGGCTGCATCTCCTCGACCGCAGTAGCCACCTGGCCGGCAAGAAGACCGAACTCGAAGGCAGCCGTCTCGAAGGCCAGCAAGCCGGCCCGACGAATCTCCCCGGTATCGGTCGACTCCAGACCCTCCTGCATGGTCTCGGCCGCCGAGATGAAGGCGGTGAGGGAGCCCGCCAGACCCTCGTGCAGCCGGGTACTGATCCCCAGGGGCGGGGTCGCCCGGGCCAGCCGCGCAGGCAGGACGCTGACCCGGGAGACCAGGGCGCCCATCTGCTCGACAGCTGCGTCGTACTCGAGACTGCCGCTGTCCCAGCCGTCGTTTATCTGCCGCCCGGTGTCCATCACATCCACCACGTCGAGGGCGAGTAGCGAGATCTCATCGGCGTAGAACTCCAGTGCCGCCATATCGCTCTGGATGGTCGTGGTCTCGACTACGGGCTCCGACTCCTCCGCGGTGGAGTCCCGGCTCGTAAGGGTTCTGAGTCCGAGCACCAGGGCGACCACCAGCGCAAGGATCAGGGCCAAACGCCTCGCGGAGCCCGGACCGGAATCGAACAGTCTCGTCCGGGCGCCCCCGGCCGAGGCCGAGCGGCCCGCCCTCGGGCGCGCCGTCCTGGCGGAGGATTTCGGCCGTGCTATCCGGTGCCGGCACGACCGGCATGTGGACGTGTCCGGAGTCCACGGCTGGCCGCACTGGGGACAGAAGCGCGGTTCATCCGTCCAGGCGCCCCCGGGCGGCGGCTCACCGGACTCCGAACGGGGAGTGACCATCGCTTCGGTTACCGGCACCTGTTCGGCGCGGCCGACCCCCGACCACCGCGACTCTCCCGTACCGCGGCTGCCCTCCGGCGGCTTTCGATCGTCCGACCAGGTCACGGCATACCCTCCGACGCCTACTCCCACCGGAGGATAGTTGTACCCTCAGGTGCCCTATGAAGGTATGTCCCGCGCAGCCCGGCGAACTCGGCGACGAGCTGCCTGATCTCATCGAGAAGGTCACTGGGGAGCAGGGAGCCCCGCCCTTCGGGGAGGTCCTGCGAGCAGCCATGAACGACCCGGCCTATGGAGGCCTCGGCTACGCCGCAGTGGAACGCGGAAGGCTGGTTTCGTTTGCCTTCGCCGCCGCCAACCCTAACGGCCGGGTCTGGACCCTGGAGTTCGCCGACTCATCCGGGCAGCCGGACCGATTTCTCAGCGAGGTCGCTCGGGGCCTGGATGCCGCCGGGATCGAGGAAACGGTGCTCTGGCTCCACACCCCGGCCATCGAGCCGTCACCGGCGCTCTTTACCCACGAACGGGACCTGTACCGCATGGCGGCGACCCTTCCCGTCCCCGGCATCGTCAGGCCGCCGGCGGGAGTCCGGTTCACCGGTTTCGACGTCCATCGCGATGCGCGGGCCCTGATCGAGGTCAACAACCGGGCCTTTGACGGTCATCCCGAGCAGGGCGAATGGTCGGCGCAGGACCTAGTCCGGCGTACCTCGCTGCCGTGGTTCGATCCTCGCGGAGTGCGGACCGGCTGGATCAACCACCGGCTGGTCGCGTTCCACTGGACCAAGGTCCACGACACGCCGGCGCCCGACGGAGGCGCCCTTGGCGAGATCTACGTGCTGGCCGTCGACCCCGCCTTCAACGGCCTGGGGCTGGGCCATGCCATCGCACTCGACGGGCTCGACTACCTCTATCGCCACAGGAACGCCACCAGGGCCATTCTCTACGTGGACTCGGCCAGCGTCGCCGCCGTGAACCTCTACCGGCGCCTCGGGTTCGCAACCGAACACACCCACCGCGCCTTCCGCCGGACGCGCGGTAGGCGACTCCGGGAGGGCGGGGTGGGGGGAATACCGGAGGCCGGTGGTGGTTGATTACGATGGCGCCGCTATCACCGACCCGGCCATGACCATCGAACTAGTCCTTCCCGACCACACCGTCATCCGCCACGGACCCGGAGTGACCGGACTCCAGGTGGCCGGATCCATCGGCCCACGCCTGGCCGGCGCGGCCGTCGCGGTGTCGGTCGATGGCATCCTGATGGACCTCGGGCAACCGATCCGGACCGGGGGGCGGTTCGCCGTCATCACGCCGGATTCTGAGGAGGGCCGTCACGTCCTCCGGCACTCGGCCGCCCACATAATGGCGCAGGCGGTCCTCGGGCTCTTCGAGGGCTCCACCTTTGCCATCGGCCCCGCCATCGCGGACGGTTTCTACTACGACTTCGACATCGGACGCCCGTTCGCGCCTGACGACCTGGACACGATCGAGAAGGAGATGGAACGGATCATCGCGGCCGACCAACCCTTCGTGAGGGAGGAGATGTCCCGAGCGGAGGGGCTGGAGATGTTCCGTGACCACCCCTACAAGCTCGAGATAATCCGGTCTGTGGACGAATCGGAGGTCGAATCCGGGGACGTGGTGTCCGTCTACCGCAACGACGGGTTCGTGGACCTGTGCCGGGGCCCACATTTACCCTCAACCGGAAGGTTGAAGGCCTTCAAGCTGACGCGGACCGCGGGGGCCTACTGGCGGGGGGATGAGAAGCGGCCCCAGCTCCAGCGCATATACGGAACCGCGTGGGAGTCGCGCAAGGCTCTCCGGACCCATCTCCACCGGATCGAGGAAGCGGCCCGGCGGGACCACCGCAAGCTGGGCCGTGAGCTCGATCTCTTCTCGTTCCCGGACGGCCTGGGTCCGGGCCTGGCGGTATGGCACCCGAAGGGTGGGATGCTGAGGCGTCTCGTCGAGGACTACAGCAGGCGGGTCCACGAGGCCTTCGGCTTCGACTTCGTGTTCTCTCCCCATCTGGCCAGGGCCGACCTCTGGAAGACCTCCGGCCACCTGGACTTCTACTCGGAGAACATGTACCCGGGCCTGGAGATGGACCACGGTGACGAGTACCGCGTGAAGCCCATGAACTGCCCGTTCCACGTGATGATCTACCGCTCGGACGCCCGCTCGTACCGGGAACTTCCCATGCGCCTCTCCGAGCTGGGCGCCGTGTACCGCTACGAGAGGTCCGGCGTGGTGCACGGCCTGCTCCGGGCGCGAGGGTTCACCCAGGACGACTCCCACACATTCTGCACCCGCCGCCAACTGCCGTCCGAGCTGCAGATCCATCTCGATTTCGTGCTCCGGCTGCTTCGGGACTTCGGCTTCGACGACTTCCGGGCGGAACTGGCGACCCGTCCCGACGAGAAATGGGTGGGGGAGCCCGAGCTGTGGGAGCTGGCCGAGGAGTCGCTGGCCGATGCCCTTGCCGTGGCGGGCATCCCTCACCGTGTGGCGAAGGGTGAGGGCGCATTCTACGGCCCCAAGATCGACGTGCATGTCGACGACGCCATCGGGCGCCGGTGGCAGATGTCCACCATCCAGGTGGACTTCTCCCTTCCGGAGCGGTTCGGCCTCGAGTATGTCACCCCTGCCGACACGAGGGAACGCCCCGTCATGATCCACGCCGCCAAGTTCGGCTCGGTGGAGCGATTCCTGGGGGTGCTGGTCGAGCACTACGCCGGCGCCATGCCGATGTGGCTGGCGCCCGTCCAGGCCACGGTCGTACCGGTCGCCGACCGCCACACCGGCTACGCCGGCAGGGTCGCGGGCAAGCTCCGGGATGGGGGGCTCCGGGTGGAGTCGGCCTCGGGACCGGGCAAGCTGGGCGAGAAGATCCGCCAGGCCATCACCCGGAAGGTGCCGGCAATCCTGGTGGTGGGCGACCAGGACGCCGCCAACGGCACGGTCGGTCTGCGCGTCCGGCCGGAGAAGCGGGAGAGACGGGGCGTTCCGATGGACGAGGCGCTGGCCGAGCTGGTGGCCGCCGCCCGGCCGCCCGGCTGATCCAGCCTCAATCTCGTCCTAGAACCCCACTCTTCCGAGGCCTCAGTCCGCCGACCCCTGTCCGGCGAATTAGTTACCCGATTCCCGGGCACGGTCGCCTTCCGATGACTAGCGTCCACATAACGGATATGTGTTCCGGTAAACGGGCATCTAGGAGGGTACTGAAAAACGTCCGGTTGGCCCGAAGTCCGATGGTGACATCCCAGGTCAGAGCATCGCGGGCCAACCTATCCCCGTCTTTTGAGCACGCTCCTCGAGCCAGAACGACCCTATCCGGCGGCGCCCGAGGGTCGTCTGTTCACGAAACCGGATGCTACGGAGAAGGAACGAAGTGGAGCCTGTGCGAACCGTGTGGTGGCATGGGCCGGAAAGGAGAAGGCGACTTGCTGAGCAGACGCAGTTCATGGATACGGTCGTTGGTAGTGGTAGCGGTCTTGGGTCTGGTGGCTGCCGCCTGCGGCGACGACGCCGCGGACGAGCCGGCGACCACAGCCGCCCCGACCACCACCGCCGCCCCGACCACCACCGCCGCCCCCGAGCCGGAGGAGCCCATCAAACTGGGCACCATATGGTTCAACTCCGGCGTGGCCCTGGGGCTGGGCGACATCATGCGCAACGGGTTCGACCTGGCCGTGAAACAGAAGAACGAGGCCGGCGGACTGCTGGGTCGCCAGATCGAGGTAGTCGACTATGACGAGGGCTACTCGGCTGACGAGTCGGTAGCGTCGGCTCGCAAGGCCATTGCCGACGGAGTGGCCGGCATCGCCGGCGGCAACGACGCCACCACCTGCGTAGCCATGAAGGACGTGGCCGCAGAGGCCGGTATGCCATTGGTCGTCACCGCCTGCGGCTCCGAGTTGATCACCGAGGAAGGCTACGAGGGAGTGGTGCACATCCGCGCCCCCGTCAAGCAGAGCCAATCCGATAGCAACGCCCTTTCCGTGCTGGCCCGCTGGATGATCGAGCAGGGTTACTCGCGCGTGCAGGGCGTCGGCGTCGACTCCGACTGGGTGAGGCTCACCCACGATGAGTTCACCCGCATCTTCGCCGACGAGGCGCCGGACGACTTCGAGTACACCGGCATGGTGTACTTCCCCTACGGAACGGCCGAAGCCCGGGTGGAGGTCACCAAGGGCGTCGGCAACGAGCCGGACCTCCTGTATCTGGGCCTGTGGGGTAAGGACGTCGTGGTCAAT
>JAJEIM010000004.1 GCA_022827785.1 Acidimicrobiia bacterium
GGAAACGGCTGTCGCTCCATGAAGCCTCGTATGTTCCCTCGGGCCGGCCCCTCCGATCGGTCTCACCTCATCGGCCGGTACGGGTGCTTGGCAATAGGCAACGTATACGGGGGGTGTGACAGATTTGGGCGTGCGCCGGCAGAACGCGAAAAGTTCTTCCACTGTCGGGGGATGAGGCGGGATCACTCCTGGCGGAGTACCGCCTCGTAGAGAGTCCGCCGGGACATCCCCAGCCCGTCGGCCACCCGACGAACCGCTTCCGACATGGGCTCCCCGGCTTCGATCCGGGCGTTGATCTCGCCGACCGCCCCCTCGATGGGGGTGACCCGGCCGGGGCTCCCCTGCACCACCAGCGTGAACTCCCCGCGTGGCCGCCTGCGGCTCCACTCCGCGGCCGCCTCTCCGAGGGTGCCCGACCACACTTCTTCGTGCGCCTTGGTCAGTTCCCGGGAGACTGTGATGATCCGGTCGCCGCCCAACGCTGCGGCGAGGGCGGACAGGTCCTGCGCCACCCGGGCCGTCGCGGAGAACAGCACGACGGTACGGACCTCGGCCACCAGCGTGGCCAGACATTCGGACCGCTCCTTGCCCTTGCGTGGCAGGAACCCTTCGAACACGAACCGTTCGGACGGGAGCCCGGAAACGGCGAGCGCGGCCACCACCGCGCTCGGACCGGGGATGATCGACACCTCGGCCCCCACCCGGCGGGCGATTCGAACCGCGGAGAGGCCGGGGTCGGCGACTGCCGGGGTACCGGCGTCCGAGATCAGTGCCACCGACGCGCCGTCTTCAAGGAGTTGCTCCAGCCGGGCGGACCTGCCGGCCTCGTTGCCGGCGTGGTAGGACTCGGGGCGGGTTTCGACTCCCAGGTGGTCCAGCAGGACCCGGGCACGGCGGGTGTCCTCCGACAGGATGACGTCAGCCTCAGCCAATGCCTCCGCCAGCCTCGGAGAAGCGTCGCCGAGATGGCCGATCGGCGTGGCGCACAAGACCAGCCTGCCGGTCATGGATAGCTCCTCATGCGAGGTTGACTCCGAGCTGGGCAGCGATCTGGCGTCCCACCTCCGTGTCGGAGGCAACCACCCAGGTGATCACACCCACATCCCAGGAGACCATGGCATAGTCGGCGCCCTTCCACTCGGTGGCGGTGTCCACCACCCTGGAAGCGCCCACATCCATCCCCGTGCTGATCAGGTGCCGGACAGCAGCGTTCACTTCCGACTCGTCCGCGAACGAGTCGGCCGCCAGCCGGACTGCGAAAGCCAGCTTCCCGGAAGCCGGCGCCCATAGCATCTGGTAACGGTCCCCGCCCCATCCCTCGGCGGCTCGGGCGGCGTTGACCGGGTCGCCGTGATGAGCCAGCAGACCGCGCCAGCGCAACTCGCCCCACGTCCCTTCATCGACCACTTCGTAGCCGCTCACCACCAGGCCGAACGGATCCAACTCCACCGCGGGCTCGAGGGACCGGTAGCGATCCGGATGGAGAACCTGCTCGGTGGTCGCGGGCGGGAGGTCGAGGGCCTGATCGAGGGCAGTGAAGCCTCCCTGCCGGTACAGGTCGATGACCAGGGCCGCACCGGCCCGAGTGGGGAAGCGAGCCGTATCCACCAGGAGCCGAGGAGCCTCCTCCGCAAAGAATCCGGAACCTTCCCCCAAGCCGTCACCTTCCGCTGCCTGGCGCGCATGGTCGGCGACGAGTGCGCGCCGCTCCGGCGATAAAGACTCGATATACAACGTCTGGACCAGGATCGCCTCGCCTTCCAGCAAGGCACGGTGAGCGGCCAATCGATCAACGTCGCTCCCGTCCGCGGCGACAAGAACCTCCACGAGGGACGGATGGTGCTGGTGGGACAAGGCCTTGGTCAGTTCTCCGACCAGTACCAGGCTCTGGTAATCATCCATCGGGAACAGCTGTTCAGGGATCAGCACCTCCTTCTCGACCGGGTCGTAGAACGGACTGGGCGGCGCGTTCTCGTGCCGCGCGTAGGAGGCCGTCAGGTCGGTGCCGGGGGATGCCATTCCCAGCAACTCGAAGAAGGCGGACAGATGGTCCATCCCGTCGATGCCGGCGCCGCCGGCCGCCGCCAGGTGCCGGATCGGGTACTCCTCGGCGGTGATGACCCCTACCCACGGTCGCTCCTCGAATGACCGGCCCCGGAGAGCCTCCACGGTGGCGACCAGTCCTTCGACATGAGCAACCTGATCCGCGGGGATCTCCCACGGGACCGGTGTGGTGGTGGTCGTGGTGGGGACCGTGGTGCTGGTCGTGGAGGGTCGGGGCGGGCTGGTCGAGGTGGTGGTCGCAGCGGGAACCGTGGTGCTGGTCGAGGACGTAGCGTCCGGGTCGAGCGGAGGTGCTGGTTCCCCCGGGGAGCATCCCACGACAACCAGCAAGAGGGCCATCCACGCACCAGCGATCGCGATCGTGCGGGGCGCGGCTCCGGTCCTCATACCGGTCGGGAGGGTAGTGGTCGATGGCCCCGAGTCCTCGGCCGACGGTCCGGATACCCCTAAGGACCGGTGTCCGCTCCAGCTGCCTGCTCGCGACCGGCCGACCGGCAGGATCGACCGGGATGAGAGCGCTTCAGTTGTCCGGGACGTCGTAGGTCTGGGCGGTGAGGGCGCCGTCGACGATCAGATTTACTCCGCTGACGTACTTGGCAGCGTCAGAGGCCAGATAGAGAAACGCCTCCGCGATGTCTACGTCGTCGGCAAGCCGGTTAGCAGGTACGACCGGAAAGCCCTCCCGCCGCCACTTGTCCATCAGCTCCTCCCCCACCAGGTCCACCGATTGCTGGGTGTCGGCCGGACCCGGGCTGACGCAGTTCGCCCTGATCCCGTAGGGGGCACACTCCACCGCGATGGCTCTGGCCAGGGAAACGAGTCCTGCCTTCGACACGCAATAGGAGGTAAAGCCGCGGCCATGGCCGAGCGCGACGATCGAAGCGGTGAACAGGATGACGCCGCCTCCGGTGTTCCGCATGGCCGCCGCGGCCTCCCGCGCCAGCACGAAGTAGGCATCGAGGTTGACCGCCATGATCCGCCGCCACTCCTCGGTCGGCATCTCGATGAACGGCGTGTCCCCCCAGGCAGCCGCGTTGGACACCATCACGTCGAGCTTGGGATCCACCGCCAGCGCCTGCGCCACCGCCTCCACGCAATTGTCCAAATCCGCCATGTCCAGGCAGATCTTGTGCGGCACCGCTCCATGGGCCTCGATGGACGGCGCCGTAGCGTCCAAGCGTTCCTGGTTGTAGTCCACCATGTAGACATGATGGGCGCCTTCCTCGGCGAAGCGCTGGGCCGTGCGCCGCCCGAACCCGCTGCCGGCGCCGGTTACGAAGACGTTCTTGGCCTCGAACCTCCTCACGAGCCCTTCTCCCATGTCGAGGCCAAACCGGGTCCCCGGTCCGGCGGGGGCACGATGACATGCTCCTTCACCACCCAGAAGGTACCGGTGGTCTTGGCGTAGCGGCCGACGTCCTCCCAGGCGGCCGCAGCCTGCTCGGTCGCAGAAGCCCGGTCCCAGGCCTCCTCGTCGTCATACCACTGCTCCACGAACGCCTCGGTCTCCAACTCGCCCGCGAGCTTGCTCACCACCTCGGACACCACGTAGCCGCGCAGTCCCGGAAGCTGCGCAGAGATCGGAGCATGGACATCGAACCAGTAGTCGAAGAACTCCTCCTTCGTGAAGTCGTCCCGTTTGTAGGCCGTCCCGATGAGCTTGATCACCCCGCACCTCCTGGCTAACGGTTACTCCCAGCCGAATCTATCAAAGCGTCCGGACCGAGGTGCGGCGCGGGCGGCGTTAATGATGATTGACGCCATCCGGCGCCCTCGCCCCGATAGGATCGGCGCCCGGGGCGGACAGGAAAGCGCTTGCGGTCGAACCATCGGATGCGGGCGGCGGATCGGAGATGTCGAGTATGCGGAGACGGGCGCTAGGCCAGATCATCCTGGGGCTGGTGATCATCGCGGTTCTGGTATTCGTCGTCGTCAACCGGGATGCGGGTGACAACCTCGAGTCCGCCACGACAATCGCACCCACCACCGCA
Organism: Acidimicrobiia bacterium; assembly: GCA_022827785.1. Lineage (GTDB taxonomy): Bacteria > Actinomycetota > Acidimicrobiia > Spongiisociales > Spongiisociaceae > Spongiisocius. The sequence continues at coordinate 4,056 of JAJEIM010000004.1, forward strand.
ACCACCGGGACGGCCGGGACCACCTCCTCAGAGGCCACGACCACCACCGCTGCGACCGCGGCAACCCCCACTACGACACCACCCACCACGGCCACAACCACAACGGCCACAACCACGACAACCGCCGCACCGGTGGAGACGACCGCGACCACCACCGCCACGACCGCCGCGGCGACGACAACCACCCTCGCCGATACGACGAGTCCGGAATACGCCAACGGACTGGCGGAGGCGCGGGCGACCCTGGCGCTCCTGGTCGAGGAGATGGTGGCGACCAACCGGGTCTTCGACGACCGCTACTCGACCGGACCGGACTTCCGGATGACCTCCGATGCCATCTCTGCCTTCATCGCCGGTGTCCGGGCTCTGGCCGGCCAGGCCGCCGGGATGGAGGTCCCGTCCGCCCTGTCCGACCTTCATACGGCATCGGACGGTCCGGTGGAGCGAGCCAACCGCCTGATCCCACTCGCCGAGGCGGTCCTGGCCGGCCTCCGGCGCCCCTTCCCCGAGGACGGTTCCGCCCGCCGCGCGGCCGTGACCGCTTACGGCACCGCCTCCGAGGAGTTCAACACCGCGATCGACGAGCTGATCGACCGGGTACGGGACGATGCCGAAAACCTGGGAGTCGCCACCACGGAACCGGACTCGGACGGGTTGGCGGAGGATGCGGCCCTGTATCTCGAAGGACTGTCAGGCCTGGCCGGCACGGCCACCCGACTCCTCGGCGACCTCAACGACGCCAACCAGGCCTGGGACGAGCAGCGGGCCATCGGGGCTTCCTACCGCCAGACCGAGGCCGTCCTCGTCGACATCCTCGACAGGACCCGAAGCCTCGAGGGCACGGTCCGGAACCTGACTCCCCCGGACGGCCTGGCCGGCCTCCACGGCGAGCCGGGAGGCCCGGTCGAACTGGCCGGCGAACTCGTGGCTCTGGCCCAGGACGTACTGGCGGGCCTTCGCCTGCCAGAACCGGATGACGGCGCCGACCGTAGGGAGGCAGCCGCCGGGTACGCCACGGTCGCCGCCCGGTTCGACGCCATCGCCGATCAGCTGATCACCCGGAGCCGTTAGCCTCACCAACCCCCCGTGGACACCGGATCACAGCCCTACGTGGGGCTAGGATCACGGACTGTCCATCCACCCGGTATCTCGGCCGGCCACCGGCCTGCGTCTGTCACCGGGGTGGATGTTCGAGGTCACGCAAAGGAACGGGCATGGTTGACACGGATCACGCGGTAGTAGTCGGGGCGGCTCGAACCGCTATCGGAACGTACGGGGGTTCACTCGCCAAGATCGACTCCTACAAACTCGGCGCCATAACGATCAAGGAGTCGTTGAATCGCGCCGGCGTGGAGGCCGGAGAGGTCGACGAGGTGGTCATGGGCCAGATCGGCCAGGTGGGTCCGGACGCCTACAACGCCCGGCGATGCGCGCTCGAGGCGGGTCTCCCGTCGTCGACCACGGCCATGAACGTCAACCGGCTCTGCTCGTCGGGCCTGCAGGCGATCGTCACCGGCGCCCAGCAGGTGATGCTGGGCGAGGCGGACATCGTGGTCGCCGGCGGCAACGAGAACATGAGCAGCCAGCCGTTCCTCGACTACCAGGCCCGCGACGGCTGGAGGCTGGGGCCGCGGAAGTCCATCGACGGCACCCTGTCCCTGGTTACCGACCCCTTCGGCGAGTACCCGATGGGCGTGACCGCCGAGAGGGTGGCCGAACGCTACGGCGTGAGCCGGCGGGAGCAGGACCGCTTCGCCGCCGAGAGCCAGTACCGGGCCGCCGTAGCCATCAAGGAAGGCCAGTTCGAGGACCAGATCGTCGGGGTAGACCTGCCCAAGGACGACCCGTTCCTCGTAGACGAGCACCCCAGGCCGAGCACGACCGAGGAAAGCCTGGCGAGGCTCCGTCCGGTGTTCGTCAAGGACGGGACGGTGACAGCCGGCAACTCGTCCGGGATCAACGACGGCGCCGCCTCGTTGGTACTCATGAGCGAGAAGACGGCCGAAGCCCGGGGTAGCGAAGTCCGCCTGCGCCTGGTGGCATGGGCGGTCAGCGGCATCGACCCGGAGGTGATGGGCTACGCCCCGGCACTCGCCGTCCCCAAAGTGCTCGACAAGGCCGGTCTCACCCTCGACGACATCGACCTGATCGAGCTCAACGAGGCGTTCGCCGCCCAGGCCGTGGCCGTGATAAGGGACGCCGGTCTCGATCCCGACAAGACCAACGTCTCAGGGGGCGCGATCGCGCTGGGTCACCCGGTCGGGGCCACCGGAACGATCCTGACCATCAAGCTCATGCACGCCCTGGAGCGGACCGGAGGCCGGCGCGGCATCGTGACGATGTGCATCGGGGGCGGCCAGGGCATGGCGGCCATCTTCGAGCGCCCTTGACGATCGCCGACGGCACCTTCACCGGCGACATTGCCGGTGTCACCGAGATGCTCGCCGGCCAGGCGTACCTGGCCGACCGGGGGCTCTCGACCGCCATCTACCTCTCCCTGACCCTGCCGCAACCGCTCCTGCTGGAGGGCGAGGCGGGAGTCGGCAAGACGGAGGTGGCGAAGGCTCTGGCGGGCGGGCTGGGCGTTGATCTCGTCCGGCTCCAGTGCTACGAGGGCATCGACGCCAATCAGGCGCTCTACGAGTGGGACTACCCGCGCCAGTTGCTCTACCTGAGGCAGGCCGCCGAGGCCCGGACCGACGACTCCGGGCCGGATGAGCTCTTCGCCGAGCGTTTCCTGGTCGAGCGGCCCCTGCTGAGGGCCATCAGGAGCGGCGCCGGTTGCGTGCTGCTCATCGACGAGATCGACCGGGCCGACGACGAGTTCGAAGCCTTCCTCCTGGAGATCCTGTCCGAATTCCAGATCACCATCCCCGAGATCGGTACCGTGCATGCTCCGCTCCCGCCCACCGTGATCATCACCTCCAACCGGACCCGCGAGCTCCATGACGCGCTCAAGCGCCGCTGCCTGTATCACTGGATCGATTTCCCGAGCCTGGAGAGGGAAGTTGACATCGTGGCAGCCCGTGCCCCGGAAGTGCCGGCTCGCCTCGCCCGGAGCGCCAGCCGGGTGGTATCGAGGCTGCGAGGCCTGGAACTGGTCAAGCAGCCGGGCGTGGCCGAGACCATCAACTGGGCCCGCGCGCTTAACCAGCTCGGCGAGGATGGAGTGACCGCACAGAACCTCGACCTCAGCCTGGGATCGCTCATCAAGGACCACGACGACCTGGCAACGGTCCGGGGCCGGGCAGCCGAGATACTGGATGGGACCTGAGCCCGGACCGACCGCGGAGTTGGTCCGTTTCGGACGGTTGCTCCGGACCCACGGCGTCAACGTCGGCGCGGGACAGGTGCTGTCGTACACGAGGGCCGTGGCGGACCTGGATCCGGCGGGCATCGACGACCTGTACTGGGCCGGACGAATAACCCTCATCAACCGGCACCCTGATCTGGCCGTCTACAACGTCGTCTTCGACGCTTTCTTCGTGGGTTCGGAAGACGACTCACCATCCCCCATGCTCCCGCTGGCCACGGCGGACGGCGACGGCGGGGATCCCGCATCCGTGTCATTCGGAACCGAGCAGCACGAGATGGAGATACTGGAGGCCGGTGATGAGGAACTCCCGGCCGCGGGAGGACCGAGGGCTTCGAGCGCCGAGATACTTCGCGCCAAGCACTTCGACCGCTGGACCGAGGAGGAGTTCCGCCAGCTGGCGCGCCTTCTCCCCGGCCTTCGCCTTCCCCGAAAGCTGAGCCGCCGCACCCGTCCTTCGAAGAGAGGCCCGCGGATCGACCTGCGCCGGAGCGTGCGCCACTCGCTCCGCCACGGAGGCGACCTCTTCCATCTCCGGCGGAGACTCCGGGTGGAGCGGCCCAGACCGATCGTCCTGATAGTCGACGTCTCCGGCTCCATGGCCGGCTTCTCGCGCGCCCTCGTCCAGTTCTCCTACGGGATGAGCCGTGCCTCCCAGCGGGTGGAGGTGTTCTGCTTCGGAACCCGGCTCACCCGCCTCACCAATGCTATGCGGGTCCGGGATGCCGACGCCGCCCTGGACGAGGCGACCGATCTGGTGGTGGACTGGGACGGGGGAACCAGGATCGGTGAGTCGCTCGCCGCCTACGTTGCGAGGTGGGGCAAGTACCGCTTCAACCGGGGGGCGGTGGTGATCATCTGCTCGGACGGCTTGGAGCGGGGCGAGCCCGACCGGCTGGCCTGGGCCATGCAGCGCCTGTCACGCCAGGCACACCGGGTCATCTGGGTCAACCCGCTAGCCGGAGACCCGAAGTTCCAACCCCTGGCCCGCGGCCTCGTGGCGGCCCTCCCGTTCGTCGACGAGCTGATCGCAGGACACAGCATCGAAGGACTCGAAGACCTGGCCCGAGTTCTGGAGGGCTGGGCAGCATAAGGCCTACCGGTTGGCTGTTGCCGGACATTGCGCCCACAGGACTACCGGCCGGCTGCCGGCAGCGGCTGCGCAAGCCGTCACAGACTGCTGACCAGGTCCTCCACGGCATCCACCAGGCCATCCAGTTCGTCCCTGGTCATGGCCGTGGAAAGGCAGGCCATGCCGCGCGGGGCGAGGAAGTAGCCGCGGTTCATGAGGCCAAGGTGCAGGAGTTCGGTCAGCTCGGGATCGGCGCGTCCTACTGCCCGGTTGTCGGTGATCTCCTCGGCGGTGGCATGGAGGTTGAAGAGGGATCCGGCGCCGGTGATCCCGGCCGGCAACCCGGAGGCCTCGAGAGCCTTGTCGATACGTTCCACCAGTTCTTCGCCGGCTCTGTTCAACTCGTCGATCACAGGAGGGGTGAGCGCCTCCAGAGTGGCGATGCCGGCCGCGGCGCTGACCGGGTTGCCGTTGAAGGTGCCGCCCCATTGGATGCTCCCGCGGGTGGGATGGAGCAGCGCCATGACATCCTCCCGACCCCCGAATCCGCCGATCGGGAAACCTCCGCCGATGATCTTGCCGAAGGTGGTCAGGTCCGGCGTTATCCCGTAGGTGGCCTGGGCGCCTCCCGTGTGCAGGCGAAACGTGACGATCTCGTCGAAGATGAGCAGAGCTCCGGTGCGTACGGTCGCTTGCCGGAGGAAGTCGAGAAACTCCTGATCGGCGGCTATCACCCCGCCGGCGCCCAGTACGGGTTCGATGATCACGGCCGCCAGGGAGTCGGCCACCTGATCGATCGCCTCCTCGCAGCCGGGGATGTCGTTGAACGGGAGGGTGACCATCAACTCGCCGACCGGGCCCGGTATCCCGGCCCCCGGGGTGGCCGTGTAGTCGTGCGTGCCGTGGTAGCTGCCCTCGAAGCGGGCCACCTTGGGTCGACCGGTAAAGGCCCGGGCCAGCCGCATCGCGGCCATCGTGGCCTCGGTACCGGAGTTGGTGAAACGGACCTGGTCGACCGAACCGACCCGCTCGACCAGCACCTCGGCCAGCCTCACCTCGTAGTCGGTGGGCGACGAGAAGGCGGTTCCCCGACCGGCCGCCGCCATCGCTCGCGACAGCACGTTCGGATGGGCATGGCCCAGCACCAGCGACGTGTAGTTGTTGAGGTAGTCCACCCTGCTGTTGCCGTCCGCATCCACGATCTCCGACCCCTCCCCCGCCACCAGGACCGGCGGGAAGGGGGCGAAGAACGTGGTCGTGCGGGTCGTGCCCCCGGGGAGCACCCTTGCAGCACGGTCGGCAATCGCCATCGATCGCGGGTTCCGGGCCACGTACTCCTCGCTGACCCGGCGAAGCGCCTCTGTGTAGATGGAATCGGTCGGCACGTTCTCCTCGCGGCTGGTCGGGCCGAGCCTACCCACTCCTTCAACACCTCGGCACGGCTCGGGACGCTCCCGGTAGAGTTGTCGACCGGGTCGGACTCACGAGGAGGATCATCATCCCGATGAGCAACGGGCGGGTGGGCATGTGCTTTCTGGACCGGCCCGACCCGCGTCGTCAGGTGGCGCTGGCCCTCCGGATGGAGGAACTGGGATACGACTCGGTGTGGGTCTGCGAGACCCGCACCGCCCGCGATGCGATCTCGGTACTCGGCGCCATCGCCTACGTGACCCGCACCATCAAGCTCGGAACCGGGGTGGTCAACTCGTGGACCCGCCCGGCCTCGCTGATGTCGCTCACATTCGCCACCCTGGACGAGCTGGCCCCTGACCGGATGTTGCTGGGGATCGGCGCCTACTGGGACCCCCTGGCGTGGAAGCAGGGAATCGACCGGCGCAAGCCGGTCAAGCAGATGCGGGAGTACGTCGAGGTCACCCGCCGGCTGCTGGCTCTCGAGACGGTCACCTACGAAGGAGAGCTGGTGGCGGTGCGCGACCTTCGCCTCGACCTGGGACATGGTGTGGCCCGCACGCCGAAGCGGACACCCATCTACATCGGTGCCACCGGCCCGCAGATGCTGGCGCTGTCCGGCGAGTTGGCGGACGGCGTGATGCTCAACGGCTTCACGTCCCTCACCTACCTGGCCGACGCCCTCCGGCACATCGACCGGGGCGCTCGGCGGAGCGGACGGCGGGTGGACGACCTCGACCTCCCCCAGACCATCGTGATCGCCATGGACGAGGACGAGGAGAAGGCGCTGGAAGTGGCCACCCGGATGACCACCATGTACCTGGGCCAGCAGCCTCACATCGCCCTGGCCAGCGGCGTCGACCAGCACCTGCTGGACGGCGTGCGGCGGGCCATGGGAGGCTGGCCACCGAGGGACGGGGGAATCGAGGCTGCGATGCCCCTGGTGCCCGTACCGGTGGTGCGATCCCTCACCGCGGCCGGCACTCCGGAACAGTGCATCGAGCAGGTAGCGGCCTACTCCGTCCGGCCCAACATCTACCCGGCCCTGCTCCCCATCACGGAGAACTACGAGGAGATCATCGAGGTGTTCGCGCCCCGCCGAGGTCCGGGTGGCTCGTCCGGCGGCGCCACCACCGCATCCCCTGTGTACTGAGTCTCCGGTGGGCTCGCGGCGATTTCTCGGTGGGTCGGCGGTCTGCATCCTTGCCGCCGTCACCTCGTTCGCCTGCGCCGGCGCGAGCGAGGAACCCCGAGCGGACGAGCGGGTGCTCGAGCTGGAGGCGAAGGCTCGTTCACTGGAGGAGTCACTCGAGGCCCTTGCGAGCGAGAACGCCGAACTGCGAGAGGAGATTGCGACCCTCGCGAAACAGGCCGGTCCCGCAGAGGCGCGTGAAGCCGCCGGGTCTGCAGGGGAGCAGGAGGAAGGGGTCGCAGACTCGGAGGGGGAACCGGCGGGGCAGCCGGCCATCCCGGAGGAGGATCGGACCAGCACGGTGGAGCGCTTGGACGACCTGGACGTCCGGGTACGGGAACTCGAGGACCTCGCCTCCACGGTGGAGTGGGTCCTCCTCGCCGTGGAGCAGTGGGCGAAGGGTGAGGACAATCCGTTGTCGTCGCTGGAGGGCACCGCCCTGGAAAGGACCGTCCGGCTGGCGGCGGACTCCGGCGGCGAGGTCCGCTACATCGTCCATCCCGAACGGGAGGATCCCTCGGTCCTGGTGATGCCTCTGGTAGCTGTTGAAGGAGAGACCCCTCTAATCGTCTCGCTGCACGGCTACGGAGGAGACTCCGCCTACCAGAGCATCTACGTGCCCCTCCACGAGCGGGTGAACACCGATGGGTTCGCCCTGCTGCTCCCCAACGGGATACGCGACGGTGAGGGAAACCGCTTCTGGAACCCCACCGACCGGTGCTGTGACTCCGCGAAGGGCGGCCAGGATGATGTCGCCTACCTGACCGAGCTGGTCGCCGGGGCAGAGCAGGTCATGGATTTCGGGCCGGTGTACTTCTTCGGCTACTCCAACGGCGGATTCATGTCACACCACATCGCCTGCAAAGGCCTGCCGGGCCTTCGCGCCGTCGCCAGCCTCGCGGGTACGAGCTACGTCGAGGCCGCGAGTTGCGACGGCGCATCCCCGGTGTCCGTGTTGCACATCCACGGCACCGCGGACGAGGTGATCCGCTTCGTTGGTGACGGGAGCGATCCGGGACGGCAGGGCGACGGCGAGACGGCGTTCTACGCCGGGGCTCAGGAAATGATGACGCGCGGGAGCAGCCGGGCCGGATGCGACTGGCCCGAACAACCCCGGCCCTATGCCACGCTCGATCTGGATCAGCATGTGCCGGGCTCCGAGACCCAGGCGTTCCGCCTGGAATCAGGCTGCGCGGAGGGAGTACAGATAGAGCTCTGGATGAGCGTGGGAAGCAGCCATGCGCCCGGCTACGGCGACGCCTTCGTGGACGCACTTGTGAACTGGCTCCTGTCCCAGAAGTGATCACTCCCGGTCGGTCGTGATCTCAGGAAGCACCGTTGGAGCGGCTATCAGTCTGCCGTCCAGCCCTCTGCCACCCAGCCTCCGTCGACGAAGATGGTCTCGCCGGTGATGTAGCTGGCCGAGTCGCCCGCCAGGAACAGCACCGCGTTGGCGGTCTCGGACGGGTCGGCGAACCTCTTCATCACGATCTGATCTCGGATCGACTCGAACAGCCCGCGGTTGGCCGGCTCGGTCCGGAGCTCGTAGTTCATGTAGGACTCGGTCCAGCCGGGAGCGACCGAGTTGGTTCGGATGCCGAATTCAGCCCACTCGACCGCCATCACCTTGGTGAGGGCGATCACCCCCGCCTTGGCGGCCGAGTAGGCGCCGATGTTGGCGAACGCCACCGGACCGGCGATGGAGGAGATGTTGACTATCGAACCGGAGCGCTGTTCGATCATCGATGTGACCGCCGCCCGGGACATGTAGAAGACCGAGGACAGGTTGGCCTCGATCCCCACGCGCCACTCCTCCAGCTCGAGGGTGTCCAACCGGCTGAAGTTCTGGCGGCGGCCGGCGTTGTTGACCAGGACGTCGAGGCCCCCGAGTTCGGACCGGACCCGGTCGAGAGCCGACACCGCCTGCTCGGGATCGGTCACGTCGCAGGTCACCGCCAGATGGGTTCCGGCGCCACCCACCATCGTCTCCACAGTGCGCGCCAGGTCGTCCTCCGTGCGGGCCAGCGCCGCCACCCGGGCACCCTCCCGAGCGAACGCCTGCGCGATCGCCCGTCCGATCCCGCGGCTGGCGCCGGTGACCGCCACTACCTTGTCCTTCAGGCCCAGATCCATCGGTTCGCTCCTTGTATCCGGTGGTTCAGCTGCTCAACTGCCCGTACAGATCGGGCCGCCGGTCGCGAAAGAAACCCCAGTCGTTGCGGATCTGAGGAATGATCGACAGGTCGAGATCGGCGACCAGCACCTCGTCCTCGTCGTCGCTCGCCTGCGAGATGATCCTCCCCTTGGGATCCACCCACATCGACGACCCGTAGAAGTGGGAGTCGGAGCCTCCCTGATCCACTCCCACCCGGTTCACGCCACCGACGTAGTAGATGTTGTCGACCGCATGAGCCTGGAGTTCCAGCTCCCAGAGGTAGCGGCTCATACCGGTGGTGGCCGTGGGAACGTAGACGATCTGCGCACCGTTGAGCGCCAGGGTGCGGGCCGCTTCGGGGAAGTGCCGGTCGTAACAGATCAGGATCCCGATCGTGACGTCGTACGGCGTACGGAAGGTGATGAACCCGGTGTCACCCGGCGTGAAGTAGTACTTCTCGACTCCGGTCAGGGTGGGCACCGAGACGATGGGGATGTGGCTCTTGCGGTAGATGCCCAGCAGGTCGCCGTCCGGCCCGATCACCGGGGCGCTGTTGTAGAGCAGGCCGTCGAGCGCCTTCTCGTAGATCGGGGCGATCAGGACTATCGCCAGTTCACGGGCCAGCTCGCGCATGCGCACCATCGTGGGACCGTCGATCGGTTCGGCCAGATCCAGATGGCGGGCGTTCATCTCGAAGGGGAAGTACACCGTGTGGAAGAGTTCCTGGAGGCAGACGATCCGGGCGCCCCGGTCCGCCGCTTCACGGACCAGGTGTTCGGCCCGCTTCACGTTGCTCTCCGTGTCGTACTCCGAACCCATCTGTACGAGTGCAGTTCTCACGATCCCGGATGTCCTTTCACGATACGAGCGTGGAGCTGCTGAGGGCGGCCGACTCGGCACTCCTCACGAAGCTCCCTGCCGGCCTTGGCGCCACGTACCTGCCGTCGCGCACGATAGCCCGGCCCCGCAGGAGCACGGCGCGGATGGCGCCCTGCAGGACCATTCCCTCGTAGGGGTTGTAGTCGCAGTTGGTGACCTGGGTGGCCACCGACAGCTCCGTGCTCCCGGCGGGGTCGAACACCACCAGGTCGGCATCCGATCCGGGAGCGATCTCCCCCTTGCGCGGGTACAGGCCGAACAGCTTGGCCGCGTTGGTCGAGGTGATCTCCACGAACCTGTTGAGCGAGAACCGGCCCTGGGCGACTCCGTGGTGGTAGAGCAGGCCGGAACGCCATTCGATACCCGGGAGGCCGTTGGGGATCTTGGTGAAGTCTTCCCTACCGACCAGGCGCTGCTCGAAGAAGAACGGTGCGTGATCGGTTCCCACGGCCTGCAGGTCCCCGGCCGCCAGGCCGTTCCACAGCGGTTCGTGATGGTCTGCGGGACGGAGCGGAGGGGAACAGACATACTGGGCGCCCCGGAATCCCGGCTCGGCCAGCTTGCCGTCGGTGAGCAGGAGATAGTGCGGGCAGGTCTCCGCATAGGCCCGCACCCCCCGCTCCCTGGCCTCGGCCATGGCTCGCGCCGAGCCGGCCGAGGACATGTGGACCACGTAGACGGGCACGCCCGCCATCTCCGCCAGCGCTATCCCCCGCCTGGTCGCCTCGTCCTCGGCGAGGGCCGGCCGGGTCCGGGCATGGAAGATCGGGTCGTAATCCCCCCTGGCCAGCGACTCCTTCACGAGAGCGTCGATCGCGTGGCCGTTCTCGCAGTGGAGCATGATGAAGCCACCGTTCTCGGCGGTTCTCCGCATCGCCTTGAAGATGGCGCCGTCGTCCAGCATCCAAACGTTCGGGTAGGCCATGAAGAGCTTGAAGCTGGTGACACCCTCGGTGACCAGGCCGTCGAGGGACGGGAGCAGGCGGTCGGGCAGGTCGGTGATGATCTGGTGGAAGGCGTAGTCCACGGCCGCCTTCTCGTCCGCCATCTCGTGCCACCGCATCAGCGACGACCGCGGGTCGGCGCCCTTCTCCTGGATCGCGAAGTCGATGATGGTGGTGGTGCCGCCCACGGCGGCGGCCCGCGTCCCCGTGTCGAAGTCGTCCGAGATCACCGTGCCGGCCACCGGGGTGTCCAGGTGGGTGTGCGGGTCGATGCCGCCGGGGAACACCAGATGACCGGAGGCGTCGATGGTCTCGTCCGCCTCCGTGCCCTCAAGGTCGCCGATGGCGCGTATACGCCCGGCCTCGATGAGGATGTCCGCGTCGTAGTCCTCGGTAGCCGTGACGATCCGGCCGCCTTCGACCAGCGTCGTCACGCCGCGCCCACCCGCAACGCCATTACCTAGCCCCCAGCCGGTGGACGCACGGGCGGAAGATCACATATATGGCTAGCCGCCGGCCTGGTCGATGAGCGACCACAGGCGGCTCGGCGTGACCGGCGTCTGGTCCACCTCGACACCGAGGTGGGACAGGGCGTCGGCCACCGCGTTGGCAAGCGCCGGTGCGGCCGGGAAGCATCCCGCCTCGCCCATGCCCTTGAAACCGCCCTCGGTGTGTGGCGAAGGGGTCACCAGATGGTGGATCTCGAAGTCCGGCAGATCCGTGAAGGACGGCACCAGGTAGTCCATGAGGGTCGACGACAGGAGCTGTCCGGTCTCCTCGTCATAGACGAACTCCTCCAGCATCGCGCCGCCGAGCCCGTTGGAGAGAGCGCCGTGGATCTGGCCCTCCACCAGGAGCGGGTTGATGATCGTCCCGGCGTCGTCCACCACCACGTACTTGACCCAGTCGATCTTGCCGGTGTCGATGTCCACGTCCACCACGGCCACATGGGTCCCGCAGGCGGTCGTGAAGTTGGCCGGGTCGTAGACGTAGGTCGCTTCGAGGGTCGGCTGGTCGCCCTCCGGGATCTTGTGCGCCCAGTAGGCCTGCTGTGCTACGTCAGCCAGGGTGAGGGACCGCATCTCCTCGGCACCCTTCACCGATATCCGGCCGTCCGCGTAGGCAACGTCGTCCGGATCCGCTTCCAGGAGCCCGGCACCGATCCGCACCGCCTTGGCCTTGATCTGCTCGATGGCCTTGATGACCGCCACCGCTGCCACGTTGGAGCGGCTGCCCGCCGACCCGAAACCCGTATAGGGAGTCTGGTCGGTGTCACCCCAGACGACGCGCACGTTGGCGATGTCGATCTCCAGGTGATCGGCGGCCACCTGGGCAAGCGTGGTCTCGGTGCCCTGACCCATCGGGATCATTCCCGTGTACAGGGTGGCCCTGCCATGGGGGTCGATCTTGACTGTCGAGCCCTCGTATCCACCGGTGTAGTAGTCGAGGATGCCGAGGATGGCCGAGGGGCCGAAGCCGGATACGTGGATGTAGGAGGCGATGCCGATCCCGCGGTAGACACCCTGGTCCCGCAGGCTCTGCTGCTCCTCCCGCACCTTGTCGTACTCGACCGCCTCGAGAGCCTTCGCCAGCGCCGCCGGGTAGTTGCCGCTGTCGTAGACGGCGCCGCCCGGGCTGAAGTAAGGGAACTCATCCGCCTGGATCATGTTGCGGCGACGCAACTCGGCCGGGTCGATCCCCAGCCTGCGAGCCGTCTTGTCCATCATCCGCTCGATGCCGAACATCGCCTCCGGACCACCGAACCCGCGGAAGGTGCTGTTCGGGGTCTTGTTGGTGGCGACACCGACGACGTCGCAGTGGTAGTTGGCGATCTTGTACTGGTTGACCGCCGCGGCGCCGGTCACCCAGGCCGGACCGATGCCCACACTGTGTAGGTGGGCGCCCTGGTCGCTGAGCACCCGGCCCTTGAGACCGAGGACCGTCCCGTCGGAGCTTGCCGCGAGTTGCCACTCCTGGAGTTGCTCGCGCCCGTGCACCGTGGCCTGGAGCGCCTCCCGGCGGTCCTCGATCCACTTGACCGGCCGGCCCAGCTTCATCGACGCCAGCGAGACAAGGATGTCCTCGGGGTAGCGGTCCCATTGATTGCCGAACGCGCCACCGATGTTGGGTGTGAGGATCCGGACCGATGTTTCGGGGATACCGAGAGCCGCCGCCAACTCCGTGCGGAGCAGGCTGGCCACCTGGCTCCCGGAGTGGAGGGTGAGCGTCTGGCGGAGATCGTCCCAGTCGGCTACGAGACCGCGTGTCTCCAGCGCCACGCCCGAGTAGCGACCCACCTTGAACCGTCCGGAGACGATCTCGTCAGCCTCCTCGAAGGCGCCTTCGATGTCACCGGCCACACCGAGGGCGTTGATACCCGGAAAGGTGTACTCGATGATGGTGTTGTCACCCAGGTCCTCGTTGATCACCGGAGCGCCGTCAGCCAGAGCAGCCTCCACGTCGACCACGTGGTCGAGGATCTCGTAGTCCACGTCCAGCAAATCGAGGGCGTCCTCGGCCATATAGCGCGAGTCGGCCACCACCGCGGCGACCGGCTCCCCTACGTAGCGCGCCTTGCCGGGGGCGAGGGCGGGGGTGTTGGACTCCTTCTGGCCCGGCAGGCGCCAGATGGTGGGGAAGTCCCCGATGCCCTCGAGGTCAGCGGCTGTCAGCACGCAATGGACGCCGTCCAGCGCCTCCGCCGCGGCCGTATCGATACCGTTGATGCGGGCGTGGGCATACGGGCTGCGGAGGATGGCCATGTGGACCGTCCCGGCCGGCTCGATGTCGGCAATGTAGCGACCCCGGCCCCGGATCAGCGGAGCATCCTCCCGGCGGGGCGCGGAGACCCCGATCCAGCGGGTTTCCTGCGTGGTGGTCATGCGCTCCCCCCTTCCGTGGACATGACGGCGGCTGCCGCCTGTACCGACTCGACGATCTTCTGGTAGCCGGTACAGCGGCAGATGTTGCCGCCCATCTCTTCCCGTATCTCCTGCGGAGTCGGATCCGGGTTCCGTGATACCACGTCGATCCCGGCCAGGATCATCCCCGGCGTGCAGAAGCCGCACTGCAGGCCGTGGTACTCGGAGAATGCCTGTTGCATCGGGTGGAGATCGTCCCCCGCCCCGATGCCCTCGATGGTGGTTATCTCCGCGCCATCCGCCTGTACGGCGAGCAGCAGGCAGGATCGGACAACCTCGCCGTCGAGCAGGATCGTGCAGGCGCCGCACACCCCGTGCTCGCACCCGAGGTGGGTCCCGGTAAGACCCAGATCCTCACGTATGGCATCCGCCAGTGTCTTGCGCGGCTCGACCGAGACCGCCCGGCCGCTTCCGTTGACGTTGAGTACGACGCTCATCGTTTCAGCCATTTCCGCCTCCTGAATTGCCGGCCGCCTCCTTCAAGGCCCGTACCGTCAGCACGTTGATCAGGTGACTCCTGTACTCGGCCGTTCCGTGAACATCCGAGGTCGCGGGAAAGTCCGCAGCCGCACCGGCCCCGGCCGCCGCGAAGGCGGCGTCTCCCGTCTCGGCGCCCAACAGTGCGGCCTCCGCGGTGGGTAGCCGGGTGGCATGGGTGCCGCCGAACGCCCCCAGCGCCGCCTGCGTGATGGTCGACCCGTCGGTCGTGATCACCGCCGCGACCCCAGCCAGAGCGAAGTCGCCGTGCCTGCGGGCGAACTCCTGGAATCCGGAAGTGCTGGACGCCGCTGCCGCCGGTATCCGGATCTCGGTCAGCAGCTCCGTGTCGCCCAGGGTCGTCTCGAACAGGCGATCCTCGATGAGGTCCTGCATCCCGACGACCCGCTCGCCATCCGCCGACCGGGCGGTGACCTCGGCATCGAGAGCCATCAGCACCGCCGGGAGTTCCGCCGCCGGATCGTTGTGGGCCAGCGAGCCACCGATCGTCCCCCGGTTGCGGATCGCCCGGTGGCCGATGTGGGCCACGGCCTTGGGGATGATCGGATGCGCCCCCGCCACGTCACCCGATTCGCCGAGCGCAGTGAGGCGGGTCATGGAACCGATCCGCAGCGTCCCGTTGGCCGAGATGTACGACAGCGAGTCGACCCCGTTGACGTCGATCAGGTGGGCCGGCCTCGCCAACCTGAAGTTGAGCATCGGGACGAGGCTCTGGCCACCTGCCAGGACTTTCGCCCCCGATCCGTGTTCAGCCAGAAGATCGAGGGCCTCCGCGATGCTTTCCGGCGCCGAGTAATCAAAGGCCGCTGGTTTCATGGGCGGCTCACCTCCTGCATGACGGCGCTCCAACCAGACCGACGATTATGTCCGTCCTTTCGAACGATCATAGACAGCGGGCACCACCCGGCGCGGGGCGATTCGCGCTCGATAACCCGAGCCGGCCCGGGAATTCACCGGATAGCGAGACCCGGTGGTATCCGTCGTGACCCGGCCGATCACGGCCCGCCTTTGTGGCACTACCGGAGGAAGACACCGAAGCGGCTCGCCCGGCTCCGACCGAGGGGGCCATTCGATGCCCGCACTGCTCTGACTATGATCGGCCACGCCCGGTCCTCGACCGCAGACCACCGCTGAGACCGGGAAAGTGGGTTCGCATGCGCCATGTCGCCGCTCTGGTAACAGTCACCGCGCTGATACTCGGTCTGGCCGCGTGCGGAGCGGACGAGGGGGCGCCGGCCGGAACCGATGAGGCGGCAACCGGCACTTCTTTCACGGGAACGGTAAGGATCGGGGCCGCCCTCAGCGAGACCGGCAAGTTCGCGGTGGAGGGACGCGACTCGCGCCAGGGCTACGACACCTGGGTGAGGTGGGTGAACGAGGTCTACGGGGGCATCCGTATCGGCGACCGCAGCTACGCCGCCGAGATCGTCTACTACGACGACGAGTCCGACGCCGATACGGCCGCCAACCTCGTCCAGAAGCTCATCGACGAGGACGGCGTCGACTTCCTGCTCGGCCCCTACTCGAGCGGTCTCACAACCGGCGCCAGCGCGATAGCCGAAGCCAACAATGTCCTCATGGTGGAGGGAAACGGGACCTCCGACACCATGTTCGAGCGCGGTTTCCGGAATCTCTTCCTGGTGGCAACCATCGCCAGCGACTACACCAAGTCGGCCATCGAGGCCGTAGCCGCTCGTGGCGCGCGCACGGCCGTGATCGCCTACGAGGACACATCCTTCCCGACCGCGGTCGCCAACGGCGCCCGTCGACACCTGGAGGCCAACGGCATCGAAGTCCTCGCCATGGAGACCTACCCGAAGGACATCCAGGACGCCTCGGCGATCATGACCAAGTTCCGCGATCTCGCTCCTGACATATTCGTGGGCGGCGGCCACTACAACGACGCTGTGCTCTTCGTGAACGCAGCCAAGGAACTCGGGTTCGTTCCCGACGGGATGCTCATCACGGTGGGTCCGTCCAATCCCAAGCTGATCGGCGAGTTGGGCGAGGACGTGGAGGGTGTCCTGGGCCCCACCCAGTGGGAACCGGTGATGGCCTACGAGGGTCCATACTTCGGCGCCGCCTCGGACTACGCGGCCTACTACGAGAGCCTCTGGGGTGAGCAGCCCGTGTACCAGGCGGCCAGCGCCACCGCCTCCGCCCTCGCCCTTCACCTGGCTGTCGAGGCCGCCGGAACCACCGAAACCGACGCGGTGCGCGAGGCCCTCTACGCGCTGGAGGCCGACACGTTCTACGGTCCCATCTCGTTCGACGAGCGCGGTGTCAACACCGCCAAGCCGATGGGCACCGTCCAGGTGCAGGATGGGAAGATCCGGGTGGTGGCGCCTGGCGAGGCGGCAGTCGCCGACCTGGTCTACCCGCTGGCCGGTTCGAGTGAGGGCGGGACGGCCTCGACCGCCGAGCGGCTGGCGCAGATGCTGATCAACGGCATCGCCCTGGGCGGCATGTACACGCTCCTAGTGCTGGGGTTCTCGATCATCTGGGGGGTGATGGGCGTCATCAACTTCGCCCACGGCGAGTTCGTCATGATCGGCGCCTACATGGCCTGGCTCGCCAACGACATCTGGGTCGTGGACCCGTTCGTGACCGTGCCCCTGGTGTTCCTGGTGATGATGCTGGTGGGCTTCGTGACGCAACGGCTGCTGGTCAACCGGGTGATCGACCGGCCGCATCTCGTGTCGCTTCTCGTGATGTTCGCGGTGGCGATCATCCTTCAGAACGTCATGAAGGTGGTCTTCTCGGCCGACTTCCGACGCGCCGACACCGTACTCGACGGCGTCTGGCAGGTGGCAGGTGAGGTAACGGTCCCCGTCACCCGCTTCTGGATCCTGGTGGTGGCGCTGGTCGTGGCGGGTGGTCTAAGCCTGTTCCTGTCGCGCAGCCGGCTCGGCAAGAGCATCCGGGCCGCCGCCCAGAACCGGGAAACAGCGCGGATCGTCGGCATCGATGTCGCCAAGGTATACGCCGCTACGTTTGCCATCTGTATCGGGATCACCGGCGTGGCCGGCGCGCTCGTGAGCCCGGTGCTGGCGGTGCAACCCTTCCAGGGTCCGCCCCTGACACTCAAGGCATTCGCCATCACCGCCATGGCGGGACTCGGCTCGGTCCGCGGAGCTCTCGGCGGCGCCATGGTGCTCGGCCTCGTCGAGGCAGGGCTGGCCATCTACATTCCTCAGATCGGCACCAACCTGGCGGTGGTGGCCTCGTTCGTGCTGCTGGTGGTGGCGCTGGTGGTGCGGCCCCAGGGTCTCTTCAAGGGTCTCCGGCCCGTCGACGCTACCGCGGCATGATCCGGAACCCTCACCCTCCCGGTTCGGCAAGGCTCGCGCCGGGCGCACGGGATCGACCTCATGACAGCCACTAGGCCCAGCCGGCCTCTGCCCGCCGGCCGCCCTGGAGGCCCGCGCCTCCGACGGGTTCTCGTCAGGGTCTCGTTCGGGTTGCTGGTGGCGCTAGCGGTGTTGCCGGCCCTGCCTGGCGTCGGCGACTCGGCGCTGTTCACCCTCACCCTGATGCTCACCTCGGTAGCCGTAGCGGTGAACTGGAACCTCACCGGAGGGTTCACCGGCTACGTGGACTTCGGCCACGCCGTCTGGTTCGGGACCGGGGCCTACACCACGGCGATCCTGATGTCGCTCCAGACCAACGGCCCGCAGGTCGGCTGGGCAGCTCCTCCTGCCATCGCCTTGGGCGCTGTGGTGGCGGGCGCCCTGGCCGCGGCCATCGGTAGGGCGACCATGCGCCTCAAGGGCCCGTACTTCTCGATCGCCATGCTCGGGACTTTCGTGGCCGTCCGCGAGATAGTGCGGGTCTCCGGAGGGCTCACCGGAGGCGGGGTGGGACTGACGCTGCCCCCCTACCTCAACCGGCCGCTCTTCTACTACATCCAGCTGGCGCTGGTCGCCGGGCTGGTTGCTTTCACATGGTGGTTGCGGGGCACGCGCTTCGGCGCCGCCCTGGTGGCCATCCGGGAGGACGAGGTAGGGGCGGAGATGCGCGGGATCAACACGACGCGTCTCAAGGTGATCGTGTTCAGCTTCGCCGGATTCTCCACCGGGTTGTTCGGGGGATTGTGGGCCTACCAGAACACTTTCGTCGACCCCGACATCGCCTTCGTGGAGATCAGAACCGTCGATGCGGTGATGGGCACCATGCTCGGCGGCCTCGGCACCGTGGCCGGGCCGGTCGTGGGGGCCGTCGTGCTGTTCTGGATGCGCGAGGTGCTATGGGCCAACCTTCTCGATTACCACCTGATCGCGCAGGGTGTGCTCCTGATCGTGATTGTCCTGTTCCTCCCCAGGGGTCTGGTCGGGATCGTAGACCCGCGAGGCGCCTCGATCACCGCCATGTGGCGACGATGGCTCGGGCGAGGCGCCCACCCGGAGACGCAGGAGGAGGAATCATGACCGCGTTACTGGATGCCCGCGGCGTGGTGAAGCGGTTCGGCGGGCTGACCGCGGTGGACGGGGTGAATATCAGCGTCGGCGCCGGTGAGCTGGTGGGGCTCATCGGTCCCAACGGCAGCGGCAAGACCACCCTGTTCGACTGCCTGAGCCGGGTATCGGCCATCGATTCGGGTTCGATCAGCTTCGACGGAGTCGACATCACCCGGCGGCGGCCCCATCAGGTCGCCCGGCTCGGCCTGGCCCGCACCTTCCAACTGATCCGGGTGTACCGCGAGCTGACCGTCTCCGAGAACATGGAGTTGAGCATCCAGTGGAGGCGGATCGGGACGACTCGCCTGTTCGGCCGGACGGATGCGGCGACCCGCCGGCGCGTCGAGTCCCTCCTGGAGTTCCTGATGCTCTCCCGGCTCCGGCACGAGCGCGCCGGCGCCCTGTCGGGCGGCCAGCGCCGCCTGCTCGAGATCGGGATGGCCCTGATGAGCGAGCCGAGGCTGCTACTGCTGGACGAGGCCACGTCCGGGGTCAATCCCACTCTCGTATCCGAGATCGCCGATCGGCTGCAAGAGGTCAACTCGAACGGTGTGGCCATCCTGCTGGTTGAACACAACGTGGGATTCGTGGCCGAGTTGTGCCACCGGGTGGTGGTGCTCGACCGCGGCGCCAAGCTGGCCGAAGGCACGCCGAGCCAGGTCATGGCGGATCCCGCCGTCATCGAGGCCTACTTCGGGGCGGAGGGGGAGTAGCGGCATGACCGCCGCGGGACGACCGCTACTCGAGGTAATCGACATGAGCGCCGGCTACTACGCGGGCCACAACGTCGTCCACCACCTCGATCTCGAGGTGGCCGAGGGGGAGATCGTCTGCGTCATCGGGCCCAACGGCGCGGGCAAGTCCACCGTCTTCAGAGCGATCTACGGCCTTGCGGAGGTGCGCTCCGGTCACGTGCTGTGCGATGGCGTGGACATAACCGGCATCGCCCCGCAGGATGCGTTGCGGACTGCCCGGATGGCCATGGTCCCCCAGCTCCGAAGCGTCTTCCCGCAGATGACGGTTTACGAGAACCTCGAGCTGGGTATGTTCCTGGAACGCGACAAGGCCAGGGTCCGCGCCCGGATCGACTACGTCTACGGCCTGTTCCCGCGGCTCGCCCAGCGCTCGCGGCAGGCCGCGGGGACGATGTCCGGTGGGGAGCAGCGCATGCTCGAGATCGGCCGGTCCCTGCTGCACGAGCCCCGTATCGTCCTGATGGACGAGCCCTCGGCGGGCCTGGCGCCGATCGTCACCCGCCAGGTGTTCGAGGCCATCCGGCAGCTGAACCACGAGATCGGCCTGACCGTACTGATGATCGAGCAGAACGCCCGCCAGGGACTCGAGGCCAGCCACCGCGGCTACGTGCTCGAGATGGGCCGCAACCGCTACCAGGGTCCGGCGAGTGAGCTGCTAGCCGACCCCGAGGTCCGGAGGGCCTTTCTCGGAGTGCGTTGAGACTCCCCCGAACCGTATGCGGCGCCAGGATATGCTTCCGGACGCGCCGGGTGCATCAGACCGGGTGCATTAGACCGGGTGCATTAGACCGGGTCCATTAGACATTAGATTGGACCGGAGGACCGGACACGAGAAAGGGCGGGAGATGGCTGCCACTGCGCTGGTAGGTGGAAGGGTGATCGACGGCACCGGAAAGGCGCCGATCGACGATGCTGTGGTGCTCATCGACGGGGATCGGATCGATGCCGTGTTCCGTAGGGGCGACATGGAGGTTCCCTCCGGAGCCGACATGGTGGACATATCCGGCTCGACGGTGATACCCGGCCTGATCGACTGCCACGTCCACGTGGGGGTGCTGGCCGACAACTCCTTCCTGCAGGTGGAGGATCCGGCCTCCCTCGCCGACCAGTTCATGACCACCCTGCTCCGTCATGGAGTAACCACCGTCCGGGACACCGGCAACTTCAACCCGGATGAGGTGTTCCGTAGCTTCAAGCAGGGAAGGGACACCTGGCCGCGCTTCTTCGGCGCCGGCACGATCCTGGATGGCCCGGCCGATCCTCCGGCGCCGTGGCGCTGGCTGGCGATCATCGACGACGAGGCTTCCGCCCGCGCCGAGACCGCCCGGCTGGTGGAGGCCGGCATGGACTTCATCAAGGTATACGTGTGGGCGCGGCTGCCGGTGCTGCGGGCGGTCGTCTCCGAAGCGCACCGCCGGGGGGTGCGGGTGGCTGCTCACGTGGGGCACATGATCACCGTCGAGGAAGCCGTCAAGGTCGGCGTCGATGCCCTCGAGCACGTACGCGTGGGCCGCGAACTGGTGCCCGAGGAACACCAGGAGGCGCTGGCCGCGCTGCCGGGCCGGATACTGGACCCCCTGGTCGGCTTCCAGCCGTGGCGTTACATCGACCCGGAGTCGGACCTAGCCGACGGTCTCATCGCACTGATGGCCGAGCGGGGCACCTTCATCACGCCCACCCTGACCCTTTCTCAAAGCATCCTGGCCGGCAACACGCCGGCGGGCACCTGCCCGGACGGTCTGGACGAGATGCCCCAGGCGGTCGCCGAGCAGTGGAGCCAGTACGCCTACCCCTTCGACTACAGCGAGACCGACTGGGATGCGGCCCCGGTGGAGTTACGAAACCAGATGGCGTTCATCGGACGGGCCCAGAGGGGCGGTGTGAACGTAACGGCGGGGACGGACCTGACCAACCCGTTCGTGGTGCCCGGCCACAGCATGCACGAGGAGTTGCGCCTGCTGGTGGACGGCTGCGGGTTCACCCCCACCGAAGCCATCGTGGCGGCCACCAGCCGGGCCGCGGAGCTGCTCGGGCAGGGCGACGAGCTCGGCAGCGTGGAGAAGCGAAAGCTGGCCGACCTGGTGGTGCTCGAAGCCGATCCCCTGGAAGACATTCGCAACACCCGACGTATTTCCGCCGTCTACAAGGGAGGGCAGCGGGCCTCCGCCTGAGCCGGGTTCGGCGAAGCCCGATCAGGCGGGGATGATTCTCAGCCGGGCACCGGCGGCCGCCTCCGGGTCGATATCGATGGCCCCGCGCGTCTCCTTGTAGGGCACCCGGTTACGAGCCAGCGTCCGGGCGGTTGCGGCGATGTCGCCCGCGGACAGGACCAGCCGGAACGGGCCGGGTCCCCGCCGGTCCAGTTCGGACGCGACGGCGCCGGATCCGACCGGCTGGTGGACGCCCAGCCGGAAACCCGGCAGCCGGTAGTGACGGCTCGCCGCGCCGGGTAACGGACGGCCGTCCCGCAGCCGCATGCCGAAAGCCCGCTCGTAGACGGCTATGCCATCGTCAAGGTCTTCTACTGCGAGATCGATCGCCGCCACCGATTCGACCCGGCATGCATGGCCGCCCGGAGGGTCCCAGGCCAGCAACTCGTTCTCCGCAGTGATCCAGTCGATCAGGTACGGCCAGGGCTTGCGCCACGGGGAGGACCCCGGCACCAGCAGGTGCCACTCCAGCCGGCCGCCGCGGGGATGGATGCGGTCCATCTCGAACGGACCCTCCACCTCCATACCGAGCCCGCGCAGCCCTGAGGCCTCTTTCTCGAGCCCGGTCCCGGCCAGGACGAATCCCACCAATCCCGAGTCCTGCTCCAGGAAGGACAGCAGGTCCGCCCCGAAAGCACCCCTTGATCGGGCCGTGTCGGGATATTCCACCGACAGCAACTCCAGGTAGTCGAGGCCGAACCGGACGATGGCGTTGCGGGTGCCGAGCGACGGGTGGCGCCCCCCGATCGCTACCTCGAATCCCAGCCTGTGGAAGGCATCCATAGCCTCCGTCAGATCAGGGACCCCGATCACAGCGTGGTCGAAGCGCTCGATCACGATGCGCTCATCCCCACCAGTGCGGGCAGGACCTCGTCCGTGACACGCCGGAACTGGGCCGCCTCGTCGTAGCCCACCAGCCTGAGGGTGACGGTCGTCGCCCCCGCTTTCACGAACTCCCGTATCAGACCCGCGCATCGGGAAGGACCGCCCACGGCCACCCACCTTTCCAGGAAGGTGCGGTCGTATTCGACGCCGTAGTAGTCCTTGAGGTACGAGGCCACCTCGTCCATGCCCCGGTCCCGGTCGTCGGTGACATGGATGTTGTAGTACAGGCACGCCTCGAACCGGCTGTCCAGCGGCCGCCCCTCCTCGTCCGCGTACCGGCGGATGGCATCGAGGTTGGCGGAGAAGCTGCTCGGGGTGTTGGCGGTGGTCATCCAACCGTCGCCCAGCCGGGCCACCCGCCGGAGGGCGCGCTCCGCCAGCTTCGGGAAGGCAGGGTTGGGGTTGGCGGTCACCCAGATCGGCAGTGGCAGGCGGACGGGACGGGGCAGCACGGTCACGTCCTCGAACCGGTTGTAGGTTCCCTCGTAGGAGGCGTTCTCGGTGGTGGATACGAGGCGGAGCACCTCGATCGCCTCCTCCATCCGCCGGCTCCGGGTGGCCGGATCGATTCCGAAGGCGGCGAATTCCTCCTCGAACAGGCCGCCGCCCGCCTCGCGCTGGCCCTGGCACGCCACGAAGATAGACCGACCCCCTGAGATGCAGTCGAAGCTCAACCATTGGTAGGCGAGCAGCAGCGCGTCCCGGAGAGGCATGCTGGCCATGCAGCCGACCCCGAGGCGGACCCGGTCGGTACGGGCCGCCAGCGCCCCGAGCGCCACCAGGGCGTCGAGGCGGGGCTTGGCGAATATCGAGTCCCCGAGCCAGACCGAATCCCACCTCTCAGAGCGGTCCGCCTCCACAGCCAGGTCAAGCATCTCGGAGACGGTGGACATCCCGAGCAACACGCTTCGGTTCGACAGCGTGAGGCCGTACTTGACCCGAGTCATTCAACTCTCCTCTCCGGCCCGTGAAGCTAGCAAAGCTCGCCGACAACCGGTATCCCGCCCGTTCCCGCCTCGGCCGGATGTCACCCTCCGGTCCTAGATTGCTAGCGAACATATGTTCGGGTATAGTCAAACGCCCTTTCCCGGACGGGGAACACGAGAAGGGCCAGGAGTCAGGAAGCGGGAAACATGTCCGCAAGCATCTTGACGGCAGCACCCGATGGGTCGCCGGCGCCTGCAGATGCCACCGGCCTGCCGGTATATCCAGGACGGGTGATCGGTCTGGAAGGCTCCACAGGATCGGGACTGACCCGGATCGGCCTTTCCATGCTGTCGGCGATCCCGGCGTCCTGCCGGGTGGCGGTGGACGTCCGGGGATGGCTATGCCCGCTGGCGGCATGGGAGGTCGGCATCGATCCCGACCATCTGACTGTGGTGCGGTGCGGCGACGCCAGTCAATGGCCCAGGGTGCTGGCCGTCCTGCTCGACGGGGTGAAAGCGATCTACGCCGAGGTTCCCCGAGGTGTCGGGGAAGCCCTGCTGCGGCGCCTCGGCGCCAAGGCCCGGGCCCGTAACGCCACCGTGATCCTGCGTCCTCTGGCGGGCAGGGTCCCCTCCGGAATGGCTTTTCTACGGCTGCGGTCGGTCCGGGTCGAGTGGGAGGGCGGCCGGGAGGGACACGGCAGTCTGGGCAGGCGCACCCTGATGGTCGAGTTGTCCGGCAAGGGGGCTGCGGGCCGGTATCAAGTAGTGGAGGTGGAGGACGATGGCGCGCGTCCTGTGCGTGTGGTTTCCCGATTGGTTACTTCGCAGGTCGGACGCTCCGTCGGATAGGGCGGCCTTCGTTGTGGGGGGCCGGGACGGCCGTCCCCTGGTGGCTGCCGCCAATGATCGGGCGATGGAAGCGGGAGTCGAGGCCGGCATGACCCGCCGATCAGCCGAGGCCCTATGCCCCTCGGCCCTGGTCCTGGAGCGCGACCCCGCCGCCGAAACCACCCGTTTCGAGCCGATCCTCGACGCTATCGAGGATCTGATACCCCGGGTGGAGGTGGTCGAGCCGGGCTGGGTGTTCGCTCCCGCCGACGGGGCGGTCCGCTACTACGGCGGCGAGCGCGCTCTGGTGGACCGGATGGCCGCAACGTTGGAGCGCCTGGCTCCCGGAGCGCATCTAGGAGTGGCGAATGGCCCGTTCGCCGCCTACTGGGCAGCCCGATCGGGCCGCCCGACGTTGATCGTGAAGGATGAAAAGGCCTTCCTGTCCGGCCTGGACATCTCCGCTCTGGAGACCGAAGAGCTGGTCGCCACGTTTCGCTGGCTGGGGGTAACCACCCTGGGTGAACTGGCGGCCCTGCCCCGCCATGCGGTGGCCTCCCGGTTCGGTACCCGAGGCTTGGAGGCGCATCGTCTGGCCGGCGGCGAGGATCGGAGGGTCCTACCGCGCCGGACCCCTGACGATCTGACCGTAGAAACCGTCCTCGAAGAACCTCTGCTGCTGATCGAGCAGGTGGGTTTCATGGCCCGCCGCCTGGCCGGGAGCCTCATGGCCTTGCTTGATCGGCATCGGGTCGCCCCCTACCAGGTGGAGGTGGAGGCCGAGGCCGCCGACGGGGTAGTCCGGTCACGGGTGTGGCGCAGTGCCGAACCGTTCGATACCCGGGCACTGGCGGAACGGGTGTGGTGGCAACTCCGGGCATGGACCGAGACCGGAGGGATTACGGATGGGCTGATCCGCCTGAAGCTGTCACCCACCGCCCTGTCCGACGAGGGCTACCAGCCGGGGCTGTTCGAGCAGAGGGAAATCCGGATCGAAACCGAACGAGCACTGGAGCGGACCCGGACCATCCTCGGTCCCGACTCGGTCCTCCGGGCCCGCCCCCAGGGCGGAAGGGACCCGGCGGAGCGGGTGCAGTGGGCTCGATGGGGCGAGGATTTTGCCGAGCCGACCCGTTCTCTCGCCTCACCATGGCCCGGAAGGGTTCCGGCGCCCTCCCCCAGCCTGGTTCCATCCCGCCCCCGGCGTCTGGAGGTGGAATGGGACGCCGAGGTCCCCACCCGGGTGCGCCTCTCCACCCGATGGGAGCCGGTGCTGGCATGGGCAGGTCCGTGGCGGAGACTGGGCGAGTGGTGGGCCGAGGAGAAACCGAGTGCCCTGTACCAGATCGTCACCTCGGCCGGAGCGATGCTATGCCGCACGACCGACGGCCGGACTTTCGTGGTGGGCGTCTATGACTGAGCACCGCTACGCCGAGATGCATGCCCATTCCAACTTCTCGTTCCTGGACGGCGCCTCACATCCAACAGCCTTGGTGGAGCGGGCCGCCGAGCTCGGCTACGAGGCGCTGGCCGTCACCGATCACGACGGTTTCTACGGATTGGTGCGGTTCTGGCAGGCGGCCCGGCAGGCCGGCCTCCCGGCCGTGTACGGGGTGGAGCTTTCGCTATGCCCCCCGGACCACGCGTCCAGAGGCGATGAGGACCCCGTCTCGCCCTTCGATAGAGCCGGCCGGCATGACGCCCTCCGCTGGGAGGCCGGGAAGCAGGAAGGGAAGCGGGCCGGACGGAAGTACCGCACCCGGACGGGCGCCGGGTTCGAGCCCGAGCACCTGGTGGTGCTGGCCTCGTCGCCCGAGGGATACGCCCGGCTTGCCAACCTGGTCTCCAGAGCGCAGTTGCGGGGCGCCAAGGGCCGCCCTCTCTACCGGTGGAACGACCTGGCCGAGGCAGCCGGTCGAGGAGACCTGGTGGCGCTGAGCGGTTGCTGGCAGGGAGCGGTCCCCCGCGCTGCCCTGCAAGGGGATCGGGAAGCGGCGCTGAGGGAGGCCTCCCGCCTGCGGGAGGTGTTCGGGCAGCGCTTCCACATCGAGATCTGGAATCACCGTATGCCTCAGGACGACCGGCGCAACGACCTGCTGTGGGAAGTGGCCGCCAGGCTGAACCTGCCGGTGGTGGCCACCAACAACGTCCATTACGCCGACCGCCGGGACGCCGACCTGTCAGACGTCCTGGCGGCGATCGGAGGGCGGAGGCCGCTCACCGAGCACAACGGCTTCCGGCCCGACACCGACGAGCGCCACCTGAAGTCTCCGGCGGAGATGGCCGCACGCTTCCGGACCTATCCGGGAGCGGTGGAACGGGCCGCCCAACTGGGACGGGAGCTTGCCTTCGACCTGCGGCTGGTGGCGCCCCGATTACCCGACTTCCCGCTTCCGGACGGCTTCGCCACCGAGATGGACTATCTGCGCCATCTCACTTTTCGAGGGGCGTGCAAGGCCTATCCCCCCTCGGGGAGGACCGGGGCGGTCGACCCGAAAGCGGTCGATCGGCTGGAACACGAGCTGGACGTCATCGAGCGGCTGGGCTTCCCGGGCTACTTCCTGGTGGTGTGGGACATCGTCAACTTCGCCCGATCCCAGGACATCATGTGCCAGATCCGTGGTTCCGGAGCCGATTCGGCGGTGTGCCGATGCTTGGGCCTCACCCGGGTCGACCCTCTCCGGCTGGGGCTGCCGTTCGAACGGTTCCTGTCCGACGAGCGGGGCAGGCCTCCCGACATCGACCTGGACCTCGAATCGGAACGCCGGGAGGAGGTCATCCAGTACTGCTACCGCCGGTACGGGCGGGAGCGGGCGGCCATGGTCGCCAACGTGATCACCTACCGGGCCCGGTCGGTGCTGCGGGATGTGGCCAAGACCTTCGGTTTCACCTCGGCCCAGACCGACGGCTTGACCAGGTACGTGGACACCCACTCCCCGGCGGAGCTACCCCTCGAAGAACCCCTGCCGACCGGGCTGACCGCCGATCTGGTCTATGACATCTGCCGCCGCCTCGACGGGTTCCCCAGGCATATGGGTATCCATTCGGGCGGCATGGTGATCGCCGACCGGCCCCTTTGGAAGGTGGTTCCGATCGAATGGGGGCGCATGGAGGACCGCACCGTCCTGCAGTGGGACAAGGACGACTGCGCCGCCATGGGGATAGTCAAGTTCGACCTGCTGGGACTGGGCATGCTGAACGCTCTGCATATGATGGTGGACACCGTGGAGGAAGCCCATGGGCGACGGATCGACCTGGCCGACCTTCCTCAGGAACCGGCCGTCTACGAGATGCTCACCAACGCCGACACCGTGGGGCTTTTCCAGGTGGAGTCACGGGCGCAGATGGCGACCCTGCCGAAATTGAAACCCGCCACCTTCTACGACCTGGCTGTGGAGGTGGCATTGATCCGGCCCGGCCCCATCCAGGGCGCTTCCGTCCATCCCTACCTGCGCCGGCGGAACGGGGAGGAGCCGGTGCGGTACCCCCATCCGCTGGCCGAGCCGATCCTGAAGCGCACTCTGGGAGTGCCGGTGTTCCAGGAGCAGCTCATGGAACTGGCCCGGGTGTGCGCCGGCTTCGACGGGGGACAGTCGGATCGGCTCCGAGCCGCCATGACCCACAAGCGATCGGACGAGGCGATGGAAAAGCTACGGGAGGAGGTTTTCGAGGGGATGCGGACCAAGGGTGTGACCGGCGCCGCAGCCGAGGAGATCTGGGAGAAGCTGCAGGGATTCGCCTCGTTCGGTTTCCCGGAAAGCCACTCGGTGTCGTTCGCCTACATCGTCTACATGTCGGCCTGGTTGCGCTACCACTACCCCGCCGAGTTCCTGGTCGGGTTGCTCAACGCCCAGCCGATGGGTTTCTACTCCCCCAACACCCTGGTGCAGGACGCCCTCCGCCACGGGGTGGTAGTCCTCGGTCCGGATGTGAACCTCTCGCTGGAGGAGTGCACCATCGAGCCCCATCCGTGTGACGAGGACGACGTCGTGGAGCACTACGGTATGGCCTGGCGCCGGGGAAGAGGCCCGGTGGATGACCCGATCCGGGCATCGGTGGCGGCCCGGCTGGGCCTGGCTTACGTGCGAAACCTGGGGGATGCCGAAGCCCGGAGGATCCTGGCGGCCCGCCAGGTAGGGGGAGGATTCGCCGACCTGTCCGACTTCGCCCACCGCACCGGCTTGCCGGTGGATGCCATGGCGGGCCTAGCCATCGCCGGAGCCTTCGGATCGTTCGAGGTTTCCCCCCGTCAAGGTCTGTGGATGGCAGGCGCCCTGGCCGGTACCGGACCCGAACGGTTGCCGCTGGCGGCCGGTCTGGACCCGCCCCCGCTGGCGCCGAT
Source organism: Acidimicrobiia bacterium (assembly GCA_022827785.1). Classification (GTDB taxonomy): domain Bacteria; phylum Actinomycetota; class Acidimicrobiia; order Spongiisociales; family Spongiisociaceae; genus Spongiisocius. Next base: position 32,846 of record JAJEIM010000004.1, read on the forward strand.
GAGCGACCGGGAGACTCACCAGGCTTCGCTGTGGGCAACCGGGGTGTCGGTCCGCCATCCTATGCACTTCGCCCGCCCGGCCCTGGATCGGGCCGGATGCGTTTCGATATCCGCGGCGCTGGGCATGCGGAGGAACCGGGCCCGGATCAAGGTGGGAGGGGTGGTCACCCACCGGCAGCGTCCGTCCACTTCCAGGGGCGTTATATTCTTCAATCTGGAGGACGAGACCGGCCTGATCAACGTGGTAGTGCTACCGGAGATCTGGAACAGGCGCCACAAGACCGCCCGCCGGCACCCCGGCCTGATCATCGAGGGTCGCCTCGAATACCGGGACGGGGTGACCAACCTGGTGGCCCATGATTTCGTCCCGGTAGAAACCGACCCTCTCCGCAGCCGCAACTTCCGGTAAGGCCCGAAGGGGCCGGCGGCGCCGTCATCCTCCACCCTCAGGATTCAGGCCCTCCCTCCGAGCCGGTTCCGAAGGAGGGCTCCCGGCGGCGCCGAACGTACCCGTCCGCACCGACGACATTTCCATGCACGCGCGTTCACAGATCGGAATCACGAGGATCTCCACGTAGAACTATCCTCCTCTGTCTAGCGATTACCGTAGAGCCCGCAAACACGCGGTGTGGGTACGGAATCCCATACACGCCGATTCGCCGGAGGGCGAGCATGCGAGATGAGGTCCGGGTAGCGATCGTCGGCGGCGGCGCCATGGGCGTCGGCCTGCTCTACTTCCTTGCCCACGAAGGCTGGACCGACACGATCCTGATCGAGAAGGACGAGCTCACCTCCGGGTCCACCTGGCACGCGGCCGGGCTGATCCCCCACTTCATCGGCGACCTCAACGTAGCCAAGGTCCACCGGGACACCGCCGACCTCTACAAGGTGATCGAAGAGGAAACCGGCATGCATTCGGGCTGGCACGGGTGCGGAGCGGTGCGGTTGGCCCGGTACGACAACGAGGTCGACTGGTTCTACTACGTCAAGGGCATGCTCCAGTCGATCGGGGTGGAGTGCCACCTCCTCGGCCCGTCGGAGATCACCGAGGTGGCGCCCCTTCTGGACGTCGAGCCGGACATCAAGCTGGGCCTATGGACCCCCGGTGACGGCTGGACCGATCCCTCCGCCGCCACCAACACCATGGCGAAGGGAGCTCGTCAACTGGGCGCCGAGATCAGCCGCAAGAACCGCGTCACCGGCATGAGCCGGATGGCCGACGGACGGTGGGAGGTCATCACAGAGAAGGGCCGGATCGTGGCCGAGCATGTGGTCAACGCGGCCGGCTCCTACGCCCCGCAACTCGGCGAGATGGTCGGCCTCGAGGTGCCCATCGAGTCGGTCATCCACCAGTACCTGGTCACCGAGCGGATCGAAGAGGTCGCCGCCCTGGAGACCGAGCACCCGGTGGTGCGCGACCCCCGAGCTTCCTGCTATTACCGCCAGGAACACGACGGGCTCATCATCGGACCCTACGAGCGGGCCGACGCCAAGGAGTACGGGGTCGGGGGGATCGACTGGGACCTGACCTTCCATCTCACCCCGGTGGAGCTGGACCGGTTGCTCCCGTGGCTGGATCTCGCCGCCCAGCGACTCCCCTGCTTCGCCGGCGCAGGCATCAAACAGGTCGTATCGGGACCGATCACGCACACCCCCGACGCCGGCTACCTGATGGGACCGGCGCCCGGACTGCCCAACTACTGGTACTGCGCGGGCGCCTCGATCGGTATCACCCAGGGTCCCGGGGCCGGCAAGTACCTGGCCCAGTGGATGGTCCACGGCCAGACCGAGATCAACGTGGCCAACATGGATCCCCGCCGGTTCGGTCCGTACGCCCCCGGCCGCTACACCCATGAACGATCGATCGACGAGTTTCACGAGATGTACCAGGTGCGGATGCCCAACGAGTACCGGGACGCAGGACGCCCGATGAAGAAGACGCCCCTCTACGACATCCTGGACGCCAAGGGCGCCCGGTGGCAGGAGGTGTGGGGCTGGGAACGGGCCATGTACTTCTCGCCCGACCCGGAGGTCTACTCCTTCCGCCGATCCTCCGCCCACGACGAGGTGGGCGCCGAGGTGAGGGCCATCCGGGAAGGGGTAGGGATCGCGGACCTCACCGCCTTCGCCAAGTTCGAGGTGTCCGGAACCGACGCCGCCGCCCTGCTGGACCGCCTGTCCGCCAACCGGTTGCCGGCCCGTGACGGCGGGATCAGGCTGGTCCACATGCTGACCACGCTGGGAGGCATCGAGTCGGAGATGACCATCACCCGGCTGGGGCCGGAGCGCTTCTATCTCAACTCGGCGATCACGGCCCAATGGCACGACTTCGACTGGCTCACCTCCCACATCCGGGAGGGTGAGCAGGTGACGGTGACCGACGTCACCGACCGGACCGGCATCCTGGCGGTGACCGGACCCCGTTCCCGTGAGGTCCTGGCCGGCCTGACCGGCGCCGACCTCTCCAACCGGAACTTCCCCTGGCTTACAGGGCAGGAGATCGAGGTGGCAGGCGCCCCCTGCGTCGCCCTGCGGGTGTCCTACGTAGGGGAGCTGGGCTGGGAACTCCATATGCCCCTGGAACACATGGTGGAGGCGTACGAGGCCATCCATAAGGCCGGCGCTCCGCACGGGATCATCGATTTCGGCAGCCGGGCGATGAACGTGATGCGGCTTGAGAAGGCCTACAAGGCGCACGGCTCGGAGCTGACGACCGAGATCACCCCGGTCGAGGCCCGGCTCGGTCGCTTCGTCGACTACGGCAAGGATTTCCAGGGCAAGGAGGCCACCGTTGCGCGGCGTGACCAGGCCGAGCCGCTCAGCATGGTCCTCGTGTACGCCGAACTGGACGATGGCGACGCCGACTGCCTGGGCAACGAGCCGACCTACGACGGTGAGCGCATCATGGGGATCACCACCAGCGGGGCCTGGGCACATTCGGTGGGCCGCAGCATCCTGTTCGCCTATGTGGCCCCCGAGTTCGAATCCCCCGGATCGACCTTCGAGGTGGCCGTCATGAACCGCCGCCGTACCGCCACGGTGCTGGCCGAAGCGGTGTGGGACCCCGTCAGCAAGCGGCTGCGAGCCTGAATTGGCCCGCCGCCGGCGTGCAGGAGGACGTGCCGCCCGGGTGGCGGCGCGCCGGGCCGGCCCCACCGAGGCCGAGCGGGCGGTACGGCCCGGCCAGAGCGGTGGCGCCTACCGGCCGCTGACCGAGCCCGACATGGAGCGGGTCTACGACGCCGCTCTCGAACTGATCGAAGACCTGGGTATGGGCGATCCGATACCCGAGTTCACCGAAGCCGTCACCGGCGCCGGCGGTCACCTGGACGGCAACAACCGGCTGCACTACCCGCGCTCGGTGGTGAAGCGGGTCGTCGAGGAGGTGGCCGCCAAGGAATGGGTGTGGCACGGGCTCGACGAGGACAAGAGCATCGAGCTCTCGGGGAACAAGGTTCACTACGGGACGGCCGGCGCCGCTGTGCTGATGCTCGACTACCACGAGCGGACCTTCCGTCCCAGCACCACCGCCGACCTCTACGACGCCGCCCGCCTCAACAACACCCTGGAGCACATCCACTTCTTCCTCCGCACCATGGTGACCCGGGACCTGGAGACTTCCCGGGAAGTCGATATCAACACCGCCTACGCCACGATGATGGGAACCGACAAGCCGCAGGGCACCTCCTTCTTCCGCCCGGAGCACGTCTACGAGGTGGTGGAGATGTATGACCATGTGCTCGGCGGGGAGGGAGAGTTCCGGCGCCGTCCCTTCGTCTGCGTCAACAACACCTTCGTGGTCCCGCCGCTGCGCTTCGCCTACGAATCGACCGAGGCGATGGTCGCCCAGATCGAGACCGGAATGCCGATCAACCTGCTCTCTGCCGGCCAGGCCGGCGCCACCTCGCCGGCCGCTCTCGGCGGATCGCTGGTCCAGGCGCTGGCCGAGTGCCTGGCGGGGCTGACCAGCGTGAACCTGATCTCCCCCGGCCATCCATGCGTGATGGGGCTGTGGCCGTTTGTCTCGGACCTGCGAACCGGCGCCATGAGCGGAGGGTCGGGCGAGGAGGCGGTGCTGAACGCCGCCGCGGCGCAGATGGCCAACTGGCTCGGCCTGCCGTCCGGAGTGGCGGCGGGCATGGCCGATTCCAAGCTCCCGGACAACCAGGCGGGATACGAGAAGGGCATCACGACCGTCCTGGCCGGACAGGCCGGGGCCAACCTGGTCTACGAGTCGGCGGGGATGCTGGGTTCCCTGCTCGCCTTCTCCCTCGAAGCCCTGGTGATCGACAACGACATGCTCGGGTCCGCCAACCGCACCATCCGGGGAGTCGACATCGACGACTCCACCCTCTCGACCGATGTGATCCGCGAGACGATCTCCGGGCCCGGCCATTTCCTCGGGAGCGACCAGACCCTCCACCTGATGCAGCGCGAGTACGTGTACCCGTTGATCGGCGACCGCAACAGCCCCGACGACTGGCGGGAACTCGGCGCCAAGAACGCGGCGGAACGGGCTCACGAGCACGTCAGGGAAGTCATGCGGACCCACTTCCCCGGCCATATCACCCGCGCCCAGGACGAGTGGATCCGATCCCGCCTTCCGATCGCCCTCCCCGTCGAAGAAGTAACCGGCCAGGGAACCCGCTGGTTATAGCTCCCGGCGAGAACATCCGGCGCGACCCCTCTGCAGGAGAAAACAGGACGTGACCTGGGAAACTTGGTCTCACTTGCGGGCTATGACTGGTAATTCATGAGCCATGGCGGCGCCAGGCCGCGGCAATCCGATCTGGGCATCGGCCTCTACCTGATCCTGGGGCTGGTCGCCTCCCTGGGTCCGATCTCCATAGATACTTATCTCCCGGCGCTGCCCGAGATCGCCTCGTCACTCGGCGCGTCCGACGGGATGACGCAGATGTCGGTCACCGCGTTCCTGTTGGGGCTCGTTCTGGGACCGGTCGTCTTCGGCCCGATCTCGGACGCGGTAGGCCGCCGCGGTCTGGTCCTCGGATCCCTGGTCTTCTACTCGCTGGTGAGCCTGTCGATCGCGACGGTCGACTCGATCGAGATGCTGATCGGCCTGCGCCTGGCTCAGGCGGCCTGTGGCGGAACGGCCATAGCGCTCGCCCGCAGCATGTTCCGCGATCTTCTGTCGGGTGACGCCCTGGCGCGGGCCATGTCCATACTGACCATGATCATCCTCGGCGCGCCGATCATCGCCCCCTTCCTAGGCGCACTACTCCTCCTGGCGTGGGGGTGGCGGTCCATCTTCGTGGTGCTGGGCATCATCGGCGGCCTGGTCTTCATCGCCGCCTGGCGACGGCTGCCCGAAACCCTTCTCCCCGAGCATCGCCGCCCGCTCGACCTGGCCATCGTCCTGCGCGGTTACGTATCGATCACCCGGTCGCGAGTCGCTGTCCTATATGCGATCACCGGTGGTGCCGCGGCGGGCGTTCTGTTCGCCTACCTGGCTGCCGCCCCGTTCATATACATCGACTACTACGGCTTGGAGGAGCAGTGGTTCGGCGTTCTGTTCGGCGTCGGCATCGTGGGCGCCTGGATCTCCCAGATGATCAACATCCGGTACGTGATGATGATCGGTTACCGGCGAATCGTCCTGATCGGCGCCATCTGCATGGCGGCGCTCTCCGTGCTGCTCTGGTGGGTCACCTGGACCGACCTGTGGGCCCTGGCCGGCGTGGTACTGGTGTCCACGGTCGTGCTGTCCATGGTCCACCTGGTGACGCCCGGCAGCCAGGCCGGGGTCCTGGACGAGTTCCCGCCCGACCTGGCGGGCACCGCATCCGCATTCTCCACCGTCGCCCGCTTCACCCTGGGCGCGGCCGGAAGCGCCATGGTCGGGCTGTTCAACGACGGCACCCCCAAGGCCTTCGGGCTGGTCGTCCTGGCCTTCTCGATCATCGCCCTGGCCGCCGCAGCCGCCGCCTACCCGTCGAAGACCACCCACCCCGTATGACCGGTGACTCCTAACGATTGCATCAGGAGATTGCTGCCGGCCTTGGGCGCGGCATTGCTGCTGGCCGGGTGCGGACTCCGGGAACCGCCGGTAACGCAGCAATCCTCACCGCCGCCGTCCGCGCGGGCGGCCGTCCACGACCGGATCGAGGTTCCGTGCGAGGACACGATCACCGAGTTCTCTCCTCCGGGACCGGACTTGAACACCGTTGAACCCGACTTCGAGATTGTCAGCGGAGTAATCGCTCTACGCACCGCCGAGACCGCCGGGCATGTAGCCCAATTGAGCGCACATGGCCTCTATGACGACCCGACGCTCCGCCTGGCGGCCAAGACACCACTGCTCGTCCGGCGCGGCGCCACATTCGAGCTTCGGGTCCGCGATGGATTCCATGACCGGGTCGCTCTCGATTACGGGCCTTCCGGTCCCTCGCTCCGAACCACCTTCGGGCCTTGCGAGTCCGAGACGGAGTGGCTGCTCTTCACCGGATACGTGTGGGTGGCAGACCCGGAATGCATCAGCGTGGAGGTCGTACTGCCGGACTCCGCGGTCGAGACTCGCCAGCTGGGTCTTGGCGCGCCCTGCCCGTGACGACATCATCCCCGAGGCGGTTTCAGACACCTGACCGGAAGGCCCTGAGGCCCCCCGCCATCCCAAGCTGCCATTGACGACTTCGTGGCCTTCTACAACCTCGACAACCGCCACCACCGCACCGAGACTTCGTCGGGGTTGCCGACCCCGTCAGGGATTGAGCGCCTGCTGGAGTGCCTCCAGGGCGCGGTCGGAGTGGAGGCGCATGTTCAGTTCGGAGCGCACGGTCCGCAACACCGTCCCGTCGCGGTCGATCACGAATGTGCGCCGCTTGTCCGGAAGGAAACGACCCCGCGACACACCGAAGATGCGGGCGATGGCACGGCTCGGATCGGAGAGCAGCGCGAAGCCCAGGGAATTGGCGTCATCGAATTCGAGCTGCCGATCAACCTGATCGGCGCTGATTCCCACGATGCTGGCTCCGAGTTCGGCGAACTCTTCCGACAGGTCGCGGAAATAACAGCTCTGGCGGGTTCAACCCGGGGTCATCGCCTTCGAGTAGAAGTACACCACCACGGGACCCGAGTCGAGCAGATCCCGCAAGGCCAGTGTGTTGCCATGCTGGTCCAGTGCCTCGAAGTCGGGCGCCCTATCTCCTACCTTCACCGCTGTCCTCCCTGCGCCGCTGCGGGAACCATTATGGCGTTCGGCTGCCGCAGCCAGCCAAGCCTTCGGCCTTTTGTGGATCACCGGACTGTACGGCATGCTGGTCGGGTCATCGGTAGCGCCATAGATCCGCGCCGGGTCGTATCATCCGCAACAGCCTGCGACGAAACGGCCTACCCTGCTGGGTCCCGGGATGGCTGGTCCAGACTTGGGTAGATCGGCGAGACAAGGAGTGCCGGAATGGGTGATGTGATAGTCACGTGTGCGGTGACGGGCTCGTCCCACACCCCCACGATGAACAGCGACATCCCGGTGACCGTGGAGGACCATGTCCGCCAGTCGGTCGATGCTGCCCGGGAGGGCGCCGCCGTCATCCACCTCCATGCGCGGGATCCGAACGATGGGCGGCCCATCTCCGATCCTGGGGTGTTCAGGGAGTACTGCTCCGGGATCAAGGCGGAGTCCGACGCCGTGATCTCGATTACCACCGGGGGCGCCACCGGCCAGACCATCGAGGAGCGCCTGCGGGTGATCGAGGTACTCAAGCCGGAACTCGCCACCTGCAACCTGGGCACCATGAACTACGGGCTCTTCCAGATGATCCCTCGCTACGAGGGCCGGTGGAAGTACGACTGGGAGGAGCCGTTTCTCGAGAGCACCAAGTGGGAACCGTTCGTCAACACGTTCGGCGACATCGAGTACATGCTCACAGTGCTGGCCGAGAAGACCGGATGCCGCTTCGAGTTCGAGGCCTACGACATCGGCCACCTCTACACGCTGGCCCACTTCGCCGACATGGGACTGGTGAAGCCCCCGATCTTCATGCAGTTCGTGATGGGAACGTTCGGGGGCATCGGCCCGGACATCGAGAACGTGGTCGCCATGAAGACGGTGGCCAACCGGCTGTTCGGGCACGACCTCGAGTGGTCGATCCTGGGCGGCGGCCGGTTCCAGTTCGACATCGTGACCGCCGGCGCCACGCTGGGCGGGAACGTGCGAGTGGGCCTCGAGGACGGCATCTACCTCCGCAAGGGCAAACTCGCCGAGTCCAACGCCGAGCAGGTCGCCAAGATCGTGCGGATCCTGCGCGAGCTGTCCCGCGAACCCGCCGACCCGGCCGAGACCCGCCATCGCCTGGCCCTCAAGGGGCTCGGTCAGGTCGCGTTCTAACACAGAGTCATGGCGCCGGTCGAGGGGGCTTTCCGGTTGAAGACCTTCGGTGTAGTCGGTACCGGTGTGATCGGCTCCGGCTGGGCCGTCAGGGCCCTGAGCCGGGGAATCGACGTGGTGGCCTGGGACCCGGCGCCCGGAGCCGAGGACCGGCTGCGGCAGGCAATCGACCGGGCCTGGCCCTCGGTACGAAGGCTGGGCCTGTACCCGGGCGCCGAGCCTGATCGGATCCGGTTCGCCGGCACCCCGGAGGAGGTGTGCCGCGCCGCCGACTTCATCCAGGAGTCGGCGCCCGAGGACGAGGATCTCAAGCGCACGCTCCTTGCCCGCTTGGACGCAGCCGCCCGGCCGGACACGATCATCGCCTCCAGCTCCTCCGGGCTGCTCCCCACCCGGATCGCCTCCGATTGCGCCCTCCCCGACCGGGTGGTGATCGGCCATCCCTTCAACCCCGTCTACCTGCTCCCGCTCTGCGAGGTGGTGGGTGGCGCCGGGACCTCCGCCGGCGCCGTGGAGCGGGCGGCCGCGGTCTACGACTTCCTGGACATGTACCCCCTGATCGTCCGCCATGAAGTACCCGGGTACCTGTCCGACCGCCTCCAGGAGGCCCTCTGGCGGGAGACACTCCACCTCGTCAACGAAGGCGTCGCCACCACCGCGGAACTGGACGACGCCATCGTCTACGGACCCGGCCTGCGCTGGGCCGGGATGGGAACCAACCTCACCTTCCACCTCGCCGGCGGGAGAGAGGGGATGCGGCACATGCTGGAACAGTTCGGTCCTGCCCTCGCTCTCCCCTGGAGCAAGCTGGAGGCGCCCGAGCTCACCGCCGGTCTCATCGATTCCATGGTGGAGGGAACCCGCCGGCAGGCCGGCGGACGGACCGTCGAAGAACTCGAGCATCTGCGGGACGACTACCTCATCGCCACCATGCGAGCGCTGCGTTCGGTGGGACTGGGGGCCGGCGAGATCCTGGCCAGGAGGGAGGCGCGACGCTACGGCGAGTCGTCCCGGACCTGGTCGGAGGGCGCCGAGGTCCCGGCGCCGCTGGAGCTGTACCGTTGCGACGTGGAACCCGACTGGGTGGACTACAACCGCCACATGACCGAAGCCGCCTACCTCACAGCCTTCGGCTGGGCGACCGATGCGCTGTTCCGGTACATAGGCGACGATGAGGACTACCGGGCCGCCGGCCACTCCTTCTACACCGTGGAGACCCATATCAACTACCTGCGGGAGGTGGCGGGCGACGACTCCCTCCGGTTCACGACCCTGGTCGTCGGCCTCGACGGCAAGCGGCTCCACATCTATCACGAGATGTTCGACGATGCGACCGGAGACCTGGTGGCGGCAACCGAGCAGATGCTGTTGCATATGGACACCGCGGCGGGCCGCCCCGCCCCGATCGGCGGGCGACCCGCCCGGGCGCTGCAGGCCATCCGCCACGCCCACGCTGCCCTGGACAATCCCGGGTACATGGGCCGGGTGATGAGAACCAGGGAAAAGAGCTGATGGACTTCGACCTCACCGGCGAGCAACGCCTCATAATCGATGTCGCCCGCGAATTCACCGAGAAGGAGCTGTTCCCCCACGAGGAGGAGGTGGAGCGCTCCGGCCGGGTGCGCCCGGAGCTGGTCGACCGGATCAGGTCGCGCTCCATCGCCGCCGGCATCTACGCCGCCAACATGCCCGAGCGCTACGGCGGGGCCGGGCTGGACCCGCTCACGCTGGCGCTGGTCGAGCGGGAGCTGGGGGCCGCCTCCTACGCCCTCCAGTACATCGTGGCCCGGCCTTCCAACATCCTGCAGGCCTGCCGGGGTGAACAGGTCGACCGTTACCTCCTTCCCACGGTTCGGGGAGACCGGGTGGAGTGCCTGGCGATGAGCGAGCCCGACGCCGGCTCCGATCTGAGGGGGATGCGTTGCGCGGCGGTCCGGGACGGCGACAGCTACCTCATCAACGGCACCAAGCACTTGATCAGCCATGCCGATCTAGCCGACTACGTCATCCTGTTCGCCGCTACCGGGGAGGAACCCGGCCCTCGAGGCCCCAGGAAGCTGATCACCGCCTTCCTGGTCGATATGGGAACTCCCGGATTCGAGGTCCGGCCCGGATACCGGGCGGTCTCCAACCGCGGTTACCACAACTTCGTCCTCCAGTTCGACGACTGCCGCGTGCCCACATCCGCCGTCCTCGGTGAGGAGCACCAGGGCTTCCTGGTGGCCAACGAGTGGCTGGGATCGACCCGCCTCCAGGTCGCGGCGGTCTGTCTGGGAAGGGCCCGGCGCGCCATCGACCTGGCCACCGGATGGGCCGCCGAGCGCACCCAGTTCGGCCGCCGGATCGGCAAGTTCCAGGGGGTGTCGTTCAAGCTGGCCGACATGCGGACCCGCTACGAGGCCGCCGAGTTGCTCACCCTCCGGGCGGCCTGGAAGGACGGGCAGGGTCGCATGACGGATACGGACGCGGCCATGGCCAAGCTGCATGCCAGCGAGATGTGCCAGTTCGTGACAGACGAAGCCATCCAGATCTTCGGAGGCATGGGCCTGATGGACGAGCTACCGCTGGAACGACTGTGGCGGGACACCCGGGTGGACCGCATCTGGGACGGAACCTCCGAGATCCAGCGCCACATCATCTCCCGGGCCATGCTCCGACCCCTCGGCGGGTAGCCCGACGTGCCGGTTCGGGACTTGGGCCGCCTCCTGCGTCCCCGGACGGTGGCGGTAATCGGGGGCGACCCGGCCGAGCGGGCCATCCGCCAGTCGGACCGGCTCGGCTTCGAGGGAGAGATCTGGCCGGTGCACCCCACCCGGTCGCACATGGCCGGCCGGCGGGTCTACCCATCGCTCGAAGACCTGCCGGGAGCGCCGGACGCCGCCTTCGTGGCCGTGAACCGCCGGCTCACGATCGAGATCGTCCGGCATCTGGCGGAAATGGGTTGCGGCGGGGCAGTGCTCTACGCCTCGGGATTCGCCGAGGCCGGCGAGGAGGGCGCCCGGCTCCAGGAACAGCTGGTGGGCGAGCACCGGATGCCGCTGATCGGACCCAACTGCTACGGAACCATCAACGCGGTGGTGGGCGCCGCCCTGTGGCCCGACGTCCAGGGCTGCCGGCGGGTTCGGAGCGGGCCCGCTCTGATCAGCCAGTCGGGGAACATCTCTCTCAACCTCACCATGAATCGGCGTGGAATCGACTTCAGCCAGGTGGTCTCGCTGGGCAACCAGTCGTCGGTGACCACCGAGGACTGCCTGGAGCATTTCGCGACCCGGCCCGAGGTGACCGCGGTCGGTATCCACGCCGAGTCGATCGTCGATCCGATCGCCTTCGGTCGGGCGGCGCTCGCCTGCCGGGACACCCGCACGCCGGTGGTGGTGCTCAAGACCGGAAGGTCGAAGCAAGCTGAGCGCATCACCTCCTCCCACACGGCGGCGCTGGCCGCCCCGGCCGACGCCTATGACGCCCTGTTCGAGCGCTACGGGGTGGTGGCGGCGGAGTCCATACCGGACTTCATGACCACGCTGGGACTGCTGGACACGATCGGCCCGATCCCGGGGAACCGGCTGGTCTCCCTCTCCTGCTCCGGAGGCGAGGCAGCCCTGGTGGCCGACCGGTCGGTCCATTATCCGGTGGCGTTCCCCGCTTTCGGCTCCCAGCACCGGGACCGGATCGCGGCAACCCTGCCGCAACTGGTGACCATCACCAACCCGCTCGACTACCACACCTTCATCTGGGGTGACGAGCCTGCCCTGGAGCGATGCTTCACCGAGGTCGTGACGGGACCGGTCGATGCCGCCATGCTGGTGATCGATTGGCCGTCGGAGGGCAACGACGACACGGACTGGTGGCCCACCCTGCGGGCCTTCGCCACCGCTGCCGACCGAGTGGGCCGGGCCGGCGTGGTGGTGAGCGGGCTGCCGGAGAGCTTGCCCGGGAGGATCCGTGCATTTGTAATCGAGCAGGGCCTCGGCATAGCCCATTCGATCGACGAGGCCCTCGGAGGGCTGGCGGCGGCAGCCGCGTACGGGCGATGGATGGAGAGCCAGCGCCCCCGACTCCACCTGCCGGCAAGAGCGCCCGCCGGTCCTGTCCGCACCCTGGACGAGCCCACTGGCAAAGCGATCCTCGCCGCACAGGGCATCCGGGTGCCGAAGGGCGTAGTCGTAGACGCGCAACCGGAAGGCAGGCCCGGGGCACATCCGGATCACCTCGGGTTCCCGCTGGTGGCCAAGGCGGTGGGCCCGGCCCACAAGTCCCGATCCGGGGGGGTCGTCACGGGGATCAGGGACTCCGGCGAGCTCGGGATGGCCGTACGGAGGCTCGGAAAGGGTGACCGACCCGTGCTGATCGAGGAACAGGTGACGGGCGCGGTTGCAGAGTTGCTGGTGTCGGTGAGCCACCGGCCCCCGATCGGCGTGGTGGTGACGCTGGGAGCGGGAGGGACCATGGTGGAGTGGCTGGCCGATACCACCACCCTGCTGGTGCCCGTCACCCGCTCCGACCTGCGGCGAGCGCTGGGCCGCCTCCGTATCGGACGCATGGTGGAGCACCGGACCGGCGGCCCCGACCCGGAGCCGATCTACCAGGTCGTCGACCGGCTCACCAACCTGTTAGCCGACCTCCCCGACGTCGTCGAGGTGGAGATCAACCCGCTGATCCTCACCGATGACGGCGCCTGGGCGGCCGACGCCCTGATCTCGGTCACGCCCGAAGGCGGGCAGCCCTCGTAAGGAACCGGATCGTCCCGGCTCAGCCTTCCTCATCCTGGGCGGCGAAGATGGACTCGTACCCACCCGACCAGTCCGGTGGGATGAGGCACGGCCGGGGATCATGGTGGGCCCATCGCGCCGGCTTCCCGCGTATCACCTTGCCGGTGTTGCGGGTCGGCTGCGGATGGGCCGTGTAGGGGAACGCATCGGCGGAGGCATAGGCGTTGAGAAGCAGGGGCCGGCCGCTCGGTCTGGCGGTGGGCGGCGAGCCGTGAACCGTGCGGCAGTTGTGGGCCGTGATCGAGCCGGCCGGTCCGGTGAGGTATTCGACGCTTCCGACATCGAGGGTCGCGGCGTCTTCGGCGGACAGGCACCCGACCCAGCTTCCCTTTTCGTCGTACTGGTCGAACAGGGGACCGTCGTGGCTGCCCGGTAGCGCCATAAGGGGCCCATCGTCCATGCCCGTGTCGGTCAGGTACGTGCCGATCGTCAGCGGGCTGTAGTTGGTGTGCGGATAGAACTGTATGTCCTGATGCCATTTGACATCATCCGAGCCGGCATCCCACTTGAAGTTGAGCTTGGAATGGTGGAACACCACGTCCGGCCCGACCAGGTCGGCAGCGACATCGGCGATAAGGCCGGTGGCAAACTCCCAGTACGTCTCATGCAGGCGATCGGGCATCTTGAGACGCCGGATCTGCGGCGAGTCCGGACCGTGGTCATCGGCCACGTCATAATCCTCGCCCGACTTGCTGACCGTTCGGCTCCGCTCCACAAAGAACGCCGTAACCTCGTTGAGCCGGTCGATCCAGTCTTGGGAAATCAGCGATTCGGCGACGACATACCCCCGCTCGAAGTACGATTCCCGCTGTTCCTGGGTCAGCACTCGCGGCGGCTCGGCCAGAATCTGTTCCGGCGTCATATCAGAATTCCCGGGAGGGTGCTCGCACGAATGCGAGTATAGGTAATTGGGCTGGTGCAGGATTACCGCCTGCGGAAACAGTCCTTGATCTCCCGGTCGGCGGCTCGGAAGTGACGGCCGTAGAGCGTGACGATTCCGGGGACAATACACTCCGATCATGACGAAAGAAGCCATCCGGGCCATCCGGCGGGAGTCGACACTCGAAGTCATCCTTGACCGGCCCAAGGCCAACGCCATCGACGCGACGACCAGCCGGGAGTTGGGCACTGTCTTTGCCTCCTTTCGGGACGATCCCGACCTCCGGGTGGCCATCCTCACAGGTGCCGGGGAGCGGTTCTTCTCCGCGGGCTGGGATCTGGCCGCCGGCGCCGACGGCGAGGCCTACGACAGCGATTTCGGCCCCGGCGGATTCGGCGGGTTCCCCGAGCTTCCCGGCCTCGACAAGCCGGTTATCGCCGCCGTCAACGGAATGGCGGTAGGAGGCGGCTTCGAGCTGGTGATGTCGGCGGATCTGGTGGTCGCCGCCGAACACGCCACCTTCTTCCTGCCCGAGGCTTCGATCGGGCTGATCCCCGATGTGGGAGCCATCCGGCTTCCCAGACTGCTACCCGCCCCTCTGGCCAACGAAGTGCTACTGGCAGGGCGGCGGTTGACCGCGGAGGAGGCCCACCGGTTCGGCCTGGTCAACAAGGTGGTGCCCGGAACGGAGCTCATGGACACGGCGCGCGACCTGGCCGGCCGCATCGCCGCCAACGCCCCGCTGGCCGTGGCCGCCATTCTCGACATCGTCCGGCGGACCGGGAACCTACCGGTTGCCGGCGCGCTCCACACCCTGCGATCCGGCTCGGTCGGCGCCTACGGGAAGATGTTGGAGTCGGAGGACGCCCGGGAAGGCATCCGGGCATTCGCGGAGAAGCGCGATCCGGTCTGGAAGGGTCGGTGATGATCGCCGGAGCACGCCGAGTTATCCGGAGAACACCGGTGGCCGCCACCCGGTCGCGGCCTGGATAGACCTGCTCTTTCGCTACAATGCAGGCGGATGCGGGAGGTTCCTCCCAGCACCGTCCCGGCCGACCGATGTGGTCCTTGATCCCCACGGTGGCGTCACTTCTCACCCGAACCCGAGCCTTCACGAGGTGCATCCATGAGTTCGTCGGTCATGCCCGGTTCCGCTCCGCGGCCCGATGGCACCACCCGGACCATCCTCGGCTCGCGCGGCCTGCTGCTGGCCGTCCTCTTCGTGATGCTGGGGAACGGGATTATGAACCCGTTGCTCGGCATCAGAGCCGAGCTGGAGGGCTTCTCGACCACCGCCACGGGCACCATCCTGGCGTTCTACTACGTGGGGTTCCTGGCAGGTGCGTGGATGACGCGGCGCCTGGTGATGGGGGTCGGTCACATCCGCGTGTACGCCGCGCTGGCGTCGCTGGCATCGACCTCGACCCTCATCTACATCCTCAACGCCTCCCCGGCGGTCTGGTCACTGGCGCGGCTGATCAACGGCTTCGCGATGAGCGGCCTTTTCATCGTAGGAGAGAGCTGGCTCAACGAGGCCGCCACCAACCGGACCCGGGGAAGGATGCTCGCCATCTACATGGTGGTGCTGATGGGAGGGCTGGCAGCGGGCCAGATGCTGATCATCCTTGGTGATCCGTCCGGGATCGCCCTGTTCATCGCGGCCTCGATACTGGTGTCGATCGCGGTGATCCCGATCACCCTGTCGACCTCCTCGGCTCCCACTCTGGTGCTTCCGGGCAAGCTTCCGGTCGCTCAGGTGTGGCACGCCGCACCCCTGGGGATCTTCGCCGCCTTCAGCCAGGGAGTAGGGGTGGCGGCCCTGCTGACGCTGGGAGCGGTATTCGGTGCGAGATCGGGTATGAGCGTGGAACGGATCGCCCTGTTCACCTCCGCCGCCGTGATCGGAAGCGTGGTGCTCCAGCCTGCCATCGGCGAGCTGTCCGACCGGCTGGGACGGAGGCGGTTGATATTGGGCACGGGCTTCGTGTGCGCTGGCGCATGCCTGGCGATGGTCCATGCCAACCCGCTCGGCTGGTTGGCAATGACAACCTCCTTCCTGATCGGCGGCTTGGCGCTGAGCATGTATCCGTTGGCGCTCAGCCATATCAACGACCGGGTTCCTCCTGGATCGGCCGTCGGCGTGAGCACGGTCCTGTCGCTTGCCGGCGGAATCGGCGCCGTTATCGGTCCGATCGCCGGTGCGCAGGTCATGGACGCCGTGGGACCGACCGGCCTCTACTGGTTCGTCGGAGTCGTGTTCCTGGTCACGGCCATGTTCAGCCTGTTCCGGATCTTCACCCGGGAAGGCGTGCCTGCGGACCGGCGGCGACCCTTTGCCCTCATCCCGGCCAGAGCCGGCACGGTCATAGTCCAGATGGCCCGCCGGATGCGGCAGCCCGGCGAGAGAGCCGCCCGCGACCGTCCGGATGGGAACAGGCGACCGTCCGGCGGGAAGGAGTGAACAGGCCTGCCGGTTGGCCAATGCCTGCCAGCGCCGTCCACTGTCACGCCACAGGCACTTCGAGACGGCAGCCGCCGCGGCCCGGGTGAGAGTTCGGGGCGTTAGCCCTGGCAGCCCAGCAGGTTGTCGACCGCCGGCCGGATGCCGAGCCGGTAGCTCGACACCTCACCGCCGTCGATGGCGAAGTAGATGCGGTAGTCGGCATCCGCCTCGTCGTTGGGGACGAAGGCCAGGGCCTGGCCCTCCGACACGGCTTCGTTCGCCTGCTGGATGTTGTTGGGATAGACCTCGCGCACGCTGGCTTCCGAGGTCCCGATCCTGACCCCCGACCGGGTGGCGATGACGCTGGGGGCGTTGATCTCGACGCGGACGACCGCCCCGTCGACCACCATGAACGCCACGCCCGGAAGACCGGCACCGGCCGTCACGTAGTAACAGTTGTCGGTCGATGTCCGGCCGAAGTCCTGGGAAAGCGTCAACCCGGAGGCGACAGCAGCCTCCTCTACAGTCATCCCCAGAGTGACCGGCCCCAGGGCACGTAGCGTCACGACATCGTCGCTGGTCAACTCCGCAGTCCCCGTGGGTGGGGCCGCGGTGGTGGCCGTAGTCGTCGCAACCACCTCTTCGGCCACGGTCACTGCCACTTCGGTGGTGGCCGTTCCCGAGTCCTCCATATCATCGGAGGGAGTGGGGGCCTGGGCCGCGGTCGTGGCGACCAGGCTGGTGGCGGCGGTGACCTCTGCGGAGGTGTCCTGTGTGGTCTCGGCGGGAGTCTCATCGCCTCCGCCGCACGCTGCCACGACCATGGCTATTGCTGCTACTAGTAACGCCCGCTCTTTCAAGACATCTCCTTCGCACAAACAGCAGACCCGATCTCTGTCGTTTCCGACATTGCGAAAACCCTCCGCCGCGCCCGATTTTCGCGTTCTGGGCACCAGTACGCTACCAGCATAGGAGAACAAAGCTCACCCTTTCTCTGATTTCGCGCACTCGAAACCTCCGGTGGGGCCCGAGGACGCCTCGCGGCGAGCCGAGGTTGGCCGGTTGACTACCCGCGATCCGGCACTGTTGGCGCGCTCGCCCATCCGACCGTCAAACCCCGGCACTCACCGCTGAGGAGGTCCCGCAGGTATCCCGCCTCCCTGCCATCGATGGTCAACTCCCACCGGAACTTGATGGCGATCCATAAGGCAATGTAGGCACATCTGTGATGGGGATTCGGGGGCATCCATTGCGCCGGGTCATCTGCGCCTTTCGCCGTGTTTATCCCGGCCGTTACCGCAGCCAGGCCGCCGGGGTCGTTGGCAAATGCCCGCCTGCGACCGGGACCCCACGCGTGAGCTCCCGAGTCCCATGCTTCCTGCAAAGGCACCACATGGTCGATGTGTAAACCGGCAGGCGATCCCTCGACCCACACATCGTCATACGGCGAGTACCAGACCCCGGAGACGATCCGGCATTCCGGACCGTCATCGAGACGGAGGTCGGAATGAGCGTCCCTCAGAAGAACCTCCCGGCGGGTATCACAACCGTCCGCGTCCTCGTCCGTCCAATGAACGAACAGATCCCGGTCGTACCCGTTCCGTCGTTCACCGGCAACCACCAACCGGTTGAGGAGATCGACCGCAGGAACCCGCTCCCGGGAACTTCCTGTGGAGTGAACCGAAGCTGCGCGGGAGTGCGCGAACGCATTGTCCCCACCATCCCGGCCCGATCCGCCGCAAGCGGCCAGGAGGCTCACCAGAAGGAGAGTTGGAAGAAGAGGCCGGCGCCGATCGGGTCGCCGGCTGAAGAGCGTGGGCGCTACTGGGATCGAACCAGTGACCTCTGCCGTGTGAAGGCAGCGCTCTCCCGCTGAGCTAAGCGCCCGGAGGCGGCAAGTGTAGCCGTGCCGGGTGGGTGCGCAGCGCCGGATCCGTCGTGAATTGTCATTGCCCATGACGCCATCTATAACCCCTACCTATGACACGGACGGAGGGGGCGCCATCAGCCTGACGCGCCGGGAATTCGAGCGGATCGTCGATCAGGTCCTCGAAGAACTACCCGGAGACATCGCCGCCAAACTCGACAACCTGGTGGTGGTGGTCGAGGAGCGGCCTCCCCCGGGCGAGGATCTCCTCGGCCTGTACGAAGGCATCTCGCTGGCCGATCGCGGTATGGACTATGCGGGCGCGCTACCGGATCGCATCACCATCTACATGGAAAGCCACATCGAGATGGAACTCGACCGGGTTAGCACCATAGAGGAGATCCGCCGGACCGTCCTGCACGAGATCGGGCATCATCTAGGTATAGACGATGCCCGACTGTCGGAACTGGGTTGGGTCTAGGTGCTGAAAGGGGGAAAAACCTGGCCGAGTGTGCTGACCCGAGAGTTGTTATCGCCGCCCGACTTCTCGGCAGTTCCTAGATGCGCCGCGTGCGCTTGATTCCTGCTTCCTTCAAGACCTTGGCCGGCACTCCCACTTCACGCCAGGTGTGGTAGCTGATCTGGTTGCGCCCGGAATATGAAACCACCACGCCGATGAAGTCCGCCTCCAAGGCGTCAAAGTCGACCGAGGTGTCCACATTCTTGAGCTTGTCCTCCGTGTCGAAACGCTTTTGAATCAGCTTGACACGCCGCAGGAGGTTTTCTTCGTTGGCGATGTCATCGCGCAACCGTTCGATCTTCTGCTCCAGGACTTTGGCGCGCGCCGCGCCGCCGGGCTGACCGGCCTCCAAAGCCTTCAGATACCTCGTAACTTTGGCTGCTTCGCGCTTGCCCTTCGCGAGAGCCGCCTTGTGGTCTTCGCCCATCGGCATGAAATACTCCCTTTCTTGGTTGGAATACCGTCCTGTCACATCCGATAGTAATCAAAGTCCTATCGTCTGTGGTAATTGAAACTGCTGCACATCAGGCACGGATCAATTTCACGCCGCAGTAGCTTAACCGAAGTCCGCTGCTTACAAGACCGTAGAACCTTAATCACCAAATCACCGATAAACCAGCAGGTAGAGAGGATTTGGCTGGTGGGCGCTACAGGATTTGAACCTGTGACCTCTTCCGCGTCAAGGAAGCGCTCTTCCCCTGAGCTAAGCGCCCCGATTCTCATGTCTTGCGAGGCGACGACCGGAATCGAACCGGTGTAGCAGCTTTTGCAGAGCTGTGCCTAACCACTCGGCCACGTCGCCGTATACCTACGCCGGCCGGTTCTGACCCGTCCGGACCGGGCCGGAGCGGAAGACGGGGCTCGAACCCGCGACCTCAACCTTGGCAAGGTTGCGCTCTACCGACTGAGCTACTTCCGCGCGCTTCCTCATTGTAGCGTCTGCCGGATCCCGAGTGGCTGCCGTTCGCTCCCGAACTCCCTTGGCGACCGCCTAACGCCCCGACGAACCGAATCCCTGCGCGCCACGCTCGGTCTCGTCCAATCGATCAACCGGCCGCGGCGCCGGGAGCGCGACCGGCACGATCACCAACTGGGCGATCCGGTCCCCGCGAGCGATACTGCACCGCTCCCGACCGTGATTGATCAGCACCACCCGGAGTTCTCCGCGATAGCCGGAATCTATGAGACCCGGGGAGTTGACCAGCCCCACCCCGTACCTGCGCGCCAGCCCGCTACGGGGTAGCACCAGTCCCGCATGGCCTCCCGGGATGGCCACCGCAACTCCGGTATCCACCGTGGCGTACTCTCCCGGCTCCAGCCGGACGGGAAAGCGAGCGTACAGATCAAGCCCAGCATCGGTCGGGTGGGCGCGAGTGGGCGAAGGTAGTTCCGAATCGATCTTGAGAACGTTAAGATGCACGACTCACCAATCCCAGACAAGATGTAATCGGGGCTCTCGAAGCCGGGCGGAGTACGGCACGCAGGAGCAAACCGCCCTTATGGTTACGTTAAGACCCGAGCATCCGCATCCGATCGTTTCCGTCCGGCCCGCGGCCAAGCCCGATGGCGCCACAGGCACCCGTTCGTCCTCCGACTCCGGTGCCTACCGTGGCCAGCACCTTGCCGGCCGCAGTTGGAGTACCTACGAGCCCGCCCATATGGACGCGAAGCGTAGCGGTCTGGTCCGGTTCCTTCCCTCATGGACGTATCGCTCGGTTTTGGCGGTTCCCACGGCCGACCCCCAGGTGTCCCAGGACGGATCACCCGAGTTCCGGCCCTCGACATCCACGGACCGGTCGACTGCCCGACCGGGACGGAAACCCCGTGCCGAGTCCGGCAAGCCGGCGGCGCGGAGACAGGCAGCAGCCGGAGGATCCCCATCCCCGGCAGCCGGACGGCGGCCTGCCGGGTCCGTAGCCGCCTTCTCCGAGGTTCCCGAGACACATCTCCTCCCGGCCGCCCCGGCCTCGGAGGGCTCGCCGCTGGCTTCCCTGCTCGGATTCGGCGAGGTCGAAACCTCCTTCGGCAACCGACCCGACGAACGGCAGGAGTCCTTCGAGCCGACCACGCACGATGATGAGTACTGGGACCGGCTTCCCTCCCTCAGTTCCGTCACCGCCGAGATGAACGGCCCCCGCAGCACGGGCGACGCGGTCAAGGCCATGTGGGACGCCACCTCCGAATGGGACATGGATTCCAAGCTGCTTACGGATGATCTGTCCGAGACGGGGACGAAGGACCGTCGCGCCCTCTGGCGGATGCTGGTCATCGGAGCCGGGCTCGCCATCATGCTGACGCTTATCGGCGTCACCTACAAGATGCTGACCGACATGCCGGTTCAGGCCGCCGCCGCCCGCGAGGCCCAGTACACGCGATCGGCCCAGGAGCTGTTCGATACGCTCGGACCGGTCGCCAACTCGGTCTATGCCGACGGGCTGTCGAGCGACGCCGGGTTGTCGGCCCTGACCAGCCACCTCGGCGATCTCGACATCGCCGCCCGGCGCTCGGCTTCGCTGGCCGCGGAACCCTTGCCCAGTACGCCGATTCTCGGGAGGACGGCGGATATCAACGCCCTGGCAGAGCCGAGAGACCGGCTGGCTTCGGGCTCGACGCAAGCCCTGAGCATCGGTAAGCAGATCGGCGATGCCATGGCCTACTCGCTCACCATGTCCCTCGCTTTCAACCTGCCCGAGCTCCCGGAACAAGCCTCCCCGAGCCAGGTCGACGAGATCGCTCTCCAGCTCAGCACCTCGATCGCCGAGACCAGCCTCCTGCTGGCCAGGCTTCCGGACGACCCTGTCTTCGAGGGTTTCCGCCAGAGGGCGTCGGAGACGGTGGCCTCCGTCGAGCAGATCCAGGCCGAGTACATAGCGGCCCTGAGGAGTGGTGACACCACCCGAGCCGCTGATGTCAGGCACCGGCTGGGCGGTGCGATATCGGGCCTCCACGAGGAACTCCAGGCCCCCATCGGCGAGGTCAAGACCTGGGCGGTAAGCCGGCTCGATCAGGTGGCGGCCATCATCGGCCAACTGTAGGAAGCCCCCGGGCGAGCGGGTCGCGTCACCGCTCGCAGTCCGTTCCCGGAGCCGGTGGCCGCCAGCCCGGAAACGGCGGTATCAAGACTCACTCCGGTCGTGCTACCAGGCCTGCGATCCTGACGGAGAGGCGCTCCATGAAGAGGTCCGCTCGGCCGTCCAGGGCGATGGCGGCGTTCGGCTCGCGGCCCCAGGCGCCCCTGAAGTCCCCCACGGTCTCTCCTGTCGTCAACTCCCCGCCCGTCTCGATATCGACCGTGGTCTCCACGGTGCTCACGAGAGAAGGGTCCAGCGCGGCCGCGACAGCAAAGGGATCATGCACGAACGCCCCGTAGAACCCGTCGTAGCGGTGATGGAACTCCATGTAGAACCTGAGGGCGTCGGCGATGAAGGACATCAGCGGATGCGCCTCGGAGACCAGCGGCTGCAGTGACTCCATCGATGTTTCCGCCAGTTCGGCCAGCCGAGCCACGTGACGCGGTAGGAGACGTGCCTGTTCGGTGACGTCCAGTGGCATCACGAGCGGCAGGCTGCGAGCACCCCGGCCGGCGGCCGCGAACACCTCTTTGGCTGCTTCCGGGTCGACGTGCATGTTCCACTCGGTGCGGGGAGCGGTGTTCCCTGCCACCGTGAAACAACCCCCCATAATCACCAATCGCTTGAGCAGGTGGAGCAGGCGAGGCTCCCGACGGAGGGCAACCGCGACGTTCGTCAGCGGACCGACTGCCACGAGGGTGATCTCGCCTGGTTCCGAACGGGCGCGGTCGACGATCAGGTCGATCCCGGACCTCGCGCTGATCCGGTCCGGAGGGGCCGCAAGCGTTGCGTATCCGGTCCCGGTGGGTCCGTGGGTCTCCGGGGTGGTGACGAGTGGGCGCTCGATCGGTCCCGCGCATCCGGGCGCCACCTCCACATCGGAGTGTCCGGCCAGGTCCAGGACGGCGGCCGTGTTGGCTGTGACCTCGTCAAGGGAGACGTTTCCGGCCACGCAGCTGACCCCCACCAGGCGGGCGTCGGCGGAAGCGACCGCGTAGAGGAGGGCGAGCGCGTCGTCGATCCCGGTGTCGACATCCAGCAGGATGGATGTGGCCATCAGTTCCCTCTCCGTCCGGTCAGGGTCATGGCGACCGTAATAGCGGCGGGACAAGCGCCGAAAGCGGTGACCGCTATCCGGGCCGCGTCAGCACCCACGGCATCGACCAGCAGGCCGGTGATCGCCGATCCGGCTGCGATGCCGACACCGGCCGCTGCGGCGATCCACGAGAATGCCTCGGTTCGCCGCTCGGGCGGGGTGGTGGCGACAGCCAGCGAATTGACCTGGATCAGGTTCGGTGACGTTCCCAGGCCCGCGATCATCGCCGTAGCTGTGAACCACACTATGCCGTCACCGAGGCCGTACGGGAGCAGCACCGCGAGGAGCCACGCTGTTGCCTTGCGGTGCTGGGACATGAGGTCGCCGGGTCCGATGCGGCCTATGAACAGCGCGGCCACGAAGCTGGCCCCGGCATTGAGGGGGAAGATCACCGCTGACCAGGCGGGATATCCGAGTTCGGCGGTGTAGGCGACGACCGTGACGGTGACGCCGCCCAGCACCATCCCGAGACCGCCCACAGAACCGAGTACGGCGAGGTGGGTTGCCTTTATCCACTTAGCGGCCCTGAATCCCTTAGTCCTGCGGTCGGACGGTTCTCCGGGTAGTGATGTCACCCCGAACGTGCCGACGGCTGCCAGCACAGTGGCGACCACCAGGGACGCCGAAGCCGTCACCCAGGCGGCCAAGACCGATACCGCCGAGGGACCGACGATGAAGTTGATCTCATCGCTCGCCGACTCCAGGGCCTGCCATCGCCGCATGTCGGAAGCCTCGGCCATGCGGGTCCAGCGGACCCGGGTCAGAGCGCCGATGTTGGGTGCCGTCAGCCCCGCAGCGACGGCCACCAGCACGATTGTCCACGGCGCCGCCACCGCCCTGATCGCCACCAGCAGGGCCACGCTGCAACCTACGAACGCCGCCAGCAGGGCCCGCGCCGCGAGACGCTGGCCGTAGCGGTCCACCAGCCGCCCGCCTATGGGTTTCGCCACTGCTCCCGCGAGGCTGAAGCCCGCCGAGGCCGAGCCCGCCAACCCGTACGATCCCGTGATCGCCTCCACTGCGAACACCAGTCCGACCGGGTACATGGAGTTGGGAAACCGGCCGGCCAGTCCGAACCACAGCAGGGGCCGGGCCCCGGGTATGCGCATGATGGCGCGATAGCCACCTGGGCCGGCGCGCCGGAGCAGCCAGGTCAGTACATCACCGTCCTGGTCAAGTGGTGCGGACGGAAGGTCGCGTGGTACTTCGACCAGAGGCGGAAGTCGACCTGCGGGATCACGACCTGGAGATCCGCGGGTCTGAGGGCGTTGATGGCGTCCGTCAACAGGGCGGTGGCGTACAGGGTGTGGGCCCGGATCTCGATCTCCTCATCGCTGTCACGCTCGATCATGACGCCCTCGGCGATGCGGTTTGACAACTCGGGGGTGTACTCGAAGATCCCCATCACCTCCAAGGCCACCGGAACGATGTAGTCGGCGAAGGCGGTCATCATCGACAGATCCCGGAGACTCCATTCGCCGGAGGCGTGCAGCGCCATGTGCAGGGTCCATAGACCCAGTTGGGCGAGCTTGTGGATGTGAACGTCCGCTCCGTGGTAGGTGCTCGTGTCATCGAACCGGGGAAACTCGGCTATGAGCCGTTCCATGAGCCCGTCGCCTTCCGCATACATCGCCGGGGCGCAGGTGCGGACGAAACGGTGGAACCGGCCCTCGTAACGATCCACCAGAACCGCCCCGGCTTCGTTGAGGATCTCGCTGCGCTCGTCGAGCATCGGCATCTCGATGTTGCCGCGGAAGATGCCGTCGAGGTCGGACCTCGTGACCGAGGCCAGGTACTCGCCGTCGAGCAGCGGGACGCCGTTCGAGAGGGCCTGATGGAGGCAGGCGAACATTCCGAGGCTGTCCGACCAGGTCTGCCCCTTGTAATCGGCCTCGAACTTGCGCCCGGTGTCGAAGTCGGTGAAGGCGAAGTTCAGGGTGCCCACCAGCATGGTGACATCGATGATGTCATCAGGATTCGGGCCCACGTCAAACTCACCCACCGCACCACCACGAGGGAAAGCGAACTCCTCGTAGGCCATCCAGCCGGCAACCCGGTCCACCGCGTCCGGCGACGTCCGGACGTGGCGGGACCTTTCCACGACGCCCAGTACCGACCGGAGAACCGGGCCATCCCAGTATGTAGTGCTCATCGTGCCCCTCTCAAGGTGGATGGATAGCTGCTAATTGGCTTCGCTGCGCCGGTAGGGAACGCCGATTCCCTGCGGCGGGCGGATCCTCTGGTGCGCCAGGGACAGGACGAGCAGCGTGGTCAGGTGCGGAGCGAAGCCGACGAACTCCGACGGGACGACTCCGAAGCCGAGGAACCACCAGCCCAGACCCACCGCGGCGATCGCATACGCGAAGGTCGCGCCGCGATTGCGGGTGCGAATGGCCCGGACGGTAAGGAAGGCGAACACCACCGCCCCGACGATCAGCAAGGCCGTCATCGTGGTCTCCTGGCGGGTCCGGAGCGCGTCGGTGAACCCGAAGAGAAGTGCTCCGATGGTGAGGCGACCCGGCATCCAGTTCCCGAAGATGACCGTGGCCAGACCGATGAACCCGCGTCCTGCCACCTGCCCTTCTCGGTAGATCGAGGAGGCCACCGTCACCAGGAACGCCCCGCCGAGACCTGCCAGGGCGCCCGACACCGTGAGCGCCGCGTAGCGCATCCGGTTCGGGTTCACTCCGAGAGAGTCCGCTGCCGCCGGGTTCTCGCCGCAGGCCCGCAGCCGCAGCCCGAAGCTGGTCCGGAAGAGGACCCACCACGAAAGGAACACCAGTACGGCCGCCAGCAGGGTCAGCAGCGACACGCCGGTCGTCATACCGATTGCGATCTCGGCGAGGTCCGAGATCACCGGGGTCTCCAGCTCCGCGATCGGATCGAGCACTTCGGCGAGACCGGGGACCGACACGTTTGCGATCTGGCCGACATGCGGAGACTGGCTGATCCCTCCTCCGGGCTGGCCTTCGAAGAAGATCGACGACAGGAAACGGCCCAATCCGAGGGCGGCGACGTTGATGGCGATACCCGAGACGGCCTGATCCACGCCGAACGAGACCGTCATCAGGGCATGGAAGGCGCCGAACACCGCTCCCCCCGCGATCGCAGCAAGCACTCCGACCCAGGGAGACCACTGGAACCCTGCCCAGGCGCCCATCCAGGTTCCGATGATCATCATGCCCTCGAGTCCGATGTTGATGACGCCGCAGCGCTCCGCCCACAACCCTCCGAGCCCGGCCAGGACGATCGGAACCGCGAACCGGAGCGAAGCGCTCACGGCGCCGCGTGACAGCAGGTCCGGGGTGTTCGCGATGTCGGCGACCGCCGACAGCAACAGGAGCGCCATGACCGCTCGCACCCACCATCGGCTCCAGATCGAGCGCGAAGTCCTGGGCTCACGGAGGGTTTTCACGCGGCTGCTCCGTTGTCGATGCCTTCGTGCTCGCTCCGGCCGACCAGTTTCTGTTGACGGCGCACGTTGACCCTGCGGACGACCTCATAGGCCACCACCACGCTCAACACGATCGTGGCCTGCATGATGGTCACTATCTCGCGCGACACGCCGAGCAGGTCGAGAATCTGGGACGACCGTTCCAGCCATGCCCACAGAAGGGCGCCGAACGCAACGCCCAAGGGATGGTTCCGGCCGAGGATCGCTATGGCGAGGCCGGTGAATCCGAAGCCTGCCGGGAAGTCGAGGCCGTACTGGTGAGACGACCCCAGGAGTTGCGGTATCCCGACCAGACCGGCCATCCCTCCGGACATGACCATCGTGACGAAGATCATGCGCTTGGAGTTGACGCCGCTCACCGCCGCGGCCCGGAGCGAGAGGCCGCTGGCGCGCAGTTCGAAGCCGAAGCGGGTCCGGTTGAGAAGGATCCAGAAGGCGATCCCGAGCGCCACCGCCACGAGCGTGAAGCCGAACACCTCCTTGCCCGCCACACCGAAACCGGGGAACCATCCGGAGGACGGTATCGGCGGGGTCCGGATGTTGTTGCTGCCGGCTACCCGCTCGGCCAGCCTCCCCGGAGCGAGCAGGTAGGCGATGATCCCGGTGGCCACCGCATTGAGCATGATGGTGCTGATGACCTCCGAGACCCCGCGGGTCACCTTGATGTAACCGGCGAGGGCCGCCCATCCGGCCCCGACCGCCATGGCGACCACGACGATCAGTGTGACGTGGAGTACCGGCGGCAACGACACCGACGCCCCGACCACCGCGGCGAAGAACACCGCCAGCCGGTACTGCCCGTCGATGCCGATGTTGAAGAGCAGCATCCGGAACCCGATCGCACCGGCGATTCCTGCCAGGTAGAACGTGGTGGCCTTGTTGAGTACGGCCACCAGGCTGGCCGGAGTCGTCCCGAAGGCCACGACCTCGCCGAGAACGCTCCCGGCGTCGGCGCCGGTGAAGTGGAGGATGGCGGCTGCGAGCAGGGCGGCGAAGACTATGGCGACCACCGGCGCGATCAACTGGAGCAGGAGGCGTTCGATGCGGGTTTCGATCACGCGGCATCGGCTCCGGTCATGGCCGCGCCCAGATCCTCGGGACCGATGGCGGCCGGATCGAACTCCCCCACCAGCCGGCCGCGCAGGATCACGAGGATCCGGTCTGAGATGCCGATCAACTCCTCGAGGTCCGCTGAGACCAGCAGCACCGCCACCCCTGCCCGCCTGACTGCCGACAACCGCGTCCAGATCGCAGCCTGGGCGCCCACGTCCACCCCGCGGGTCGGATGGGCCGCGATGAGGACACGCGGATCCCCGGCCATCTCACGACCGACGATCAGCTTCTGCTGGTTTCCGCCGGAGAGAGCCGAGGCCAGCACCTCGATGCTGGGGGTGCGCACGTCCGAGTCGGCGACGATTCGCTCCGTGTCCTCGCGAGCCGCCTTGCGATCGATCCACACCCCCCGGTTTATCGGCGGATGCATCTGGTGGCCGAGGATGCGGTTCTCCCACAGGGCCGCGTCCAGCAACAGGGCCTCACGATGGCGATCCTGGGGGATGTAGGCGAGCCCCAGGCGACGCCGGACGCTGGTGGCCGCCTCGGTGACGTCCTCCTCGCCGAACAGAACCTGGCCGGATACGGGATCGGTCAGCCCGAGAATGGTCTCGATCAGCTCGGCCTGGCCGTTTCCCTCCACTCCGGCGATACCTACGATCTCGCCGGAGCGGACGGTGAGGTCGATGTCCGAGAGGCTGGTCTCGTGCCCGCGGCCCCGGGTCGACACGGACCGGAGCCTCAGCCCGACCTCGGGCCGCACCTCCACGGTCCTCGGCTCGGGTGTCGGAAGCTCGCTCCCGACCATGAGCTGCGCCAACTCCCTGGACGTTATCTCGGCCGGTCTGGTGTGGGCCACGGTGCGCGCGTTCCGCATCACCGTGATCTCATCGGCGACCGCCAGCACCTCGTCGAGCTTGTGGGAGATGAAGATCACGGTCAGGCCGTCGCCGGTCAGCCTTCGCAGGTTCTTGAGCAGCTCGTCGACTTCTTGGGGAACCAGCACCGACGTGGGCTCGTCCAGGATCAGCACCCGCGCGCCGCGGTAGAGGACCTTGATGATCTCGACCCGTTGCCGGTTCCCGACGGACAGGTCGGCCACCAGGGCCTCCGGCTCGATGGGGATCCGGTAGTGATCCCCCAACTCCACGATCCGGGCCCGGGCGGCCTCGAAATCGATCCTGCCGACGCGTCCGGTCGGCTCGTCGCCCAGGATCACGTTCTCGAGAACGGTCAGGTTGTCGGCCAGCTTGAAGTGCTGGTGCACCATTCCGATCCCCGCGGCGATGGCATCGGCCGGCGACGACATCGGGATGGTCGCGCCCTCGACGAGGATCTCTCCCTCGTCGGGCACGACCATCCCGTACAGAATGTTCATCAGGGTCGATTTGCCCGCCCCGTTCTCACCGATCACCGCGTGCGCGGTACCGGACTCGACACGGAGGTTCACGTCCCGGTTGGCTACCACCCCCGGGTATCTCTTGGTGATCCCCCGCAGCTCGATGGCCGGGGCGGGCATCGACTCTTAACTTGTCGAGGAGGGAACCGCGATCTCGCCGGAGATGATCTGTTCCGCGTAGGCGTCGACCTCGCCGACGATGTGGTCGATCAGGCCGCCCGAAGTCGAGTACCCGACACCTCCGGCTTCGAGATCGAACACGTTCACGCCTGCCTGGACGGACCCGTCGACGACCTGGGTCGTGAAGGTATGGGTAGCCACGTTCACATTCTTCAGCATCGAGGTCATGATGACATCGCGTACCTCGGGGGCAGCCGTGTAGTACTGGTCGGCATCCACACCGATCGCCAGGTATCCGCCTTCTGTGGCGGCCTCGAAGAGCCCGCCGCCGGATCCGCCTGCCGCCGCGTACACGATGTCGGCGCCTGCGTCGAACATCCCCTTGGCGGCTTCCTTGCCCTTGGCCGGATCGTTGAATCCGGAGAAGTCCGGGGGCTGACTCAGGTAGGTCGAGGTGATCTCGATGTCGGGGTTGACGGTCTTCGCTCCGGCGATGTAGCCGGCTTCGAACTTCACGATGAGCGGAACGTTCACGCCACCGATGAATCCCACATGGCCGGTCTCGCTCTCGAGCGCGGCCACCACCCCGACGAGGAAGGAACCCTCCTCCTCGGCGAACACCAGGCCCGCCACGTTGGGAGCCTCGACCGTGCCGTCGTCGACGATGCCGAACCACACGTCAGGGTATTCGGCCGCCACTTCGGCAACCGGTCCCGCGTACGTGAACCCGACGGCGATGATCGGATTGTGACCCGAATCAGCCAGCAGCCTCAGACGGTCGGAACGATCCTGATCGGTGTCCTCCGCCTTCGCGGTGACCTCGGTCAGTTCGAGTCCCAGCTCTGCGGCGGCCTGCTCGGCCCCGTTGTAGGCGAGATCGTTGAATCCCCCGTCACCTCGACCTGCCAGGTCGTAGGCGACAGCGACCTTGAAATCTGGCGTCGGCGCTTCCGTGGTCGTCGGCGCGGCCGTCGTGGCCGGGGCGGCGGTCGTGGTGGTGGGGTCTGCCGACTCTCCGCCACACGCCGTAACCGCTGCCAGGGCAAGGACCGCTGACAGGACCAGGAGAATTGTGCGTTGTCTTGGCATTCTCTGCCTCCCTTTCTCGTTCGTTGCTTGTCAGATGTCAGATGCAGTGCCGATCCGGATCCCTAGGGGCCGGATCGGCTGCAGAGGTGTGTATGGGCCGGTCAAATTCGCGCCGCCTTGCGCCGGGCACCCATCGGTGTGTTCCTCGGAGGTCCGCAGGACGCTCTCTCGGTCAGCCGGACGTCGAGCACCACCCGCCTGGAGATGCGGGAGGAGTCGTTGTTCATCCTGGACAGGAGCATCCGCATCGCCAGGGCGCCCTGCTCCTCCATCGGGCGGTCGATGACGGTCAGGGGCGGATCGAGAATCTCGGAGAACGGATGGTCATCGAACCCGACCACCGAAAGGTCGTCAGGGACCCGCACACCGATGTCCTTGATGGCTCTCAAAGCACCGATGGTCATGGTGTTGTTGGCCACGAACACCGCGGTCGGAGGGTCAGGAAGGGCCAGCAACCGCAGCATCGACTGGTAGCCGCCATGCTCCTTGAAACCCCCCGGCTGCACGAATTCGGGCGGAAGCTCGATGGAGTACGCGGCCAGGGTGTCGCGGTATCCCTCCAGGCGGAACCGGCCGGGGGTCGAATCCACGGTCCCGGCGATGGTCGCTATCCGCTCGTGCCCGTTCGACAGCAGATGCTCGATGGCGAAACGGGCACCTCCGTGATTGTCGATCAGCACCGTGTCGAAACGGCCGGTGGACGGCGCCTCGCGATCGATCAGGACGGTCGGCACTCCGGCATCCGCCAGGCGTTGCGGGCTGGGGTTGTTCTCGCTGGCGGGCGCGAGCAGCATCCCGTCAACCCTGGTTATCAGGTCCTCGACCACTTCGGCTTCGCGGGCGTCGCTCTCGTCGGTGTTGGCCAGGAAGATGGTGTGTCCTCCCTGGGCGGTGATGGACTCGGCGCCGCGGACCACCGCCGCGAAGAACGGGTTGGTGATGTCCGGAACCACCAGGGCGACGGCGCCGGTCTTGCCCGACTTGAGAGACTGCGCGGCCGGACTGGGCCGGTAGCGAAGCCGGGCAACGGCGCGATTGATGCGTTCCGCGGCCCGGACGCGGTCGCCTCGCAGGTGGCGCGAGACGGTCGAGACGGAAACGCCCGCCTCCTGGGCCACGTCGGTGATGGTCGGGGGTTTCAACCCTTCCGGTTCCTCTCTCGTCTCAGGCGGCCGGAATGCGGTACAGTTGCTTCAGCTCGTCTGAAAACGGTTTCAGAAATTGTATAGCAAGTAAGGTGAGAGCGTCAACCCGGATCCGGATCCTCTTACGGTTCGGGCAGCCAGACAACGAGGAGACCTGATGTCCACGAGTTCCAGCCCACCGACGGTGGTCGTGGTTGGTTCGACCATGATCGACCTGACCGCCTACGCATCGAGGATCCCCAGGTCCGGAGAGACCCTGGTCGGAGAGCGGTTCCAGATGGGCTTCGGGGGCAAGGGCGCCAACCAGGCCGTTATGGCCCGGCTGCTCGGTGCCGACGTGGTGATGGTCAACTGCCTGGGCGATGATGCCTACGGGGATATGACGCTTGACAATTTCGCGACTTTCGGGATCGACACCACCCATGTGCACCGGGTGCCGGGCGCCAGCGGCGTGGCCCCGATCTGGGTCGAGCCGGATGGAAGCAACCGGATCATCATCATCCCCGGCGCCAACCACGATCTGACAGCCGATCAGGCGGCTCGATCGGTCCGGCGGACACCGGACGCGGCGGTCGTGGTGGGCCAGCTCGAGATTCCCCAGGAGGTCACGGCGGCCGCGTTCGCCGCCGCGAGGGAGGCAGGTGCCATCACCATCCTGAATCCGGCGCCGGCCGCCCTCCTGTCGAACGACATACTCGAGTTGAGCGACTGGTTGATTCCGAACGAGGTGGAGTTCGAGATGCTGACGGGAGTGCCGCCGGACTCCGACGATGCGCTCACCGGCTTCGCGAGCGAAACCGCCACTCGCCTTGTGGTCACCCTCGGCGAGGAAGGGGCAGCCCTGGTGTCACCCGAACTCGACCGGGTCATTCGCATCCGCTCGCCCCGGGTGGATCCGGTTGACACGACCGGTGCCGGCGACGCCTTCGTGGGAGCCTTCATGGTGGGACTCGCATCAGGCCTGGACGAGCGCGATGCGGTCCGGCTCGGTAATGCCTGCGCGGCGGACAGCGTGACCCGCCCGGGTACCCAGTCCTCCTTCCCGCCTCCGGACCGGAACGCGCAATTCCTGGCCGAGATTCAAGGGTCGCTCAGTAACGCCTGATCGGAGCCGCCCCGATTACGACGTACCGGGGAGCATCGCCGCGACATGCGTGCGTAAGGCTCCTCACCGGCGCGAGCCCTCGCATGTGGAAAGCAAGCCATGCCGGCGGGGCGGTCCCGGATATGGACCGCCGCATGGCCGATCCCTACCTACCGTCCTCCCCAGCCGGGAATCTCGCCCACCGGGATGGTGATGGTCACACCCGCCCGAACGGTCCCGGACGGCATCCCGTTCGCTGACCGGATGAGCGCCACCGTATGGCGTACATCATCTCCGGGAGCAGTGTGGGCGCTCGCAATCGACCAGAGTGTCTCGCCCGCCTTCACCACGTGGGACACCGTCGCGACAGACTCGGGCCCGGCGTCGGCCTGCGGGCCCAGGAGCAGCACCGCCAGGCCCACCACGATGACCGGTACCAGGGCCATCCGCAGCATGTTCCGCCGCTGGTCGGGTACAGGTTTCGATCCGGCGGTAATACCGCGCCCGTCGGCTACCGGGTAGTAGGGTTGGATCGGTTCCAAACATATGTTCGTGTCCATGAGGTCACTCTAGCGAACATATGTTCGGGGCGTCAAGTACCCGCAGTCAATCCCCTCTGGACAGGACGGACCCGAACATGAGTTCGGGATTTTGGGAAGTCTGCGGTAGAGTGCTAGACGACAACGATTGCCAAGGAGTGCCGACCATGCCGACCAGCGCAGCCTTCACCGGAGGCCGGGGACCGGGGGAACCGACCGACCTGCCGCCCCGGCAGCAACAGATCCTCGAGTTGATCCAGCAGAGGGTGGCAAAGCAGGGTTACCCGCCCTCGGTGCGGGAGATCGGGGAATATCTGGGCCTCCGCTCGCCCGCCAGCGTCCACCGCCACCTCAAGGGTCTGGAAGACGCAGGCCATATCAGGCGTGACTCCACCAAGCCCCGCGCCATCGTGGTGCTGACCCGGAGCGCGGACGAACCGGCCCTTCCATCGGCGACGACCCGTGACGTTCCACTCCTGGGGCGGATCGCGGCCGGCGCGCCGATCCTGGCCGAGGAGAACGTCGAGGAAGTCATGCCCCTGCCCCAGTCGCTGGTGGGGACCGGGGGACCGCTCTTCATGCTCGAGGTGCGGGGGGACTCGATGGTCGATGCCGGCATTCTCGACGGCGACATGGTCGTGGTACGTAGCCAACCCCATGCCGAGAACGGCGAGATCGTGGCCTTCCTGATCGAAGGCGAGGAGGCCACCGTCAAACGCTTGGAAAAGCGCCCCGGGGAGGTCGTCCTCCACTCCTCCAACCCCGACTACCCGCCAATGGTGTACAGCTCGGGGGTAGAAATCCTCGGCAAGGTAGTGGCCGTGCTACGCAGCATGGCCGCCGGTCCCTCCCGGTTCAGGCCGGGATAGTCCCCGCGAACACCGATACGGCAGGGCCTCTGATCCACGCCGCCTCGCCGGCCAATTCCACACCCAGGCTGCCACCGGGATACCGGATCTCGACAGCCGGTCCGGCTCGACCTTGGGCATGCGCCACCGCCGCAACGGCGGCCGCGCCCGTCCCGCATGCCCGGGTCTCTCCAGCCCCTCGCTCCCACACCCGCACCCGGAATGCCCCCGGACCCACCGGAGCAGCAAACTCGACGTTGACACCGCCGGGGAATGTCGGATGATCCTGCATCCGGGAACCGATCTCGCCCAGGTTCAACCCGTCGACCTCACCGGGCTCCTCCATGAACGTGACCGCGTGGGGATTGCCCACGCTCACCGAGACGAACTCGTACCCGGAGCCGGTCACGGAACCGCCGATCCGGTAGGCGCCAAGCTCCGCCCGGACGGATCCGTCTGCCATCACCTCGACTTCGCAGGGACCGGTTGGAGTGTCCACGATGAACCTACGTCCATCCACCCATCCCCGATCGAACACGTAGCGAGCCACGCATCGGAGCCCGTTGCCGCACGACTCGGCTACCGAGCCGTCCGAGTTCCAAAGGCTCATCCGGGCGGCGGCGCCGGAATGATCCGGCTCGGAGATCACGAGAACACCGTCCGCTCCGATGCCGAGGCGGCGATCGCACCACGCCCGCACCTGATCTGGGTCGGGTGTGAGGCCTTCGGTCACGACGAAGTCGTTGCCCATGCCCTCCATCTTCAGGAACTCCAAGAGGTCATCTCCCCGATCGCTCGATCGGCCGCCGCGTAGCGGACCGCCGGGTCCGGATGCCAGGCCAGCCACCTTATTCTCGGGTCGCGCCCGAAGTATGTGCGTTGTTTCCGGGCAAGGGCCATGGTGGCTCGAACGGTAGCTTCCCGCCCTTCACTAACGGTGCGGGTCCCGGCCACCACCGGAAGCATCTGGCGGTACCCCACGGCCGACGAGGCGGTCTGGCCCAGCCGGTCCGCCAGCCCGGCCACTTCCGCGACCAGCCCCGCCCCGAGCATCTGATCGATCCGGCGCTCCACCCGCTCGCGGAGCGTGTCGCCCGGGTCAACTCCGACCGCGACGAACGGCACTTCCGGCCGGTAGTTCTTCACCCGCTCGAACTCCGGATCGGCTGCCCGCTCTGTTGGAGTCCCACCCTCCAGCCGCACGATTTCGAGGGCGCGGCTCACGCGGCGGGGGTTGGCCAGATCTACATGGTCGCCCGCCCCGGGATCCACCTCCAAGAGCTCGGCCACGGCGTCGCTGCGGGATATCCCTTCGACGGCAACCCTCACCGCCGGGTCGGAAGGCGGGAACCGTAGCGGATCCACCATTGACCGGAAGTAGAGGCCCGATCCCCCCACGATCACCACGGGCCGCTCCCGGGCCGCGATCGCGGCCATGGCCGCCCGCCCCGTCCGTTGGAACTCCGCCACCGCATAGTCCGTATCCGGATCAACCAGGTCGATCATGTGATGCCCCACCTCGGCCTGATCGGCCTGCGACGGCTTGGCTGTCCCGATGTCCATCTCCCGGTAGACCTGCATCGAGTCCACCGATACGATCTCTCCTCCCCATCGTCTGGCCAGCTCCATCCCCAGGTCGCTCTTCCCCGACGCGGTGGGTCCCAGAACGGCGATGATCCGGCTCGGGTGATGGGGCGGACCCTGAGGCACTAGGTCCCGCTCCGGGCCTCAGACGGGCGCGCCGACCAGGTAGTGCGCCCCGGCCCGCTCGATCGTCACATCCATCAGGCTTCCCGGGGCGAACTCGCCATCGACATGGACTATCTTGTTGCCCCGGCTGCGCGTGGTGGCCACCGAAGGGTTCCGTTTGGAGGGTCCCTCCACCAGCACCTCCATGCGCCGGCCCACGTGCCGCCGGTTGCGCTCCGACCCGATGCGGGTCTGCGTCTCCACCAGGCGCCCGAACCGTTCCTTCGCTACGGAGTCGGGTACGAAGCGGTCGGTCATTGCGGCCGCCCTGGTCCCCGGGCGAGCCGAGAACAGGAACATGTAGGCCTGGTCAAAGCGAGCCTCCTCGACCACCTCAAGCGTCTTCTGGAAGTCCTCCTCGGTCTCGCCGGGAAAGCCCACGATCACATCGGTGGACACGGTCAGATCGGGCATGACCTCCCGGGCCATCGCCAGCCGGTTCAGGAATTTCCGGGTCGTGTAGCCCCGATGCATAGCCGCCAGGATCCGGTCGGAGCCCGACTGGAGCGGGAAATGGAGCTGCTCGCACACCGCGTCCGTGTCCGCCATCGCCTCCGCCACATCGCGGCGGAAATCGTTGGGATGGGGGCTGGTGAAGCGGATCCGCCGGATCCCGTCGACCTCGCCCACCCGAGCCAGCAGTTGAGCGAAGATCGGGCGGCGGCGCCCGTCGATGGCCAGGTCCCGCCCGTAGGTATCGACGTTCTGGCCCAGCAGGGTGACCTCGATCACACCTTCCGATGCCAGCTGCTCTATCTCGCGGATGATGTCGCCCGGCCTGCGACTGATCTCCGGCCCCCGGACCGCCGGCACGATGCAGAAGGTGCAGGTGTTGTTACAGCCGATCTGGATGGTCACCCACGCCGAATACGGAGACTCCCGGCGGACCGGTAGCTCGGAGGGCATGGTGTCCAGGGCATCCACGATCTCGGTAACCGGACCCCACTCCTCGGCCTGGTTCATCAGGTCGACCACCCGATGGAGATTGTGCGTGCCGAGTACCACGTCCACCCATGGGGCGCGCTCCCGGACCAGCTCCCGGTCCTTCTGCGCGGCACAGCCACCGACGATGAGCATCCGGCCGGACCGGGCATCCTTCACCTGCTTCAGCTGGCCCAGATTCCCGTACATCCGGTTGTCGGCGTTCTCACGGATGGTGCAGGTGTTCACGAATACCACATCGGCCTCGTCCAGAGAACGGGCCCGCACCATGCCATCCGCCTCGAACAGCCCGGCCACCCGTTCGCTGTCGTGCTCGTTCATCTGGCAGCCGAAGGTGCGCAGGAAGTAGCTCCGCCCGGCGCGCGTGGGCCGGCGCGGCTCTACCGAGCGGCGCGTGGGCGGTGCAAGCTGGACGATCTGACCCACGGTCCTACCGTGCGAAGTCGGTGACCCGGAGCTCCCGGATCACGGTCACTTCGATCTGGCCGGGGTAACGGAGGTCGTTCTCGAGGCGTCGCGAGATGCGCCGTACCAGGTCGGTCGCCTCCAGGTCGGTCACGCTGATCGGATCGACCACCACCCGGACCTCGCGGCCAGCCTGCATGGCGAACACCCGGTCCACCCCGTCGAACTCGCTGATCAAGTCCTCCATCTTCTCCAGCCGCCTCACATGGGAGGCCAGCTCCACCCGCCTCGCGCCCGGCCGAGCCGCGGAGACCGTGTCGGCAGCCTGCACGAGGATGGCCAGCAGGGTGCGGGGCTCCACATCGTTGTGGTGCGCCTCGATGCCATGCACCACGGGCGCCTCCTCGCCGAAACGCCGAGCGATCTCGGCGCCGATCAACGCATGCGCCCCCTCGACCTGGTACGACACCGCCTTGCCGATGTCGTGGAGGAACGCCGCCCGTTTGATCGGGACGGGATCAACCCCGAGTTCTGCCCCCAGCATGCCGGCGATGTGGGCCGACTCGACCAGGTGGCTGAGGACGTTCTGGCCGTAGGAGGTGCGGTACTTGAGGCGTCCCAGCAGGGTGACCAACTCCGGATGAATCCGGGAGATACCTACGTCGAGCAACGCCCACTCGCCGGCGTCGCGGGCCGACTGCTCCACCTCGGCCTGTGCCTTGGCGTACATGTCCTCGATGGCGGCCGGGTGGATGCGCCCGTCCATGATCAGCTTCTCCAGCGTGATCCGGGCGATCTCCCGCCGGACGGGCTCGAAGCACGAGACCACCACCATCTCGGGCGTCTCGTCCACCACCAGATTGACACCGGTGACGGATTCGAATGCCCGGATGTTCCGACCCTCCCGGCCGATGATCCGCCCCTTCATCTCCTCCTCGGGGAGCGGAACGGCCGACACGGTGCTCTCCATGACCACCTCGGTCGACAGGCGCTCGATGGCGGTGGCAAGGATGCGCCGGGCCCGCCGGTCGGCCTCTTCACGGGCACGCATCTCGCTGTCCCGCACCAGCAGCATCGCCTCCCGCCGGGCCTCGTCCCGGACTTGCTCGACCAACTCTTCCCGAGCGGCGCGGGCATCCAGCGCGCTGATCCGCTCCAGGTTGGCCCGGGCGCTCTCGGCGAACTCCTCGAGCTCTCCCCGAAGCTCGGATACCCCGGCCTCGCGATCGAGGAGCATCTGCTCGCGCTGCGCCAGGTTGGAGGCACGCTGCTCCAGAGTCCGTTCCCGCTGCATCAGGCGCTCCTCGGACGCGCCCACCTCCAGCTTCCTGTGTTCGAGCAGCGCCTCCTCACGCTCACGGTAGGCCTCCGCCCGAGCGCGCCCTTCATCCTCAGCCCTGCCCAGTATGCGCTGCGCCTCGCGGCGGGCGGTGTCGACGTCGACTCCACGCTCATCCAGCACCTGCCGGCGCAGACGTCCATACATCACGAGCATCGGAATCAAGCATCCGATGGCGATGAGCCCTATCCCGCACAGCACGAATAGCGTCGTATCCATGGAGCGGCCTCCCGGTCTCTCAATCCCCGACGACCGCCAACCGGCTGGTCAGCCTCCGTTGCAGGCCGCTAACCGGGAGAGGACACCTTCTAGGAAGGCTCAGAACTTGTCAGCAGGCCACCGGGCCCACCCCAGGGATCCGGCGCGCGGTGGGGAGTTTCCTCAGCTACGCGCCGGCGAATTCGCCTGTCGCGGACGGGCGTCAGTTCACCTCCATCTGAGCGTTCCGGCAGGTGGTCACTTCTGTCATCGGGTGTTCGTCTTGTGTGGTCGGGCATTCTAGTGGTCTGTCTGTGTGATGGCCGTGTGGTATGGCGTCGGCAGCAGTGTTCCTCGCAAGGCCCGCTGACGAAGGCGTGCCCGCAGCGGCACGTTGAGGAAGCGGAACGCAGCGACGGGACACCGATGACCGCCAGACCACACCCGGTCATTTCACAGACAGACCACAAGTGGCTGCAGCAGGCGCGAGCCTTGCCGCAGCAACGCGAGGGCCGCCCGAACGAATCGGACGGCCCTCAACGTAGTGCCCGGCGGTGTCCTACTCTCCCGGGGGTCTGCACCCCAAGTACCATCGGCGCTGGCGGGCTTAACTTCCGTGTTCGGAATGGGAACGGGTGGATCCCCGCCGCTATAGCCACCGGACGACATAGTTTGTTCGGTCCCCCACCCGAGACGGGCGAGGGGTGCTCCTTGAGCACTCCATAGCGAGCATGAAAACGCCTGACTCCGAATATCAAGCCCTCGGACTATTAGTACCGGTCCGCTGAACACATTGCTGTGCTTACACTTCCGGCCTATCAACCTGGTGTTCTACCAGGGTCCTTACCCGGTTAATCCGGTGGGAGATCTCATCTTGAGGTGGGCTTCGCACTTAGATGCCTTCAGCGCTTATCCTGTCCGTACGTAGCTAACCAGCCGTGCCCTTGGCAGGACAACTGGCACACCATAGGTACGTCCATCCCGGTCCTCTCGTACTAGGGACAGATCCTCTCAAATCTCCTACGCCTGCGACGGATAGGTACCGAACTGTCTCACGACGTTCTAAACCCAGCTCGCGTGCCGCTTTAACGGGCGAACAGCCCGACCCTTGGGACCTGCTTCAGCCCCAGGATGCGACGAGCCGACATCGAGGTGCCAAACACCCCCGTCGATATGGACTCTTGGGGGGTATAAGCCTGTTATCCCCGGAGTACCTTTTAGCCGTTAAGCCACCGCGCTTCCACATGCCACGGTAGGATCACTATGTCCGACTTTCGTCCCTGCTCGACTTGTAGGTCTCGCAGTCAAGCTCCCTTGTGCCATTGCACTCGCCGTCTGATTGCCGACCAGACTGAGGGAACCATTGAGCGCCTCCGTTACACTTTAGGAGGCCACCGCCCCAGTGAAACTGCCCGCCAGACACTGTCCTCGATCCGGATTACGGACCCAAGTTAGGTGCCCGCCATACAGAGGGTGGTATTTCAAGGTTGACTCCACGGTACCTGGCGGTACCGCTTCTTTGTCTCCCACCTATCCTGCACAGTGTATACCAGACATCAATGTCAAGCTGCAGTAAAGGTTCCGGGGTCTTTCCGTCCTGTCGCAGGTAGTGAGCATCTTTACTCACAATGCAATTTCGCCGAGTCTCTGGTTGAGACAGTACCCAAGTCGTTACGCCATTCGTGCAGGTCGGAACTTACCCGACAAGGAATTTCGCTACCTTAGGACCGTTATAGTTACGGCCGCCGTTTACCGGGGCTT
>JAJEIM010000039.1 GCA_022827785.1 Acidimicrobiia bacterium
ACAACCACAACCGAACGGACATAACATCAGACATCGAGGCCTCCCTGGACCGGCGAACTGGTACTTCACCGATTTCAGCGAGGCCTCACCCCCAAACCAAGGATTTCAGGCCCCCGCACCCACATATTCGCGCAGGGCCGACTATCTGGCCCGCCGACCCCTTACTTGCCGATACCGGACACTGGACTAGACGCGTGGACGGGCCGGAGTCGCCACCTCCGCGGGTCGGTTTACGGAGTTGCCCGAGCCTCGGCTCTCTCCAGATGCACCGACAGGGTGCTGTCGCCGATTTCGAACCTCGTTCCGCCGTGCATGGGCCCGGAGAGGATCGCCACCGCCAGCAGTTCGCCGGCGATGAAATCGGCGTGGGTGTCGATGGCCTCGTAGAGCCGGTCGTCGTCGGTGTGATACCGGAGCACGATCCGGTCGGTCACCTCGAGCCCGAGGTCGCGCCGGGCGCGCTGGATCCGCGACACCACCTCGCGGGCCCGGCCCTCGCTCCTGAGCTCGTCGGTCAGCGCCGTGTCGAGCGCGACGGACAGCGAACCATCCGATGCCACCGCCATACCCGGACGGGGGTTCCTGGTGACGACCACGTCGTCGGCGCTCAACTCGTGGCCGGCGACGGTCATGCCACCCGCCTCTACGAGGGCCGCCACCTGCTCCGACGGCAGCCCGGCCAGGGCTGTGGCCACTTCCCGGACCGCTGCGCCGAGGCGGGGACCGAGGCGCTTGAAGTTGGCTTTGGCCGCCAACTCGACCACCGACAACTCGTCATCGCGGGTGCCGACCTCCTTGACGTTCAACTCCTCGGCGATCACCGCGCCGTGACGGTGAACCGCCGCCGTCACGTCCGGATCGCGGGTGATCACCGCCAGCCGCGCCAGAGGCTGGCGAACACCGATCGAGTGATCCGACCGGAGTGACCGTCCCAGCGTCACCACCGTACGGGCGACGTCCATCGACCTCTCGAGGTCCTCGTCGATCGTGTCCTCGTCCACCATCGGGTAATCGGTGTGATGGACGCTGGAGGCATCCGGCACCAGGCCGGCGTGGATTTCCTCGGTGATGAACGGCAGCACCGGCGCCAGGAGGCGGCTGAAGGTCACCAGCACCTCGTAGAGGGTGGCGAAGGCAGCCTGCTTGTCGGCCTCGTTGCCCTCCCGAGCCCTCCAGAACCGGCGCCTGGACCTCCTCACGTACCAGTTGGTCAGGTCGTTGACGAAGCCGAGAGCCGGGCCCACCACGGCATACAGGTAGTAGCCCTCCATCATCTCGTTGGTCCGCCGGATCAGCGACTGCAGGACGCTCAGTATCCAGCGATCGATCTCGGGCCTGTCGGCGGGGGCGGGCGCCGACCTGAGGTCGTCGAACCGGATGCCGTCCGCCTCGGCATAGGTGGTGAAGAAGGAATAGGCGTTCCAGAACGGCAGGATGACCGTGCGCACCACCTCACGCACCCCCGCTTCGGAGAAGCGGAGCGGTTCGGCCCGGAGCACCGGCGAGTCGATCAGGTAGGCCCGGACCGCGTCTCCCCCGTACCGGTCCAGGACGGCGGAGGGCTCGGGGTAGTTCTTGAGGCGCTTCGACATCTTGCGCCCGTCCTCCGCCAGGATCATGCCGTTGACCACGCAGTTGCGGAACGCCACCTCATCGAAGAGGGCGGCGGCCAGCACGTGAAGGGTGTAGAACCATCCCCGGGTCTGGTCGAGACCCTCGGCGATGAAGTCGGCCGGGAACGTCCGCGGGAAGCGCTCCTCGTTCTCGAACGGGTAGTGGTACTGGGCGTAGGGCATCGACCCGGACTCGAACCAGCAGTCCAGCACCTCGGGCACGCGAACCATGGTGCCCGGCGCATCCGGGCACGACGGGCACGGATACGTCACGTCGTCCACCACATGCTTGTGGAGGTCCTCCAGCCAGACTCCGGCCCGGTCGGCCAGGTCGGCCCGGCTGCCCATGCATTCCTGGTAGCCACAGGAGTCGCATTCCCAGACCGGGATGCAGCTCCCCCAGAACCGGTTGCGGGAGACCGCCCAGTCCCGGGCGTCCTCCAGCCAGTTCCCGAACCGGTTGGCCCCCACCGGTCCCGGGACCCAGTGGATTGATCCGTTCAGCTCCACCATCCGGTCGCGGATCGACTCGACCCGTACGAACCAGGTCGGGATGGCCTTGTAGATGAGCGGCTGATCCGTGCGGTAGCAGAACGGGTAGGAGTGGACGATCTGCTCGTTCCGCAGCAGCGCTCCCGAATCCCGGAGAAGGCCGATGATCGTGTCGGCCGCCTCGAACACAAGCAGCCCGGCCAGGTCGGGGGTGGCGGCGGTGAACCTGGCTTCCAGGTCGACCGGGTCGACGATCACGTCCAGGTCTGCGTCCGCCAGCGCGTAGAGGTCCTCCTCGCCGTAGGCGGGTGCCATGTGGACCAGGCCGGTCCCCTCGTCGGTGGTCACCGAGGGGCTTTGAATCACCCGGAAGGCCCCCTGGTGGCACCGATCCTCGAAGTAGGAGAAGGGCGGCCGGTAGCGCACCCCCAGTAACTCGCTCCCGGTGGCGACCGCAGCCGGCTCGAGGGCCTCGCCGAAGACCTCCTCCACCCGCCGGGCGGCCACCCAATGGCGGACGCCGCGGTCCTCGACGGCCACGTAGTCGAGATCCGGGCCGACCGCGACCGCGAGGTTCCCGGGAAGCGTCCAGGGCGTGGTGGTCCAGATCGTCAGGTAGTCGCCGGGCCGGGCCGGACCGCTCGGATCGGGGGTCTCGAGGATCTCCAGGCGGACCGTGATGGCGGGGTCCGGGTGCTCGCGGTAGCCGCCCAGGCTCACCTCGAAGTTGGACAGGGTGGTACCGGCGGCCCATGAATACGGAAGTACCTTGAAAGCCCGGTAGACCAGGCCCTTGTCCCAGAGGGCGCGGAACACCCACCAGACGCTCTCCATGAACTCGGGATCCATGGTCTTGTAGTCATCCTTGAAGTCGACCCAGCGGCCTATGCGGCGGGTTACGTCCTCCCAGTCGGCGGTGGTCACCTCGACCATCCGGCGGCAGGCGTCGTTGAAGACGGTCACTCCCAGATCCTTGATCTGGCGGGGGCCGGAGATCCCGAGTTGCTGCTCGACCTCCATCTCGACCGGCAGGCCGTGGGTGTCCCAGCCGAAGCGGCGCTCCACCCGGTGCCCCCGCATGGTCCAGTAACGGGGGACGATGTCCTTGATGATCCCGGCCAGGATGTGGCCGTAGTGGGGGCTCCCCGAGGCGAACGGAGGACCGTCGTAGAACGTGTACTCCTGCTCGTGGGGTCGCATCTCGACCGAGGCCTGGAAGGCGCCGGTCTCGTCCCAACGCTCCAGGATGCGCGCGTCGAGGGCCGGGAGGTCAAGCCCGGGAGGCACCCGGGTGAAGTCGGAGACCGGCGGGGGGTCGGGTTGGCTGGCTGGCATGATCCTGGGAGTGGCGGGTTCGGGCCTGGACAGGCTAGCGATGTGTCACCGGTCCGTTGCCTTCGACGAAATCGGCTGCCCGATCGACCAGCAGCCGAGCGCTCGTAGTGGATCGCGCGGGTATCGGCTCGGGCGGCGATCCCCACCAGGTGGTAGAGATGATCGTGGGCGGTGCCTGCGGTCGGGTTTCCGACCTGCTACCTTCAGTCGGCCCCCACAGTCGCACCCGGAGGGAAGAGCGGTATGGCGTCTCGTCGCAAGCTGGCCGAGTCCACACTTGCACGTTTCAAAAGGCTCCTCGAGGAGAAGGAGCGAAGCCTTGTAGTGGTCATCGCCGACCACGAGGCCGAGCGGAGCGAGGTGAGGATGGCGGAGACCTCCGCCGAGCGCAGGCCTGATCCCGACTCGGCCGATGGCGGGTCGATGGCCTTCGAATTCGAGAAGG
This sequence comes from Acidimicrobiia bacterium, assembly GCA_022827785.1. Taxonomy (GTDB): domain Bacteria; phylum Actinomycetota; class Acidimicrobiia; order Spongiisociales; family Spongiisociaceae; genus Spongiisocius. The sequence continues at coordinate 3,886 of JAJEIM010000039.1, forward strand.
AGTTGTCGGTGGACCGCAACAGCCGCGACCTGCTCGGCCAGGTCCGCAGTGCGTTGCAGGCGCTCGAGGACGGCACCTACGGCGACTGCCGGGTTTGTGGAGGTTCCATCCCGGTGGCGCGGCTGCGGGCCCTTCCGCAGACCAGCCTGTGCGTGAAGTGCGCTTCGCGCCGGCGCTGACCAGCCGACGCATCAACGCCGGCCTCCTGGGCGGGGCCGTCCTGGTAGCCGATCAGATCAGCAAGCTGTGGGCGCGGACGGCGCTGGCCGACCACGACCTCGTGATCATTCCCGGGTGGTTCCGGCTCGCGGTCACGGAGAATTCGGGGGCGGCCTTCTCGCTGTTCCAGGGCTACGGAGCCTGGTTGGGGCTAGCCGCCCTCCTCGTCGCTTTCCTGATTCTGGTGGCGGTGGAGCGCACCAGGAGCACCACCGAGTTGGTCGGTCTGGGCCTGGTGCTCGGCGGGGCGATCGGAAACCTCGGTGACCGGATCTTCCGTGGACCCTGGCTCTCCGGGGCGGTCACCGACTTCATCGATTTGAGCTTCTGGCCCACCTTCAACCTGGCCGACTCCGCCATCACGGTGGGCGTGGTGATCCTCGTATGGGCGGCCAGACGCACCTGACCGTCCCCGAGTCGCTGGACGGCGCCCGCTTCGACCTGGTCCTGGCCCGGCTGGCCGGGGTAAGCCGGGCAGGGGCCAGGCGGATGATCGAGGCCGGCCGGGCAGGCAGGGTCACGTCGGTGCCGGACACCAGGACCAGGCCCGGCACGCGGCTTGCGGCCGGCGACGGACTCTGGTTCGTACCTCCCGAGACCCCCGCATTGCGACCGTATCCGGTCGAACTGGACGTCCACTACGAGGACCGCTACCTGGCTGTGGTCGGCAAGCCCGCGGGGATGGTCACCCATCCGGGGCCCGGTCACGACGAGGGCACCCTGGTCTCTGCGCTTCTCCATCGGTGGCCGGAGGTGGAGGGGGTGGGCGAGTACCCGCGGTGGGGGATCGTGCACCGCCTCGACAGGGACACCTCCGGAGCGATCCTCATCGCCCGGCGTCCGGTTGCCCATCGCCGTCTGACCGAGGCGATGGCCGCCCGGGAGGTGCGCAGGCGTTATCTCACCCTCACCCACGGCGGATTCGGCCTCGCCTCCGGGACGATCGACGCGCCGATCGATCGGCGGCGGGCGCGCCGGTTCGTAGGCCCCGGCGGCAAGCCCGCCGTCACCCACTACCGGTGTCTGGCCACGTGGGATCGTCCCCTGCTGAGCCTGCTGGAGGTGACCCTCGAGACCGGGCGCACCCACCAGATCCGGGTGCACCTGGGCTCGATCGACCGGCCGGTGGTGGGGGACCGGATCTACGGCCGGACCGCCGGGGCCGGAGTCGATCCGGGGCGCGTCTGGCTCCATGCCCACCGGCTCGGCCTCATCCATCCGGTTTCCGGCCGTGAACTCGATGTGGAGGTGCCTCTTCCCCTCGATCTCCGGTCGAGCCTCGAGGTCCTCGGTCGGCCCGGTACCGGAGAGGCGCCGAGGGGATAGTCGACGACTCCCGATCTGCCGAGAGTCGCTAGTGTTCCGGAGCGCTGGGTGCCCCTGACCGGTCGACGGGTAGCGGTCAAGGATGAGCATGGTGAGTAACGGGTTCGTTCACCTCCACGTGCATAGCGAGTTCTCGATGCTGGACGGCGCGGCGCGGATCGACGACGCCGTGGCCGCGGTCGTGTCTGCCGGCCAGCCGGCGCTGGGCCTGACGGACCACGGAGTTCTCTACGGCGCCGTGGACTTCTACCAGGCCGCCACCGGAGCGGGAATCAAGCCGATCATCGGCGTGGAGGGCTACCTCACCACCGGCTCCCGCTTCGACCGGCCCACCGGCCCGGACAACGTCCGCCACCACATCACCCTTCTGGCGGAGACCCAGACCGGCTACGCCAACCTGGTCAAACTGGTCAGCAGGGCCTTCCTGGAGGGTTACTACTACAAGCCCCGCATGGACCACGAGCTACTGGCCGAGTACGCCGAGGGGATAATCGCGACGAGCGGATGCCTGTCCGGTCACGTGCCCACCCTGCTCGCCCCGGACGCGCCCCGGGAGAACGGGAGTGCCGGCGGCCGGAGGGACCTGGATAGGGCCGTGGAGGCTGCCGGGCTCTACCAGGACATCTTCGGCCGTGACCGGTTCTTCATCGAGCTCCACGACCTGGGCCTGGAGAGCCAGCGACGCATCCTCCCCGACCTGGTGGAGGTATCCAAGCGTGTCGGCGCCCCGCTCCTGGCCACCAACGACGCCCACTACACCCGCCAGGACGAGGCGGCCGCCCACGATGTCCTGCTCTGTATCCAGACCGGATCGACCGTTAACGACCCGGAGAGGAGCCTTCGCTTCGATGGCGACGAGTTCTACCTGAAGTCCCCCTGGCAAATGCGTGAGCGTTTCCCGGAGGACACCTACCCCGGCGCGTGCGACAACACCCTCCTGATAGCCGAGCGTGCGAACGTGCACCTGGACTTCGATCAGATGCTCCTACCCCATTTCCCGGTGCCGGATGGCCACACGGCCATGTCCTACCTGCAGGAGCTGGTGACGGAAGGCGCTCGCCGGCGCTACCAGGGCGAGACCGGGGGCGAGGTCGGGGAGCGCATAGAGCACGAGATGCGGATTATCGATGACATGGGCTTCCCCGACTACTTCCTGATCGTCTGGGACCTGGTGCGCTACGCCAAGTCGCGCCGGATCCGGGTCGGCCCGGGACGGGGGTCGGCGGCCGGGTCGATCGTCGCCTACTCGTTGGGTATCACCGACCTGGACCCGATCGAGTACGGCCTCATCTTCGAGCGCTTCCTGAACCCCGGGCGGCGCGAGATGCCCGATATCGACATGGACTTCGACGAGCGTTTCCGCGGCGACGTCATCCGGTACGCGGCGGACAGGTACGGATCCGATCACGTTGCGCAGATCGTCACCTTCTCCACCATCAAGGGTAAGCAGGCGATCCGCGACTCGGCCCGGGTCCAGGGCTTCCCGTACGCGACGGGGGACCGCCTGGCCAAGCTGATGCCGGACCCCGTCCTGGGACGGGAGGCTTCGCTCGACATCTGCTTCAACCCCCCGGGCCCCGAGGCCGATGCGATCACCAGGGAGTGGCATAACCACGCGGCCGCCCTGCGTGAGGCGTATCGCAACGATGATGATGCCCGCCTGGTCCTGGACACCGCGCGGGGTTTGGAGGGGCTGCGCCGCCAGGACTCGATCCATGCCGCGGCGGTGGTGATCGCTCCCCGTCCGGTCACCGATCTGGTCCCGGTGCAGCGCAAGGGCGAGGACGCCGAGGTCGTGACCCAGTACGAGATGCATGCCATCGAGAAGCTGGGGCTGCTCAAGATGGACATTCTCGGGCTGCGCACGCTGTCGACCATCGACCGGACGCTGGACCTGATCGAACGCAGTACCGGCACCCTCCATGACATCGACCAGATCGCACTGGACGATCCCGACACCTACGCCATGCTGTGCCGGGGCGACACCATCGGGGTCTTCCAGCTGGAGGGAACCGCCATGCGGTCCCTGATCAGGAGCCTCCGGCCGGACCGCTTCGAGGACATGATCGCCCTCGTAGCCCTGTACCGACCCGGGCCGATGTCCAACGACTGGCACAACGCCTACGCCAACCGCAAGAACCGGCGCAGCCCGGTGGACTATCCCCATCCGGCAACCGAGGGCGTGCTGAGCGAGACCTATGGCCTCATGATCTACCAGGAGCAGGTCATGCAGATCGCCCGCGACATAGCGGGGTACTCGATGGCCGACGCCGACGCCCTGCGCAAGGCGATGGGCAAGAAGATCCCCGCCATCATGGCCATGGAACGGGACAAGTTCGTGGACGGGGTGGTAAGCGGCGGCAATCCGCCGGAGTTCGGTGGCGCTCTGTTCGACTCGATCGAGGGCTTCGCGGGCTACGGCTTCAACAAGTCGCACAGCGCCGCCTACGGCCTGCTCGCCTACCAGACCGCCTACCTCAAGGTCCACTTCCCCGCCGAGTACATGGCCGCACTGCTCACGTCGTCACGCCGGGACAAGGACCGCACCCGGATGTACCTGAGCGAATGCAGAACGATGGGGCTGGAGGTCTCGGCTCCGTCGGTCAACGCTTCCGAGAGTGATTTCACCGTCCGGGACGGCAGGATCGTGTTCGGGATCTCCGGTGTGCGGAACGTCGGGTCGGCGGTGGTCGAGAAGATCATCGAGGCTCGCCACGCCGGGGGCGCCTTCGAGGACTTCCAGGACTTCGCCAACCGGGTGGACGGCACGGCGCTCAACAAGCGGGTGGTGGCCTCGCTGATCCGGGCGGGCGCGTTCGATGACCTGGGGCACGCCCGGAGAGGCCTCAACGAGGTGGCCGAGTTGCTGATCGAGCGCACCCTCGCCCGGAGGCGGCACGAGGACGCGGGCCAGTTCAGCCTGTTCGGCGGGGAAGCCGAGGTCCCGGACTTCGACGAGGTGGTGATTCCCGGAGACGAATGGAAGAAGAACGTACTGCTGGCCCACGAGAAGGAAATGCTGGGCCTCTACGTCTCGGACCATCCGCTGGACGGCCTGGACCGGGCCCTGGCCCAGCACACCACCACCACCGTGTCCGGGCTGGCGGCGTTGCCGGACGGGGAACGGGTGCGGGTCGGCGGGATCGTCAGCGGGATCACCCGTCGCTACACGGCCTCGGGGGAGCAGATGGCCTACTTCAACATCGAGGACCTCGACAACACGGTCGAGGTGGTGGCCTTCCCCAAGACACTGTCGGCGGTAGGGGAGCTACTCGAGGAGGACGCCATCATGGTGGTCGAGGGCAGGTTGAACAACCCGGGGGACGAGGTGAAGGTCAGGGCCTACCGGATCACCCGGCCCAAGCTCATCCCCGACAGTGACCTCCGGCTACATCTGGAGCCCTACGCGGCGCTCACGGATCAGGCGGCCTTCACGGAGGCGCTGCGCGAGCTCCGGCAGGTGCTGTCCAACCATCCGGGTCCGGCGCCGGTCTTCATCGATCTCACTGCGGGAGAGCGCCGGAAGGTCTACAGGCTGGACGAGAAGGTGGAACTCTCGTCCTCGCTCTACGCCGAGGTGAAGGGCATTTTCGGGGAGGCGGCCCTCGCATGAGGACAATCCGTCGGGAGGAGACGCTCCGGCCCGGAGCCTGAAACGGAGCGGACCCGAAGAGCTTGCCGATTAGGACGCAGGCAGGCCGACCCTGCCGGCCCCGACCTGGGGGTTCCTCCGCCGGGTTATCGGGCCGACCGGACGTTTCTCAGCTCATTCCGAGCCGGCGAGGCAGGCCTGAGCCACCGACTCCCATCCGGCGGCGAGGGGAGAGATGACGTCCATGTGATCGACCCCCTCCAACTCGACCAGGTGGGACGGGTCACCGGCCGCCAGGGACGCCTCCACGAACCGGCGGCTCTGATCGGGCGGCACGGATCCGTCCCGGCGGCCGTGCACGGCCACGGTGGAGAACCCGCCGGGTAGAGCCTTGATGGGGTCGACCTCCGCGAGATGAGCGCGGCGGTCATCACCCAGGAAGGCCGAGATGAGGTGGTCGAATCCGGAACCGATGCTTCCCAGGTCGAGCATCCCTGCCAGCGAGACGAACCCGACCGGCCGCACGGATGCGGTCCTGGCGGCGAAGAATCCCAGCTGGGCGCCCGCCGAGTGTCCGATGACCGTCACCCGGTCGAGATCGAGGCGATGGTCGTGGGAGATGGGGGACAGGGCGCCGACAGCGGCCGAGACGTCCGCCATGGAGTCCCGCCAGCCGCCCACCGGCGGGACCCGCCGGTACTCGATATTCCATGTGGCCGTTCCCCTCCCGGTCAGGTCGACCGCGGCCCCGTCCATCAGATCACGGGTGTAGGGGTCGGTCCACCCGCCACCGTGGACTAGGACCGCCACCGGGTGTGGTCCGGGAGCCTCGGGCAGCCGCAGGTCGGCCACCTGGTCGGGGTGCGGTCCGTAGGACAGGGTGAGGGGCGGATGGGCCCTCCGGTAGTGAAGATGGGAGATGGCGTCCAGGTAGCCGGAGACGCCCCGGCCGAAGATCTGGTGCACGCAGGCCGGTTCGGTCACCGAGATACGCCGCCACGGCTCCCGCTCGCGAACGTTGGAGATATGGATCTCTACGGTGGGGACATCGGCCGCCTCGATGGCGTCGTGGAGCGCGTAGCTGGTATGGGAGAAGGCGCCCGGGTTGAAGACGATCCCGTCCGCGGTCTGCCTGGCCGCGTGAATGGCTTCGATCAACTCCCCCTCGTGATTGGACTGGAGGGTTTCGAGCCGGTGGCCGAGCCGGGTCGAGTGCGCGTGGCACTGCTCGACCACGCCGTCGAGCGTGGCCGAGCCGTAGACCTCCGGGGCGCGCCTGCCCAGGAGGTTGAGGTTGGGGCCGTTCAGCAGCAGGATCCGCATGGTTCCCAGAGCGTAGGCGGGCCGGGGCGCTGCGTGGTATCAAACAACACGGGGGAGGTGCTCAGATAGGCAGGCGTGATGGCCGGAGTTCCGGTCGTCAGCGGGGCGTGGCGCAGAACGCGGCGCCATAGCGTGACCGGGACAGGTTGTTGAGCTGCTCCGCCAGCCGGGGTCCGCTGTGCCAGCAACTCTCGCACACCAGCTCGCTGTATTCGGCCAGCAGCGCACAGCGCCTCGCCTCGCCCGCGGCGGTCCGGTCGAAGTCGACGCTCGCGGCTGATATGAGATTGACGACGCTGGTGAGCGGCCTGCTCCGGCGGGACTCGGCGTACCGGGCGTTGGCTCCCAGCGCGAGGACCGGGGGCAGCGACAGGAAAAGGGCGAGGATGGCGATCAGGACCAGCCTCAGCCTGCGGGTCGGGCCCTTCCCCTCCGGCCGGTGGCGGGCGGTGCGGGACCACACCACGACCAGCGTTCCATACAGGATGAAGGCCCAGCCGACCTGCACCAGGAGGGTGTCACGCCAGTCGTGCAGGCCCCAGCCCCGGTCGTCCCATCCCTGCAGGCCCTCCGAGAGGCTGACGAGGAACGCCGGCAACAGTGCCAGCACGGTTCCGAAGATCATCAGACCGCTCCCGAAGCGGCGGTAGGGGAAGGGTGAGGGCTCGTGGCCTGAGGCCTTCACCAGCCGGGCCGCGGCACGGACGCCGGCCGCCGCCAGCGCGACGGCAGCCAGGACGAGTATCACGTTGGTGGTGACACCCGACCAGGCCTGGTCCAGGGCGCCCGGATCGATAGTTCCCGGTGACATCGAGAACCAACCTTCCACCGGCAGCCCGGACAGCGACCGGCCCAGCCACTGGCCGGGAGAGAACCCCGGCAGCACCGGCTTGGTGTTGCCGTAGCAGTCGTTGGCGGAACACGCCATCGCGATGGCGATCCGGCTCGGGATGAAGACGGTGAGGAAGCCCAGGCACAAGGCCATCCATCTATGGAATGCCTCGGTAGATGGGATATCGCGCACTGCCATGCCCGACAGCCGGGCCCGCAGGAAGATCAGGGTGATGCAGGTCACCGGCAGCAGGTACATCAACTCGAACGTCATGGCCGCCGCCAGCCCGATCAGGGCCGGTAGCACCAGCCGGGGGGCGGGATTCCCGGTGCTCATGGCCTGGTCGGAGGCGACGTACAGCGGAACGAGGAGGATCGTGACCGCGAGGGTGATGAGGAAGAACGGGAAGAAGGACAGGGGGTGGAGCGGACCCGTGACGATCAGCACGGATGCGAAGACCAGGGGAAATATGTCCACCAGGCGGTCGATCCCGTCCCGCTCCCGATCCGGGGTAGAGGATCCGGCGACGTCGGTGGCGGAGCGGGCCAGCGCGCTCACGACGCAGGTGGCGACCCAGGCGAGGACGCCGGCCATCGCAACCCTGATGGCGCCCTGGACGATGTGGGGCGGGACCCCGACTGCGGCTGCCAGGTCGAACCGGGCGGCCTCCTCAAGGTAGAAGATGAAGCGGCCCAGCGGTCGGAAGTTCCCCTTCGCGATGAACTCGCCGACCTCCGCCAGGTTCGCAGCGATGATCCGGAGTGGGTTCGTCCCGTAGTCGGAGGCGAACTGGTAGATGGCGATGCTCTGGTCCGAGTGGAGGGCCAAGCCGGCCAGCGGCGCCATGATCAACATGGCCGGTGCGGCCACGCGCAGGAATCGGCTCAAACTCGGCACGACCGGTGGGGGTTCCTCCGGCGGGTTGTTCTGCTGGTACGCGAACCGCCTGGTAGCGCAGCCTCTGAGCGATGAACCGCTGACCCGACGCCCGGTTCCGGGCCCGGGTTCCGGCGGCGGTCGGTTCGTACGGACCGGCAGGTGGCCTCTGGCGAGGCCCGGGATGCGTCACATGAGACAGCCACGGTTCGATGGTAATGACGAGCCCGGAGATCTCGGAGGTCTTCGAGCCGGCGCGGTCCTCGCGGGTCAGCACCCCACCGATTAGTACCCCGACTCCCGGAATCCGGGTATCGTCTCGCTCTCCGATAACCCGGGGCGGTTCACCCGGGTCGGTACACTCCGGTCGGGAGGCCGATGGCGGTGAGAGACGGGACAATAGGCTTCGGTCTGGTCGGGACCGGCATGTCGGGCGGCTTCATGGCCAAGGAACTCGACTTCGTCGATGGCGCCGAGCTGGTGGCGGTCTGCAGTCGGAACGAGTCCCACGTCAGGGGATTCGCCCAGGCCCACGGTGCCAGGCACTGGTTTACCGATTACCGGCGGTTGGTGGAACACGATGACGTCGATGTGGTGGTCGTGTCGGTTCCCACCGGTCTGCACGCCGAGGTGACGATCGCCGCTTCGAACGCCGGCAAGCATGCCTTGGTGGAAAAGCCTCTCGAGACCACATTGGAGAGGGCCGATCGGATGATCGGCGTCTGCCGGGCGAACAACACCAAGCTGGGGGTGGTCTTCCAGATGCGTTTCGGGGTGGTGGCGCGCACCCTCAAAGAGGCGGTTGACTCGGGTCGTCTGGGGCGGGTGTTTCTGAGCGATGCGGTTGACAAGTCGAGCCGGACGGCTGCCTACTACGCCTCTGCCGCCTGGCGGGGAACCGAGGCGCTCGAGGGTGGGGGTTGCCTGATGACCCAGTCCATCCACATCATCGACCTGCTGCAGTACCTGATGGGCCCGGTGCGTTCGGTGATGGGACGGGTGGCCACCCAGTTCCACGACATAGAGGTGGAGGACACTGCTACCGCGGTGGTCAGCTTCGCCAACGGAGCTATGGGGATTATCGAGAGCACCTCCTCGGTCCGGACCGCCCTCAAGTCCCGGGTCGAACTGCACGGCGAGCTGGGCACCGTGGTCGCCAACGCCCAGTACGACAAGTTCCTCGTGTGGGATGTCAAGGGTGACGAGGGTCGCGTGGAGTTGGCCGCGGATTTCGGGTTGACCGACATCGACGACCCTTGGGCCTATCCGCAGACTCGCCACCGGATCCAGCTCCAGGACATGGTCGACGCCATCCGCGAGGATCGTGATCCGGTGCTCACCGGTGAGGACGCCCGGGTATCGCTGGCCATCATCATGGCCATCTACGACTCCTCCCGCCAGGGCAGGGAGGTGTTCATGGACTCCTACCGGCCGGGGAGTCCCGTCCCCTGAATCCGGGTTGGTCCTTCCCCGGACCGATCGTCGCTGGTCGAGTCGGAGCGCCGCGGGCGGTATTGGAACGCGCGACCTGATAGGACTCTCTCCGTTAGATCGGTGTCGCCCTAGTATCGACGTGTACAGCAGGAGGTCCCGATCTTTCACGATTTCGGTGGGGGATGGTGGTCGTACGTGCGCCACGACCGGGACCAGCGCGGTCCCGAGATCGATCGGGCGCTGCTAAGGCGCGTCTTCGCCTACGGCGTGCCCTACCGGATGTTGCTGGTGGGGGTCCTGGTCACCATCCTCGTGGTCTCGGGCCTGGCGGTGGTACCGCCGCTCCTGATCCGGGACCTGGTCGACAACGCCATTCCGGCCGCCGATGTGGGGCGCCTGACCCTGCTGGGCCTGGCCATGGTGGTGGTCCCGCTCATCAGCGTGTCGGTGGGCGCGTTCCAGCGCTGGATGGGCGCCAGGGCCGGGGAGGGGATCATCTACGACCTGCGCCGGGCCCTGTACACCCACCTCCAGGGCATGTCGCTGCGGTTCTTCACCGAGACCAAGACCGGCGAGTTGGTATCCCGTCTCAACAACGACGTGGTCGGCGCCCAGACCGCCATCACCGGCACCTTCGTCACCATCGTGTCGAACGTGGTCTCCGTGGTGGTCATCCTGGTCGTGATGGTCCAGGCCGAGTGGCGCCTCACCCTCCTGGCGGTGGCCGCACTGCCATTGTTCGTCTACCCGGCCCGGCGGGTCGGGCAGATGCTCCGCGCCATCACCCAGCGCCAGATGCGGCACAACGGGGCGATGGGGGCCATTCTCAACGAGACCTTCAACGTGAGCGGAGCCCTGCTGGTCAAGCTGTTCGGGCGCCGAAACGAGGAGTTGGCACGCTTCTCGGCCGAAGCCGGAATGGTCCGCGACCTCGGCGTCCGGTCCGCGGTGGTGGGGAGATGGTTCTTCGCCGCCCTCGGGCTGGTGGGCGCCATCGGCACCGCCGCGGTGTTCTGGGTGGGCGGTTACCTGGTCATCCAGGGGACCATGAGCCTGGGAACGGTCATCATGTTCTCGAGCCTCCTGGTGCAGCTGTACGGGCCGCTGTCGGCCATGTCCAACGCCCGGGTGGAGTTCGCCACCTCCCTGGTCTCGTTCGAGCGGGTCTTCGAGGTGCTGGACCTCCGCCAGGAGATAGTGGAGCGTCCGGATGCCACCGACCTCCGATCGGTGAGCGGGACGGTGGAGTTCGACGGCGTGTATTTCCGGTACCTGCAGCCGGACCCGGCCGGGTTGACGGCGGCAGCCGGATCCGGCGAGCAGGGCGAGACTCCCCGGTCCCAGCAGCCTCCCACCCGGCGCTGGGCGCTGGAGAACGCCGCCTTCCGGATCGAGGCGGGTGAGCTGGCGGCTCTGGTCGGGCCGTCGGGGGCCGGGAAGACCACGGTGAGCTACCTCATCCCGCGGCTGTACGACGTGACCCGGGGCGCCGTGCGGATCGACGGGGTGGACGTTCGCGACGCCACCACCGAGTCACTCGAGCGCTCCGTCGGCGTGGTCACCCAGGAGACCTTCCTCTTCCACGACTCCATCGCGGCCAACCTGCGGTACGCCAAGCCGGACGCCACTCAGGAGGAGATCGAAGCGGCAGCCCGCGCCGCCAACATCCACGAGTTCGTCGCCTCCTTGCCGGATGGCTACGAGACGGTGGTGGGGGAGCGCGGCTACCGACTCTCGGGCGGGGAGAAGCAACGGATCGCCCTGGCGAGGGTGATCCTCGAAGACCCGCGCATCCTGATCCTCGATGAAGCCACCGCCCATCTCGACTCGGAGTCCGAGGCCCTGATACAGGAGGCCTTGGAGCGGGTGATGGTGGGTCGTACGTCGCTCGTCATCGCCCACCGCCTGTCGACGGTCCAGGCCGCCGACCGGATCCTGGTCCTCGACGGGGGCCGGCTGGTCGAGGAGGGAACCCATGAGGCCCTCCTGGAGACGGATGGCATCTACGCCCGGATGTACCGCACCCAGTTCCGTGGTACCGGCTCGAGCGATCGGGTCAGGCCCCCAGCATTCGCGATACCAGAGGGAAATGGTGGGCAAGGAGCAGGACGGAGCCGTCATGGCACATCCACAGGTGCTGATTGGCCCTGAACCAACGGTGCGGAGGTATGGCGTCCATGGTGGAGCGGTCGGAGGATTTGGCGGGCCGGAAGGCCACGACCTCGCCGGCAGGGGCGCCGATCGCCTCCACCCGGCCGACCATGCGATAGTCGGCGAACAGCGCCGCTATGCCTCCGAAGGAGTCGCGGTTGCGGAAGGTGACCATGCCGCACTGCCGGCAGGCGACTATCGCCACGCCGTTGCGGATCACCGGGGTAGCGTCATGGGTTCGGCACATCGACACTATCGTGCCATGAGCCTGTGACAGATCCAGGTATTTCGGGCAGTCGGGAGCCGGCCCGTTTTGGCGATAATCCCGCCCGTTCGTAGGATTGGCTTTCCGCAAAGAGGTGGCGTGGAGCTTTCCGATTATCTCCCCATAGCGCTCATGCTCGTGCTGGCCATATTGTTCGCCGGCGTATCACTCATCGTTTCCTATCTCATCTCGTACAAGCGTCCCACCGCCGAGAAGTTGGAGCCCTACGAGTGCGGCATCGTCACCGAGGCTGAGCCCATCCAGCGCTTCCCGGTCAAGTTCTACCTGGTCGCGATCCTGTTCGTCATCTTCGATGTCGAGATCATCTTCCTGTTCGCCTGGGCGTCGGTGTTCGGGACGCTGGGCTGGGGCGGGGTGGCAGCGATCGCCATCTTCACCCTGCTGATCGTCGAAACCCTCGGCTACGTGTGGAAGCGCGGCGCCCTCGACTGGAACGTGTCGCGACGCGCGCGGTACCGATCGACCGCGGATGCTCCGGCCGGCGAGCCGGTGGCCTGATGGCTCATCTGACCGCTCCGCCGCAGCTCCTGACCACCACGCTGGGGAAGGCTATGCGGTGGTCCCAGCAGCAGTCGATGTGGCCCGCCACCTTCGGCCTGGCCTGCTGCGCCATCGAGATGATGGCTACCGGCACCGCCCACAACGACCTGGCCCGCTTCGGCATGGAAGTGTTCCGGGCGTCTCCCCGCCAGGCCGATCTGATGGTGGTGGCCGGCCGGGTGTCCCAGAAGATGGCGCCGGTCCTGCGCCAGGTGTACGACCAGATGGCGGATCCCAAGTGGGTGATCTCGATGGGAGCCTGCGCCTCGACCGGTGGCATGTTCAACAACTACGCCCTGGTTCAGGGCGTCGACCAGATCGTGCCGGTCGACGTGTACGTTCCGGGATGCCCGCCGGGCCCGCAGTCGCTGATGCACGGGATACTCACCCTCCAGGACAAGGTGATGTCGGGAGAGTTGGCTCGCTGATGTCCGGCGACAGCTTGCCCGGTCCTGTGGCCGGCTCCGACGAGATGCTGGCGAGCCTCGGGGAAGCCGTGCCCTCCGCCGAGGCCGACCGTTCGACAGGCGACGACGTCATCCGTGTTCCGGCCCGTGATCTGGCCAGGTTGGCAGAGGCGGCCCGAGCCGGCGGTTTCGAGATGTGTTCGGACATCACCGTCGTCGACTACCTGGGTGTGCGGAGGGTCAGGTTCGAGGTGGTGGTCAACCTCCTTTCCCTGCAGCACAACCGCCGTCTCCGCATACTGGTCCCGGTTCCCGAAGGCGATCCCGAGGTGCCGTCCCTGGTGCCTGTCTATCCCGGGGCCAACTTCATGGAGCGTGAGGCGTACGACATGTTCGGCATCCGCTTTGCCGGCCATCCCGATCTCACCCGCATCCTGATGCCGGACGACTGGGTGGGGCATCCGCTCCGCCGCGATTTCGACGTGGGCGCCGTCCCCGTCCAGTTCAAAGCCGCCCACCGGGTGAGATGATGGCCGAGCCGACCTCCACCACCGATGTCTGGGTGTCCGGCACCGAAGCGCCGGAGGTGTCGGAGTGGATGGTGGCCGGGACCGACGAGGGCGCGCAGGAGATGGAGCGCGACGAGACGATCGAGAGGGGAGTCGAGCAGCGGGGCGCCCGCGTCGTGGACGACTGGGTGGTCGACGACACCGTCGACGACGAGGAGCGGATGATCGTCAACATGGGCCCCCAGCACCCTTCCACCCATGGGGTGCTGAGGCTCAACATCGAACTGGAGGGGGAGATCGTCCGGAGGGTCAAGCCGATCATCGGCTACCTCCACACCGGGATGGAGAAAACCGCCGAGACGCTGACCTATCTCCAGGGCGGCACCAACGTCACCCGCATGGACTACCTGGCGCCCCTGCAGAACGAGCTCTGCTACTCGCTGGCCGTCGAGAAGCTGCTGGGGGTGGAGATCCCGCCGCGCGCCCAGGCCATCCGCATCCTGATGACCGAGCTGAACCGGGTGTCCTCGCACCTGGTGGCTACCGCCACCAACGGGATGGACATCGGCGCGCTGTCGATGATGATGTACGGCTTCCGGGAGCGGGAGCTGATCCTGGCCTTCTTCGAGAAGACCACCGGTCTGCGGATGAACCACAACTACATCCGTCCGGGCGGTGTGGCCGCCGACCTGCCGGACGGGTGGGAGGAGGACGTGGCAGAGATCCTGGAGCGGATCCCGCGGGCCATGGCGGACTACGAGGACCTCCTGAAGGAGAACCCGATCTGGATAGGCCGTACCCGCGGAGTGGGGATCATCACCGCGGACGAGTGCCTGGCCTACGGCGTCACCGGCCCGACCCTGCGGGCTGCGGGAGTGCCGTGGGATCTGCGCAAGGCTCAGCCCTACTCCGGCATCGAAGCGTACGACTTCGACGTGGTGACCGGTAGCCGGGGCGACGTGTACGACCGCTACCGGGTCCGGATCGGCGAGATGCACCAGTCGCTGCGCATAGTCGAGCAGGTGGCCGCCGCCATGCCCCGCGGCGACTACAAGACCGGCGACCGGAAGGTCTCCCCACCTCCCAGGCAGCGCATCGACGAGTCGATGGAGGCTCTCATCCATCATTTCAAGATCTACACGGAGGGTTTCAAGGTCCCCGCCGGGGAGACCTACGTGGCTATCGAGGCGCCGAGGGGGGAGTTGGGGTGTTACCTGGTGTCCGACGGGAGCGGAGCGCCGTTGCGCATGCATACCAGGGCGCCTTCGTTCTCCAACCTCCAGGCGCTTCCGATCATGATGGCGGACTCGCTAGTGGCGGACACGGTGGCCTGCATAGCGTCGCTGGACCCGGTGATGGGCGATGTGGATCGGTAGGCGGGGATGACGTACGCCTGGTCGGAGGCCGCCGAGGAAAGGGCCCGGCAGATAATCGCCAGCTACCCCCGGCCCCGCTCGGCGATGATGCCCCTCCTCTACATCGCCATGAAGGAGGATCTGGACCGGGGAGCGGACCGGCTCACCGAGGACGGCATGCGCCGGGTGGCGGACCTGGTGGGCGTGACTCCCGCCCAGGTGGTGGCGGTGGCCAGTTTCTACAGGATGTACAAGCGGGACCGGGTCGGGAAGTACCTGGTGTCGGTGTGTACGTCCCTCTCGTGCTGGCTTGACGGCGCTGACGAGGTGCTCCATGCGGTCGAGGCCGAGGCCGGGGTGCCGGCAGGCCGCACCGACCGCGACGGAACGATCACTCCCGAGCACGTCGAATGCATCGGTGCGTGCGGGGGGGCGCCCGCGGTCCAGGTCAACTACGAGTTCGTCGAGGGCGTCACGCCCGGCAAGGCGAGGGACATGGTGCGCTGGCTTCGCTCCGAGGAGCCTGCGACGGTGACCGGTGACGAGCTCCAGACCAGGTTCGGCGGACGGACGGCGTTCCCCTGGGCCATCCCCGAACCGGCCGGCGCCTCCGGACCGGTTCCGGCCTGCGCGTCCCTGGGCACCGCGGTCCCGTCCAATGGCCGGGTCCCGGACCTGGACACGTCGGAGACCGTCGGCAACGGCGATCTTCCGATGATCCTCACCGACCGGATGAACCGGCATCCGGTGAACAGCCACGCACTGGCCACCTACGAGGCCACCGGGGGTTACTCGGCCCTCCGCCGGGTGCTCGGCGACCCGGGCATGACCCCGGCCGGTATCACGGACGACATCAAGGCTTCCATGCTGCGGGGCCGCGGCGGGGCCGGGTTCCCTGCCGGTGTCAAGTGGAGCTTCCTGGCGCCGGCCCGCCCGTCATACCTGGTGGTCAACGCCGACGAGTCGGAGCCGGGCACATTCAAGGACCGCCAGCTCATGGAGCGGGATCCGCACCAGATGCTCGAGGGCATCGTGATCGCCTCCTACGCTTCCGAGGTGAACCACGCCTTCGTGTACATCCGGGGCGAGTACCCCAAAGCGGCCCGCCGGGTCGAGGCCGCTGTCGAGGAGGCCTACCGGGCCGGATACCTGGGTCGGGACATTCTCGGATCGGGCTACGACCTGGAAGTGACCGTCCACCTCGGCGCCGGCGCCTACATCTGCGGGGAGGAGACCGCCCTGCTCAACAGCTTGGAGGGCAGGCGTGGCGAGCCCCGGCTGAAGCCGCCCTACTTCCCCGCCGCCAAGGGCCTCTACATGATGCCCACCATCGTGAACAACGTCGAGACCCTGGCCAACGTTCCCTGGATCATCATGGCGGGCGGTGCGGCCTATGCGGCCATCGGCCCGGAGGGTTCGCCGGGCAAGCGGATGTGCTCCATCTCCGGTCATGTCAACCGCCCCGGCAACTACGAGATCGTGGAGGGGCTGACCTGGCGGGATCTGATCTTCGACCTGGCGGGAGGCATCCGCAACGGGAACCGGCTCAAGGCGTGGGTGCCGGGCGGGGCCTCGGCGCCCTGGTTCGTCCCGGAACTCCACCTCGACACCGAGGTGACCAAGGAGGCGATCGACGGGAACGGATCGATGACCGGCTCCGGAGCGGTCATCGTGATGGACCACACCACCGACATGGTGGCGGCGGCCGAGCGCCTGGTGCGGTTCTTCGCCCACGAGTCCTGCGGGCAGTGCACTCCGTGCCGCGAGGGGACCGTCTGGATCGACCTGATCCTGCGGCGCATCATGGACCGCCAGGGCCGCCCGGTGGACCCTGACCTGCTCCTGGACGTGTCCGACAACATCTCGCCCGGACTCAACTGGCCCCCCGCGATGACCACCATCTGCCCGCTCGGGCCCTCGGCGGTGTCCCCGGTGGTGTCCCTACTCCGGTACTTCCGCGATGAGGTGGACGGCTACCTGGAGCAGGCCGACCTGCTGCAACAGGCCAACCTGGTGCCCGTGTCGATCGGCGCGACGCGATGAGCGGCGGAGAGCGGGAGATGGTCGGCCTGACGATCGACGGCGTGGAGGTGGAGGCGCCCGCCGGGGAGTTGCTGATCAAGGCGGCCGAGGACAACGGCACCCACATCCCGCGCTTCTGCTGGCACCCGCGGATGAACCCGGTGGGGATGTGCCGGATGTGCCTGGTCGAGATCGAGACTCCTCGGGGCAGGATCATCGTCCCCTCCTGCATGCAGCCGGTCAACGAGGGAATGGTGGCGTACACGGAGTCGGCGCCCGCCAAGAAGGCGCAGGAAGGGGTTCTCGAGTTCCTCCTGGCTAACCATCCTCTCGACTGCCCGGTGTGCGACAAGGGCGGTGAGTGCCCGCTCCAGGACCAGACCATGTCCTACGGCCCCGGGGAGAGCCGCTTCGTGGAGGAGAAGCGCCATTTCGCCAAGCCGGTACCCATCAGCGATCTGGTCCTGCTCGACCGGGAACGCTGCATCCTCTGCGCCCGCTGCACCAGGTTCTCGGACGAGATCTCGGGGGATCCGCTGATCGAGTTCCAGGGCCGGAGTGGCCACACCCAGGTGCTCACTTTCCCGGACGAACCGTTCAACTCCTATTTCTCGGGTAACACCGTGCAGATATGCCCGGTCGGGGCCTTGACCGCCGTCCCCTACCGCTTCCGGGCTCGACCCTGGGACCTCACCATCGGCGAGAGCACCGGGACGCTTCACACCGAGGGCGCCGGCCTCTCGGTCCACGTCTCCCAGAACCGCGTGCTCCGCTTCCTGGGTCTCGACATCGGGGCCACCAACCAGGGTTGGCTGTCCGACAAGGAACGGTTCGGCTTCGAGTTCATCGCTTCTCCCGAGCGGCTCCGCACCCCGCTGATCAAGGACGGGGCCGGATTCAGGGAGGCCGGGTGGGGCGAAGCACTGGACCTGGTGGCGGAGCGGCTCCGGCCTGCGATCACCTCGGGGAATGGAGAGTCGGTCGCGGCGCTCGGCGGGGCGCGGGGCACCAACGAGGACGCCTACGCCCTGTCCAAGTTCATGCGGCTGACGGTGGGGTCGGACAACCTCGACGCCCGGCTCGGCGACGGCCTCCCCGCCAGGCTCCTCACCGGGTTGGCGGGTCGCGGCCGGATAGACGACCTCGAGACCGCTCGCACCATCCTGCTGTGGGGCCCGGACCTCAAGGAGACCCACCCCATCCTCTACCTGCGGGTCAGGCGGGCCGCCCAAGAGTTGGGAGCGACGCTGGTCGTGGTCCATCCGCGCCGGACCGGGTTGGACGACCGAGCCGCCCACAAGCTGACCTACCGGCCCGGAGAGGGCTCGCAACTCCTGGACCGGCTGAAGGACGGCGCCGGGGAGCTCGGGGCGGTGCGGGAGGCGCTGGACCAGGGCCCCCTGGTCGCGCTGGTGGGGCGTCCCGGACTGGCCGAGGACCCCCGGCTGGCCGAGTCGGTGGCGGCCTTCGCCCGCTCCCTCGACGCGTCCCTGCTCCCGCTCGTCCATCGTGGTAACACCTTCGGAGCGCTCGACATGGGGGTGGCGCCCGGCCTGCTCCCGGGCCGCCTGCCGGTCGAGGGCGCGGCGGGACGCCTGGTCGACGCATGGGGCGCCGTGCCGCCGGGCCAGGGCCTCGACGCCGTCGGGATCGCCGCCGCCTGCAGTGCGGGGGAGATCGACGTGCTCATCCTGTGCGGCGCCGATCCGGCCCGCGACCTGGTGGGTTTCGACGGCTCCGCCGCCCTGTCCGGGGCCGGATTCGTGGTGGCGTTGGACCTCTTCCTCACCGACTCCTCCAGCCGGGCCGATGTGGTGCTCCCTGCGCTTGGTTTCGGCGAGAAGAAGGGCACGGTGACCAACCTGGAGGGCCGGGTCCAGATGGTGAACCGGCTGGTGCCCGGACCCGGACAGGCGCGGGCCGACTGGTCGGTCCTGGATGACCTCGCCGATCGCCTCGGCCGCCCGCTCAACCTGGGCTCGGAGCGGGACATCGCCGAAGAGATCGCCCGGCTGGCGCCCGCCTACGCCGGCATCACCTGGGATCACCTCGAATGGGACGCCCAGGAGGGTGAGGTCGCCCCGATCGACCCGGCCGACCAGCCGTTCCTCCACGAGCCCCGCCATCAGGATCTCGACGGCCGGCTCGACGGCCACACTCTCCACCTGGCCCGTACCCTCTACGACGACGGTGTGCTGCTCCGCCACTGCCCCTCCCTGGCGCCGCTGGCGCCGGGAGCGAGCGCCTACCTGACCCCGGCCCACGCCGCTTCGCTGGCGGTGACGGAGGGCGATGAGGTGGTGGTCCGGGCCGGGGATCGGGCGGTGCGGTTGCCGGTGCGGATCGATCCGAGCCTGGCTGAGGGGTCGGTGTACATCCCCTTCAACCAGCCCGGCCTGGAAGTCGTGGGCAACGCGCTCGGCGTTAGCGTTACCGCGGGGGAGCCGTCCTGATGGACTGGATCGACCTGGGTCTGGTGGCGCTCCGGGTGGTGGTGGTCTTCGTACTGCTCCAGGTGGTGACCATCCTGCTCATCTGGTTCGAGCGCAAGGTGGTCGCCGACATGCAGAACCGGGTCGGCCCCGAGCGAGCCGGTCCGTGGGGGATACTCCAGACAGTGGCCGACGGTTTGAAGCTGTTCTTCAAGGAGCAGGTAACGCCCCGCAAGGTCGAGCTCGGCCTCTACCTGGCCGCTCCGATGCTGGCCGCCGTTCCCGCCTTCCTCATGTTCATGGTGGTGCCCTTCGGCCGCCCTGTCCGGATCAACCTGGGAGGCCAGGAGCGGCTGATCCCCATCCAGGGCGCCGACCTCAACATCGGCCTGCTCTACGTGCTCGCCATGTCGTCGGTGGCAGTGTATGCGGTGGTGCTGGCCGGCTGGTCCTCGGGCTCCAAGTATCCGTTGCTCGGCGGGGTCAGGGCCACCGCCCAAGCCATCTCCTACGAAGCGGCCATGGGCCTGTCTCTGGTGCCGGTGGTGCTCTTCACCGGCACGCTCAGCCTCTCTGAGATAGTGGCCGCCCAGTCGGGGAGCCTGACCTTCTTCGACCGGGCGCTCAGCCTCCCGGCCTGGAACGTCTTCGTTCTCGCTCCCTCCTTCCTGATCTTCTTCATCGCCGCGGTGGCGGAGACCAACCGGGCGCCCTTCGACCTGGTGGAGGCGGAGCAGGAGATCGTCGGCGGGTTCCACACCGAATACTCCGGGCTTCGCTTCGCGCTGTTCTTCCTGGCCGAGTACATCAACATCTTCACCATGTCGGCCCTGGCCGTGACCCTTTTCCTGGGAGGGTGGTCGGGTCCCACATGGGACGGCACGCTGCCGCTGCTCGTGAGCGCCATCCTCCCGACCGTGTGGTTCATGCTGAAGGTGGTGTTGTTCCTGTTCATGTACGTATGGCTGCGCGCCACGCTCCCGCGCCTCCGCTACGACCAGCTGATGACGCTCGGCTGGAAACGGCTGATACCGGCCTCGCTGGTGTGGTTGTTCTTCATCGGAGGGGCGATGGCTGTGCGGCAGTTCGGGCTTCCGTGGGGGTGACATGGGACCGGTAGAGGCATTCCTGCGAGGGATGGCGGTGACCGGCCGCCAGTTCATCGCCACCATCACCGGCCGGGGCCTGGTCACCACCCGGTACCCGAAGGTGATGCGGGAGAAGCCGCAGCGCTTCCACGGCCGGCACGTCCTCAACCGCTACGAGGACGGGATGGAGAAGTGCATCGGCTGCGAGCTGTGTGCGGGCGCCTGTCCGGCCCGCTGCATCTACGTCCGGGGGGCCGACAACCCGGTGGACGAGCCGGTGAGCCCGGGGGAGCGATACGGCTTCGTGTACGAGATCAACATGCTGCGCTGCATCTTCTGCGGTCTCTGCGTTGAGGCCTGTCCCACCGAGGCCATCACCCACACGCAGCTGTTCGAGATGTCGACCACCAACCGGTCCGACGCCATATACACCAAGACCGAGTTGCTGGTGGACGGAGACGGCCGGCCCAACCACATGTTCGACACGGACCGGTTCGCCGACTTCGACGAGTTGGCCAAGGCCGACGGATGGATGCGGGCCACGGCCCCCCAGGGCCGGGCCGCCTACGAGGGCCGGGTCGCCTGGTCGGATTCCGCGGGCGTGGGTGTCCGCCCGCCGGAGCGCGGCCAGTCCGGGCTTCCCGACGAGGCCGTCGCGGATGAAGGGGCGGCTGCGACATCGGAAGGCGCCGACGGCTGATGGTCGAGCTGGTCATCTTCGTGCTCATGGGGGCGGTGACCCTCGCCGGAGCCATCGGAGTGGTCCGGGCCCGCAACCCCGTGTACGGGGCGATGGGCCTGATGGCCACCCTTTTCGCCCTGGCGGTCTTCTATGTGGTCCACCTGGCGCACTTCGTGGCGGTGGTGCAGGTGATCGTCTATGCCGGAGCGGTCATCACCCTGTTCCTCTTCGTAATCATGTTCGTGGGCGTGGACCGGGCCGAGGACCTCAAGGAGAAGCTGGCGGTGCAGCGACCGGTGGCGCTGATCGTCCTGGTGGGGGTGGTGGTACTCGCCGGCGTGCTGGTGGTTACCGGCCGCTTCGACTGGGTGATCTCCTCCGGCGAGCCTCCGGTGGTGCGCGGGACCATCGAGGAGATCGGCGAGAACCTCATCTCGATCGGTTCGCCGTCCGACCGCCAGGCCTCCAGGTGGCTGCTGCCGTTCGAGGCCACGTCCCTGCTCCTCATCGTGGCGGCCGTGGGGGCGATCGCCCTGGCCTTCTACCGCCCGCGCCGCAAGGACGAGCCACCCGCCGGCCCGGACACCGGCCCCGGGTCATGATCGAGTCCGTGGTCGTCACCCCCGGCTGGTACATGACGCTGGCCGCCGTCCTGTTCCTCATCGGATCGGGCGGCCTCCTGCTACGCAACAACGCCCTCGTCATGTTCATGTCCGTGGAGCTGATGCTCAACGCCGTCAATCTCACCTTCGTGGCGGCCGCCCGCGCCCACGGTGACATCGGCGGGCAGATGGCGGTGCTGTTCGTGCTGGTGGTGGCGGCGGCCGAGGTGGCGGTCGGCCTGGCCATCATCGTGTCGATCTTCCGAACCCGCCGCACCGCCTCGGTGGACGAGCTATCGGAGTTGTCGGGATGAGCCGTGCCCGCAGGGACGGTGGTCCGGCCGGCTGCTCCCGGGCCCCGGCGCCGCGCCCCGTCCGGGTGGCGCCATGACCGGCTACCTCTGGATCGTCATCGTGCTGCCGCTGGCGGGCGCCCTTTTCAACCACTTTCTCGGACGCCGCATCGGGGAGCCCCGTGCCGCCGGCCCGGCCATCCTGGCGGTGCTCGGATCGTTCGCCTTCGCGGCCGTGGCGGCCCGGGACTTCTTCATCTCGGCCGGTTCCTCCGAGCAAGCGGTGGCGGTGGTGCACCTGTTCGACTGGATACCGGGCCTGGGCGCCAGGGCCGAGCTGCTCTGGGATCCCCTGTCGGCCACCATGACCCTGGTCGTAACAGGCGTGGGCGCCCTCATCCACATCTACTCGGTGGGGTACATGCACGGTGATCCCCGGTTCGGCCGGTTCTTCACCTACCTGAACCTGTTCATCGCCTCGATGCTGATCCTGGTGCTGGCCAACAACTTCGCCCTCCTGTTCGTGGGCTGGGAGTTGGTGGGTCTCTGCTCCTACCTGCTGATCTCCTTCTGGTACACCCGTCCGTCGGCAGCCGCGGCCGGCAAGAAGGCGTTCGTGGTGAACCGGGTCGGGGACTTCGGCTTCATGGTGGCCCTGATGATCATCTTCCTATCGTTCGGCACCCTCTCCTACACGGAGGTGCTCCACGATCCCGGAACGGTGATCGGCGCCGGCACCGCCACCGCCATCGGCCTGCTGTTGCTGGTGGGTGCCGCCGGCAAGTCGGCCCAGCTCCCCCTTCACGTATGGCTGCCCGACGCCATGGAAGGCCCCACTCCGGTGTCGGCCCTGATCCATGCCGCCACAATGGTCACGGCGGGCGTCTACATGGTGGCGCGGTGCGCGGCCATCTTCGGCCTGTCGGATGTGGCCGGCGGGGTCGTAGCCACGGTGGGGGCGCTCACGGCCCTGCTGGCGGCCACCATCGCCATCGCCCAGCGCGACATCAAGCGGGTGCTGGCCTACTCGACCATCAGCCAGCTGGGTTACATGTTCATGGCGGTGGGCGTGGCCGGATACGTGGCGGGCCTGTTCCATCTCGTCACGCACGCGGTCTTCAAGGCGCTGCTGTTCCTGGGGGCCGGATCGGTCATCCATGCCATGGCCGATCAGCAGGACATGAACAGGATGGGCGGTCTGCGCCGGAAGCTGCCGCTCACCCATGCCACCATGCTGATCGCCACCCTGTCGATAGCCGGCATCCCGCCGCTGGCGGGGTTCTGGTCGAAGGACGAGATCCTGGCGGTCATGTTCTATGCGGGCGGGTACTACACCGTGCTGTGGGCCGTGGGCCTGGTGACCGCCCTGCTGACCGCTTTCTACATGGCGCGCCAGTACTTCATGGTCTTCTCCGGCGAAGGCCGCTGGGACGAGGGGGTGGACCCGCACGAGTCGCCCCGGGTCATGACCGTCCCGCTGGTGATCCTGGGCGCCCTGACACTGGTGATCGGTTTCGTCAACACCCCGTTCCGGCTGAGCTTCGAGCATTTCCTCGATCCTGTGTTCCACTCGGTTCCGGTGGCGCACGCCCCCGAGGACGGCTTCCTGCTGGCGGCGCTCGCGCTGGTCTCGGTGGCCGCAGGGCTGGTGGGCATCCTCATCGCCTACCTGATCTACGGGCGGGCTTCGGAGGAGGTCCGGGAGCGCCTGCTGGGCCGGGTGCGCCGGCCCCTCATGGCCTGGGAGCACGGCTACTGGATCGATGACGTGTACGGGAAGGTGATCGTCGAGCCGGGGCTGCGGATCGCGGATTGGAGCGCGGGCGTTCTGGACCAGCGCGCCATCGACGGGCTGGTCAACGGGGTCGGGGTCGCGGTGCGCCGGCTCGGGGCCCGTCTGCGGCCTCTCCAGTCGGGATTCGTGCGTGCCTACGGCTCGCTGCTGGCTGCGGGCGCCCTCCTGGTGGTCGGCTGGATCGTGGTGAGGGGTATCTGACATGAGCGGGTTCTCCACTCTCACCGCCCTCATACTGGTGCCGGTGGCCGGCGCCGTGATCGTGATGCTCATCCCGGAACGCCGCCGGGAGCTGGTGCGGCCCCTGGGGGTGGTGCTCAGCCTGCTGCCGGTCCCGCTGGCCGGCGGGCTGTTCCTGGCGTTCGAAAGGGGAGAGGCGGGATTCCAGTTCGTGGAGCGGTCCGTCTGGATCGACCGCCTGGGCGTAGGCTGGCATCTGGGGGTCGACGGTATCTCGCTGCTCCTGGTCCTGCTGACGACCGTCCTGGTCCCGGTCGCACTGGCCGCTTCCGGCGGCATCGATCACCGGGTACGGCTGTTCGTGGCCATGATCCTGCTGCTGGAGGCGGGGCTGATCGGGGTGTTCCTGTCGCTCGACCTGTTCCTCTTCTTCGTCTTCTTCGAGGCGATCCTGGTCCCGATGGCGTTCATCATCGGCATCTGGGGGAGCGAAAACCGCGTCTACGCGGCGGTCAAGTTCTTTCTCTACACGGCGCTGGGCTCGGCCCTGATGCTGGCCGGCATCATCGCCCTGGCCCTCATCCACCGGGAGCAGGTGGGCGAGATCAGCTTCTCGTATCTCGGGATGCTGGACCTCGATCTCGGCCTCGATACCCAGCGGTGGTTGTTCGGGGCGTTCCTGGTGGCCTTCGCCATCAAGGTACCGGTGTTCCCGCTCCACACCTGGCTTCCTGACGCCCATGTGGAGGCGCCCACCGCCGGATCGGTGCTGCTGGCGGGAGTCCTACTGAAGCTCGGCACCTACGGGCTCCTCCGGTTCAACCTGCCCCTGTTCCCCGAGGCGACCCTCGACTTCGTGCCTCTCCTGGCCACCCTGGCGGTGGTGGGGGTGATCTACGGAGCGGTGGTGGCCATCGTCCAACCCGATCTGAAGAAGCCGGTGGCCTACTCCTCGGTCAGCCACCTGGGCTTCATAGTCCTCGGGACCTTCGCCCTCACCTCCCAGAGTCTGGAGGGGAGCGTGGTCCAGATGATCAACCACGGTCTCACGACCGGAGCACTGTTCCTGCTGGTCGGGATCCTCTACGAGCGCCGTCACACCAAGGCCATCGCCGACTTCGGGGGCCTCGCCTCGTCGATGCCCGTTTTCGCGGGCCTGTTCCTTTTCATCGCCTTCGCCTCAATCGGGCTGCCGGGCCTGAACGGTTTCGTGGGCGAGTTCCTGATCCTCGTGGGAAGCTACCCGACCCTGCCGGTGTACACGGTGCTATCAGCCACCGGTGTCATCCTGGCCGCGGTCTACCTGCTGTGGGCTTACGAGCGGGTCTTCACCGGCGAGATCACGAACCCGGCCAACCGGCAGGTCCCGGACCTGTCGATCGGGGAGACCCTGGTCTTCGTGCCGCTGGTGGCGCTCATAATCGTGCTGGGCGTCTACCCGAAGGTGGCGCTGGACGTGATCGGTCCTTCCACCGACGCGGTCCTGGAACGGGTGGAGGCCACCACCGGGTTCACGGCGCCGGAACCGGGCGGTGACCGTCTCGTGGTATCGGGGAGCGGGGAATGACCGGCGTCTCCTACCTGGCGGTAGCACCCGAGATCATCCTTACCGCGGGGGCGGTGGTGGTGCTGATGGTGGACGTGTTCGCCCGGCCCTCGTCCCGCGTACACGGGTGGCTGGTCTCGGCGACCTACGCGCTCGTCGCGATCGCGATCGGGTTCCAGTGGCGCCGGGTCGACATCGACGGACCCGGCCTGTCGTTCGGAGGAACCCTCCTCCTGAACCACCTATCGGTGACCGTGCGGGCCGTCCTGCTGGTGACGGCCGTGTTGGGTACGGCCGCAGCCTGGCGGATGCTGATCGGGCTGCGCCGCCGCGCCGCCGAGGGAGTCGCCCTGGTCATGGTGGCGACGGTCGGCTTCATGCTGATGGGCGCCTCGGCCGACCTGGTGATGACCTTCGTTGCGCTGGAGGTGGGCTCGATCGCCCTCTACGTGCTGGCCGGCATCGTGCGCAGCTCGCCGGCGGGCGACGAGGCGGCCATGAAGTACTTCCTGCTGGGCGCCTTCGCCTCCGCCATCTTCATCTACGGCGGGGCGCTGATCTACGCGGCGGCAGGCAGCACCAACGTCTACGAGATAGCGGCCCGCCTGTCGGGCGTTCATGTGGTCCGTCCGGCGGTACTGCTGATCGGGATCGGCCTGATCGTGGTCGGCCTGGGTTTCAAGGTCACCGCGGCGCCATTCCACTCCTGGGCGCCGGACGTCTACCAGGGCGCTCCGGCAGGAGTAGTTGGGTTCATGGCGGCCGTGGCCAAGATCGGAGGCTTCGCCGCCCTGCTCAACATCCTGACCGGCGGCTTCGAGCGCTACTCCGGGGCGTGGGGTGATGGCCTGGCCCTGGTAGCAGCGGTGTCCGTGATTCTGGGGACCCTGATGGCGATCCAGCAATCGGACGTGCGGAGGATGCTGGCGTATTCGGGAGTGGCCCATGCCGGCTTCATCCTGACCGGGCTGGCGGCAGGGCTGGTGGCCAGTTCAGGAATCCTGTTCTATCTGGCCACCTACTCGGTCATGGTGGTGGGGGCGTTCGCGGCGGTGACGGCGGTCAGCGGTCAGGCCGCCACAGGTAGCTCCTTCGAGGAGTACCGAGGCCTCGGCCGGCGGTCGCCCGTGGTGGCGGCGGTTCTGGCCACACTGATGATCGCCATGTCCGGCATGCCCCTCACCACCGGGTTCATCGGCAAGTTCCAAGTGTTCACCTCTGCTTGGGAGGGCGGATACGAATGGCTGGTGATCACCGGCCTGCTGGCATCGGTGGCGGCTTTCTTCTTCTACCTGCGGCTGGTGGTGGTGATGTACTTCGGTGGAGAGGACGGCGACGGAACGACCCTCGAAACAGCCCGGAGCATCCGTTGGGTGCTGGTCTTCTCGGCCGGCGCATCCGTGTTGCTGGGCGTCTTCCCCGGCCCCCTGCTCGACGTGTTGAACCGGGTCGGTGCCTAGAAAGGTACTGAAATGTCCCGTCGGCCCGATCGGTGGCAACGAAATCCCTGGTCGAAGTGTCGCAGGTCGACCCTTCCCCGTCCTGTTGGGCACCTCTCGGAGCGTCCGGCCCTACGACTGTTCGGGCTGGGTCTGGTGGCACTCCTCCTGACGGCCGCCGGCGCTCCCGAGGCCCTCCAAGCGGTCAGCGGGGACATATACATCGTCCCGGAGGAGGAGGTGGTGGGCGAGAACCTCTACGTCTCGGCCTCGGTGGTCCGGATCCACGGGACGGTCGAGGGTGACCTTGTGGTTCTGGCCACCAGCCGCCTCCAGGTCACGGGCGCGGTGGAGGGGGACGTGGTCGGTTTCGCCCGGACGGCGTCGATCAAGGGTGCTGTCGGAGGGTCGGTCCGGCTGGCCGGTGTCGACCTCGAGGTGTCGGGCGAAGTGGGCGATGAAGTGGCCGTACTGGCCCGCGACGTGGTGCTGGGGGGCGAGATCGGTGGGGATGCGCTGGTTTGGGCGATGAGACTCCTGGCCGAAGGCGGGCTGGGTCGTGACCTGGGAGGCCGGACCCTCTGGGCGACGATCGACGGCTCGGTGGGCCGGGACGTGGAGATGACTGTCGACCACCTCCGGGTGGGTCCGGTCGCCGCGATCAGCGGAGACCTGGGCTATCGAAGTGCCGACGAGGCCGAGATCGACCCGGGTGCGTCCATCGGAGGCACTCTGGTGCGCCGGGCGCCCCTCGCGCCGGACCTCTGGTTGAGGGCGGGACGCCTCCTGGGAGGTCTGGTGGTCTTCTTGCTGTTCATCGCCATGGGGTTGATGGCGATCCGCTTCCGGCCGGGATGGCTCTATGCCTGCGTCGAACGCGTGCGCAGGCGCCCTGTAGGAATCGTGATTCGGGGGATAGTCGCCCTCCTGATCCTGACCCTGCCGGTGACCGTCCCTGTCCTGGCCATCTGGGCCGGGCCGCCCGGCGTGGTGACGGCTGCCGTGACTGCGGGTCTGGTGAGCCTCGTTCCGGCCCTCCTGGCGTTCCTGCTCGCGTTCATCGCGGGGTCGGTGCCTGTAATCGTGTGGGCGTGGGGCCTGGTGACCAGGTTCCGGATGGGACCTTACGGGTCGTTCCTGGCGGCCGCCCTGTTGTTCGTGATCCTCCTCCAGGTTCCGTACGTGGGAGGGGTCCTGGCGACGGTGCTGCCGGTCATGGCCCTCGGTGTCGCCTTCCGCAACCTGCCACAACGGTGGCGAAGGGTCTCCTAGAAGCCGGTGGTCTACCTCTAGCGTTTCCTCTTCTTGGGCGGCCACTTGCCCTGGCTCTTCAGCTTCTCCCGCTTGGCGGAGAGAAGCCGGGCGGCCTCCTCCGGGCCTAGACCGGCCACGGCGTCCTCCCTGACCGAGACGTTCACGGAGCCATCGGTGAGGTATGGCCCGTACCGTCCCGTCTTGATCACCATCTCGCTCCCGGACTCCGGGTCCTTGCCCATCTCTTTCAGGGGTGGTGCGGCCCGCCCGCCCCGGCGGGTCTTCGGCTGGTTCATCACCGTGACGGCCTCTTCCAGGGTGATGTCGAAGAGCAACTCCTGGTCTGCCAGATTCCGGTACTCGCTACCCATCTTCAGATAGGGTCCGTAGCGTCCCAGACCCGCCAAGATGGCCTGGCCGCTGTCGGGATGGACCCCGACCCGGCGCGGCAGGGAGAGCAGGCGCAGAGCGTCCTCCAGGCTCAGCGAGTCCAGTTCCATACCGGTCAGCAGGGAGGTCCGCTTGGGCTTCTGGCGGGACCCGGTGACCTGCTCGCCAAGCTGCACGTAGGGCCCGTAGCGTCCGTTGCGGGCCAGGACGGTCAGACCCGAATCGGGATCGGTGCCCAGGATCTTGTCGCCCGAAGGAGCATCGAGGAGCTTGACGGCTCTTTCGAGGGTCAACTCGTCCGGCGGCAGGTCGTCCGGTATCGAGGCTCGATCCTCGCCCCTCACCAGATACGGGCCGTACCTGCCCACCCGCGCTACCACCTCGGCGCCGGAGGGGTCCTCCCCGATGCGGATGAAGAGGCTGCGGGGGTCGATCTCCTTGACGCGGTCGGTAGCGATCAACTCCAGCAGGCCGGGGGATCCGTTCCCGTGGAAGAAGCGACTCAGCCAGGGAACCTTCCGCTCCTCGCCCCGGGCGATCTTGTCGAGGCCGTCCTCCATGCGGGAGGTGAAGCCGTAGTCGACCAGGTGGTCGAAGTGGCGTTCCAGTAGCTCGGTGGTCGCGAACGCCGTCACCGACGGGACCAGCGCAGTCCTCTTCTTGAACACGTAGTCGCGCTCGATGATCGTGGATACGGTGGAGGCGTAGGTGGACGGCCTGCCGATTCCCCTGTCCTCGAGTTCCTTGATCAGGGAGGCCTCGCTGTACCGGCTCGGCGGCTCCGTGCGGTGTTCCCTGGCGAGGGCGTCCTGGGCGGTGACCCGGTCGTCCACCTCGAGCCGCGGCAGGTGACGCTCCCGATCAGCCTGGGCGTATGCCTTCAGAAAGCCGGGGAAGCGGATGACGAGGCCCGACGCCTCGAACGCCGCGTCCGTTCCGTTCTCGAGAACGGTCCCCGCCCGGACCCGGGTGGACTCGCCGCGGGCCGGTGCCATCTGCGAGGCCAGGGTGCGGGCCCACACCAGTTGGTAGACCAGGTGCTGGTCGCGGTCGGACACCAGCGACACCACTTCCTCCGGTGTCTTCCACCGGTCGCCGGCGGGCCGAATGGCCTCGTGCGCCTCCTGGGCGTTGGCCACCTTGCCGGTGTACCGGATGGGTCCGGGGGGCAGGTAGTCCTTGCCGAACCGCCTGGCCACTTCGGAGCGGGCCGTCTGCAGGGCGGTCTCCGACAGGGTGATGCTGTCGGTCCGCATGTAGGTGATGTAGCCGTGCTCGTAGAGGGACTGGGCGGCCCGCATGGTCCGGCCCGGCTCGAACCGCAGCCTGGTAGAGGCTTCTCGTTGCAGGGTCGACGTCCGGAAGGGAGCCTGGGGTTTACGGGTATACGGCCTGCGGTCCACCGACCGGATCCGCAGCAGGGAGCCCTCGAGCGCCCGGGCGAGCCGGGCCGACCGGTCCTCGTCCAGGAGTATGACGCCGGTGGGCTCCAGGTTCCCCTTGGAGTCGAAGTCCTTGCTCGCGGCCGGACGCACACCGTCAACGGCTACCAGATGCGCCTGGAAGTCCTCACCGCCGCCGGTGACGAGCCGGGCCTCCACATTCCAGAAACTCGCCGATCGGAATGCAATCCGCCGGCGCTCCCGCTCCACCAGCAGGCGCACGGCCACGCTCTGCACCCGTCCCGCGGAGAGGCCCCTCCTGACCTTGCGCCACAGCACGGGCGACACGCCGTAACCGACCAGCCGGTCCAGGGTTCGCCGGGCTTCCTGGGCGTCCACCCGGTAGCTGTCGATGGACCGGGGATTGGCCAGGGCGTTGCGGATCGCACCCGGTGTGATCTCATGGAACACCATGCGGTGGGTCGGGATCTTGGGCTTCAACACCTCGGTGAGGTGCCAGGCGATGGCCTCTCCCTCGCGGTCCTCATCGGTAGCCAGGTACAGCTCGGATGCCTCCTTGGCCGCCTGCCGCAGCTTGGACACGATCCGGCGCCGGTCCCCGGGAACGATGTACAGGGGTTCGAAATCGTTGTTGACGTCGACTCCCCAGTTCTTGGCCCATGCCTGGTCCCGGTACTTGGCAGGGATCTGGTTGGCACGGTTGGGCAGGTCGCGAATGTGCCCCTGGCACGATTCCACCCGGTAGCCCCTTCCCAGGTAGCCCCCGATGGTCTTGGCCTTGGCGTTGGATTCGACGATGATGAGCGGTCTGTCCATGAGGTCTTAATATCCTCATTCTGTCGGGCTTGTCAAAACGGGGCGGTCGCCGGCGACCGGCCGGTCCGGGACGATACTGCCCGAGCCCCACCGGCTACGAGCGTAACCGGAGGGTGCGACGCGACATCGGAGGGTGCTGGAATAGCCCCCGCAAGGGGGTCGCCCGCTAGCGACCGGTGCCAAGCCAGGTACTTGGCCAACCGGCGAACCCCGCTAGATTCACTTTCAGTACCCTCCTAGAGGACGACCATAGAACTAGTACGCAAAGGCGCTTTCGCCAGGCTCTGGTGGGCAAGCGCCGCCTCTTCGTGGGGCGACTGGATCACGTTTTTCGCCACGCTGGCGCTGGCCGAACGCATAGGTGGCAGCACCGCGGTCCTGGTCCCCCTGGTCAGCCGGATTATCCCCAGCCTCCTACTCGGTTCGCTGGCAGGTGTCCTGGCCGATCGATTGGACCGCAAGTGGACGATGGTGCTCTCCGATGCCGGACGCGCGGTCGTAGTCCTCTGGCTGGTGCTGGCCAATGATCTGGTCACCATTGCCATCATCTCCTCGATTCTCGAGATCCTGACCATGGTTCGCCAACCCGCTCGGGAGGCGGCCGTGCCCACGCTGGTCGATACGGAACAGTTGGTGAAGGCCAACAGCTTCTCCGCGGCCGCCGCCTACGGAACCGCTCCGATCGGCGCGGCCACCTGGTCGGGCCTGGCCGCCCTCTACGCGCTGGTGGGCGCGGTGGGTCCGATCGACCGGGCCCCCGACCTGGCCTTCGCCTTCGACTCCCTGACCTTCCTGGTTTCCGGGGCGATCGTGGCCACCATCGGCATCCCCAAGCCGACCCTGGCCGAGGGGAGCGGCGCCGGGGACCGGAAGGGTCGGGACTGGCTGCAACCGTTGCGCGACCTGGTGGAGGGCTTTGCCTTCGTCACCCGGACCCGTACCGTCCGCCGGGTTGTGTTCGGGATGGCGGTGGCCCTCTTCGGCGGGAGCGCTCTGCTGCCCCTGGGCCAGTCGTTCGCCAGGACCGTCCTGCGAGGAGGCGATACGGGGTTCGGGGTGCTGGTCACGGCCCTGGGCGTCGGGGTGGGTCTGGGCATGTTGGGGGTGGCCGTGTTCAGTTCCGACCGGACCCGTTTCGACCTGACCTATGCCCTGAGCCTGGCCCTGGCCGGTCTGGCCATCGCGCTGGCCGCTTTCGCCCAGACCATCATCGGGGCGGCCGGGTGGGTGCTGGTCGGTGGGATCGGGACCGGCGTGGCCTACGTCACGGGCTTCACCCACCTCCATGGCGAGGTGGACGACACGCTCCGAGGACGCACCTTCGCGGCCCTGTTCACGCTGGTCCGTATGGCCATGCTGGCCTCGTTCGCGCTCGCGGTGGTGGTGGCAAACGCTCTCGACGGCATCTTCCCCGCCCCGTTCGACAGCGGCATCCGGAACCTCTTCGGGTTGTCCGGCGTTCTGATCCTGGCCACGGGCTCGCTGCTGATCATCGCCATCAGGTCGGCTCTCCTCAAAGATGTCCCGCCAGAGGTACGTCGGTCGATCAGGGACACCTCCCGTGCCTTCGGCTCGATGAGGGGCCGTCGGGGCGACTCCGGGTACCGCGATTGAACCGGTGCCAGGCGGCGGGAGGCTGGTGCGAATGAACCGTTACGTGGCGCTCGAGGGGATCGAAGGGGCCGGCAAGACCAGCGTTTCGGCCGCACTGGCCCTTCGCCTCGAGGAGGCCGGCCACGAGGTGATAAGGGTGCGCGAACCGGGAGGAACCGCGGTTGGGGAAGGCTTGCGGCAGCTCCTCCTAGACGGGCCTCCGGTAACGCCCTGGGCCGAGGCGCTGATGTTCGCTGCGGCTCGGTCCCAACTGGTCACCGAGGTGATCCGTCCCGCCCTCGATCGGGGAGCCTGGGTGCTCAGCGACCGCTCCGTCTACTCGTCGCTCGCCTACCAGGGTGCGGGCCGCCGGCTGGGCATGGATAGCGTCCGCCGGATCAACCGGCCCGGCCTGGCGGGTACCTGGCCCGAGGTGGTAGTGCTGCTCACCGTTTCTCCGCAGCAGGGCCTGGCGCGCCAGGCCAGGCCGGATCGGATCGGCTCCCAGGGGCTTCAATTCCAGCGGGCGGTCGCCGAGGGTTTCGCCAGACTCGCCGGCGAAGAACCGGAGCGCTTCGTAGTGATCGACGGTGGGCGTCCGATGGAGCAGGTGGTAGCCGCCGCCTGGGACGCCTTGGAGGCCCGAGCCTGATGTCAGGGTTGTCCATCGGCGCCGGGATCATCGGCCACCGGGCCACCCTGGACGCGCTGGGCGCCGAGGCGAAGTCCCCGGCCCATTCCTACCTGTTCGCCGGGCCGTCCGGTGTCGGGAAGGCCACCGTGGCCCGCTCCTTCGCGGCGGAGCTGGTGAGCCGGTCGGAGGCGGGCAGGGATCGGGTGATGCGGAACAGCCATCCCGATGTGGTGGTGATCCAGCCCGAGGGACGGGCCGGGTTCGGGGTCGGCCAGTCCCGGGAGGCGATCACCGCGGCCAGCCTGCGCCCCGTGGAGGCCGACCGGAAGGTGTTCATCCTCGACGAGGCTTCGACGATGACGGAAGCGGCGGCCAACGCTCTCCTGAAGACCCTGGAGGAGCCGCCGCCCCGGACGGTGTTCGTCCTGGTCGCCGAGTCGGCCGACGACCTCCCTGCCACGGTGGCGAGCCGTTGCAGGATGGTCCGCTTCGGCCGGGTGCCGGAGGGAGTACTGGCAGCCGCGCTGGTGGAGCGGGGGGTCGAGGCGGAGAGGGCGTCGATGATCTCCCGGATTGCGGGGGGAAGGCCGGGGCTGGCCCTGGACATGGTGATCGGTGACGAGGCGGCCACGTTCCGGAGCTCATGGCTGGCGGTTCCGGGCCGGCTCCCGTCCGAGCCCGGCGACGGTTTCCGCCTGGCCGAGGAAATGCTCGAGGCCCATGAGCCGCTCCTGGAAGGGATCAAGGTCCGCCGCGAGCAGGAGATCGAGTCCCTCAAGGCACGCGGACTCCCGGTACCCAAGGCGTTACGCGACAGTTACGATCGCGCCCTGCGGCGGACAGGCATGTCGTTGCTGGTCGCCGGCCTGGACATGCTGGCCTCCTGGTACGTCGACGCGGCGTCCGTTCAGCACGGTGGACCGGTTCGCAACCCGGACGTTCCGACGACCGAGCTGGCGAAGGTGCCGGCCCGTCCGGCGGCGCGCTCGGCGGAACTGGTGATCGATGCCGGTGTCCAGATCCGGCAGAACCAGCGTCCCAGGCTGGTGCTGACCTGGCTCTTCAACCGTCTCGCCGACGGTGCCTAGCCAGTTGCTAGTTGAACTGTTGCGAAGTGTCTTGAAGTACTGGACCACTGACCACTGACAACTGGGCCATCTGTAACATCACTCAAGAAAGCAATACGAGGTAGAAGGATGAGCATCGGCAATCCGTTCATCTCGCCCGACCTGTACGAGTACATCCTGGCCGTCTCTCTCCGGGAGGACGACCTGGGCCGGGAGCTCAGGGAGGTGACCGGGCGCCTACCCGAGTCCAACATGCAGATCTCGCCGGACCAGGGCCAGTTCATGGGCATGCTGGTGAAGCTCATGGACGCGACCCGCATCATCGAGGTCGGAGTGTTCACCGGCTACAGCAGCCTTTGCATGGCCCGGGCGATGCGGGACGGCGGCACGCTGGTGGCCTGCGACGTCAGCGTCGACTACACCGATGTGGCGCGCCGCTACTGGGAGCGGGCGGGCGTGGCGGACCGGATCGATCTGCGGATCGGCCCCGCCGTCGAAACGCTGGACTGCTTGATCCGGGAAGGCAGGGATGGGGAGTTCGATCTGGCCTTCATCGACGCCGACAAGGAGAACTACCCCGAGTACTACCGGCGCTGCCTGTCCCTGTTGCGGTCGGGAGGGCTGGTGCTCCTGGACAACATCCTCTGGAGCGGCCGGGTGGTCGACCCTGCCGACACCGGCCCCCGCACCTCCATTCTGCGGGACCTGAACGCCGAAGTCGGTCGGGATGACCGGGTCGCCGACGTGACGCTGCTGCCGGTGGCCGACGGCCTGCTCATGGCCCGCAAGGTCTGACGGCGACCGCAGCACCGGGATGGCCGGCCGTCTGACCTGCGCAGGTGGGGGAGGCTCTTCGCCTACCCTCCCGGTATGAAGATCGGCTCATCCATGCGTTCCCCCGAAGGCGACTCGGTCAGTTGGACGCGTTTCCGGGCCGGGATGGGCGTGCTGGGCCTGGTACTCGTTCTCGGCACCGTGGGCTACATCCTGCTGGGCCTGCCATGGCTCGACGCCCTCTACCAGACGGTCATCACCATCTCGACGGTCGGCTACCGGGAACTGGGCACGTTCGGCACTCGCTACCAGGTGTTCACGATCTTGCTGATCCTGTTCGGGACCGGCACGGCTCTGTATACCCTCGGGGTCCTGATCGACACCATGTTCGAGGCCAGAATTACGGGACACTTCCGGAGGCGAAGGATGAAGCGAGGAATCGATCGGCTCAGCGGCCACGTCATCCTGTGCGGATACGGCCAGGTGGGGCAGGCGATCTGTGAGGAGATAACCCGGAGCGGGAGGCGGGTGGTCATCGTCGACCGTTCGCTCCCGGACCGGGTGGGCGGTTCGTTCGATATCCCGGTGGTCAAGGGCGATGCCACCGACGACGCCATCCTGCTCCGGGCCGGACTCGACCGGGCGGCAACGCTGGTCCTTGCTCTCGACTCCGACGTAGACAACCTGTTCGTGGCGCTGACGGCCCGGTCCTTCAACCCCGAGATCTTCATCGTGGCAAGGGCCAACCACCGGGCCGCCATCAGCAAGCTGCAGCAGGCCGGCGCCGACCGGGTGGTCAACCCCCACCAGATCGGCGGGGCGCACATGGCGGCCCTGGTGGCGCAGCCGGAGGTGGTGGACTTCCTCGACGTGGTGATGCAGGACGGCCGCTTCGAGGTCCGGATGGAGCATTTCGAGATCGCTTCGGACTCGCAACTTGCCGGACGCGCGCTGGGAGAAGCGGGTATCCGGCGCCGGACCGGGAGCACCATCCTGGCGATCCGGCGCGACGAGACCTTCCTGACCAACCCGGATGGGCAGTTGGTGCTGGAGACCGGGGACATCATCATCGCGCTCGGCACCGAGGACGACCTGCGAGAGCTTCAAGCCCACGCGACCGGGACCTGACCCATCGCTCCGGCCGCTATCCGGGGGCCTCTGAGCAGGATCGGATGGGTGGTGCTGTGGCCGTTGGCGAGGGTTCTGG
The DNA here is from genome assembly GCA_022827785.1 of Acidimicrobiia bacterium. GTDB lineage: Bacteria > Actinomycetota > Acidimicrobiia > Spongiisociales > Spongiisociaceae > Spongiisocius. The sequence continues at coordinate 39,953 of JAJEIM010000039.1, forward strand.
CCGCCTGGTTCCCGTATTCGGTGGTGCGCAGGGCGCCGTTACCGAAGGGCCCCTTCGTGGCGGCCATCAACCACTTCTCGTTGCTCGATCCGCCCATCGCGGGCCTGGCCCTGCGCCGGCCCGTGCGGTTCCTGGCCCTCGACGAGATCTGGGGTGTTCACCCGGCCCTCGATGCGGTGCTCACCGTCTTCGATTCCATCCCGGTGTCCAGAACCGACCGCCGGGCCCTCGGTGCGTTGAGAGCGGCCCTCCGTCACCTGGAGTCGGGCCGTCCCGTCGGCGTGTTCCCGGAAGGACGGCGGGTGGCGGCCTGGGGGGAGGTCCCGCTCAAGACAGGCGCGGCCTGGCTGGCGGTTCGGGCCTCGGTTCCGGTCGTCCCCGTGGCCATCTGGGGGAGCCGGCACGCCATGCCGGGGGACAGGATGAGGATAAGGCGCGCCCCCATCAGGGTGGTGGTCGGATTACCGATCGACCCCAAGCCGCACCTGGAACAGCCCAGCCCCGTGGAAACCCTCAACGAGTCCATCCGCTCCGCCCTCGACCGGGAACTGCGCCAGTTGGAAGCCGCCTACCCCGTCGGTGAATGAGGGTTTGAGTCGCCGACCACTAGAATTGCCGGACCAGCCGGAGTAGCTCAGGGGTAGAGCAGCTCACTCGTAATGAGCAGGCCAGGGGTTCGAATCCCCTCTCCGGCTCGCATGCATCACGCGGTTCGCTTGCCGGGAAGCGGAATCTCACCGGCCGGTTCAAGAAGGCGATCGCTCATGGGCAGCGGGTAGCCGGGACGGGACGGATGGCAGACAGGGCGAACTTCGAGCGGGACGCGATGCAGTACGCGCATCCCCTCTACTCCGCCGCCTTGCGCATGACCCGCAACCGGGCCGATGCCGAGGATCTGGTGCAGGAGACCTTCCTCAAGGCCTATCGGGGTTACGATGGTTTCCGGGAGGGGACCAACCTGCGTGCCTGGCTATACAGGATCCTGACCAACACCTTCATCAATCGATACCGGCAGCAGCAGCGCCGTCCTCACGAGGTCGATCTGGACGGGGTGGAGAGCCTCTATCTCTACAAGCGCGTGGCCACGGCCGAGACCGATCGAGCGGCGCGCTCGGCGGAGGACGAGGTATTCGACAAGCTAGAGGGGTCGGACGTGCGGCAGGCGATCGACAAGCTGCCCCGCAAGTACCGGATGCCGGTGCTGATGGCCGACCTCGAGGGATTTTCCTACAAGGAAATCGCCGGAATGCTGGAGATTCCCATCGGAACCGTGATGTCCAGGCTCCATCGCGGAAGAAGGGCGCTGCAGAAGCTATTGTGGCATACGGCGGAGGAGCGGGGGTTCCGTACCACCGACGGGGAAGGGGATTGATGCGCCGCAACTCGTGTTTCCGGGCCGCGTCCAGGCTCTACTCCTATCTCGACGGCGAGATACGGGCCATCCGGCGGATCCGGATCCGGCTGCACCTCAGGCAGTGTCTGAACTGCGAACGCGCCTTCCTATTCGAGAAACGGCTGCGCGGGTTCATCCGTGAACGTGCCCGGGTCGAGGCTCCTCCCGAAGTGGTAGAGCGCATCCGCCGCCTGATCCGCGAACGCTCCTCCTAGTTTCACCGCCCCGTGGGCAAGATGGGGGAGTCGTGGCGCACCCGGGTCCGAGCCGCCGCCACCGGCCCGTTCGGCCACATCGAATACCCGCTTCGCCACACCCTGGACTTCCCCGGCGACCCGGGCGTGTGCGGTCCCGGGTCGGCATCCTGGTCGGTGATCTCGGACGTGGCCGCCTTCGTGGGCGGCATCAGAGCCTTGCTGATCCAGAGCGCCCATCCGGAGGTGGTGGCCGGGGTTGCCGACCACTCCCGCTACCGGGTCGATCCGCTGGGCCGGCTGTCCCGGACCTCCGCCTACGTCACCGCCACCACGTTCGGCGCCGCCCCGGAGGTGGAGCGCGCCGTCAAGGCTGTGCGCGGGGCCCATAACCGCGTGCAGGGAACCTCCCATCGCGGGCGGTCCTATGCTGCAGCCGCTCCGGACCTGTCCGCCTGGGTGCACAACGTGCTGACCGATTCGTTCCTGGCCGCACACCGGGCATTCGGGGCGGCCGGCCTGACCGCGGCCGACGCCGATCGCTTCGTGCGGGAGCAGGCCCGGATCGGGCGGATGCTGGGTGCCGAGCCGGTGCCCGAGGAAGCGTGCTCGCTATCGCGCTGGGTGGCGGATCATCCGGACCTGGCTCCGTCACCGGGTATGCGGGCGGCGGTGGACTTCCTGGCGGACCCGCCGCTCGACCGGTTACAGAAGGCCGGTTACCGGTTCCTCTACCTCGGTGCGGTCTCGATCATTCCCGGCCGGATCAGGGACTTGCTCGGGATCCGGCTGCGCCGGGGCAGCCGTACGGCCGGCGCCGCGGGGGTGAGGCTGCTCCGGTCCGTGCTGGGGTTCTCGCCCACCTGGAACCTGGCGCTGATCCGCACCGGCAGCCCGGTTCCCGAAGGTGTGTTCCGCCAACCTCTCCCCGTCGACATCCCGCCCGGCTGGCAGCCACCCGGCCGCGGGGACGAGTTCCATCGGTGAGGCTGGTACAATCGTTTGCCATGGCAGGGGCGGCACAGACCAGGGCGTTCAAGGGGTCGGTCGCCTGGTTGCTGGTGGGGTTGGTCGCCTGCGCCTGGCTGGTCGCTTCCCCCCTTCAGGCCGGTGCGGCTGATGAGACCCCGGCGGTAGACGCGCCCGTGCCCGCTGTTCCGGTTCCCGACGATCCACCTGCGGAACCCGAACCCGAATGGTCTTACCGGTTCCTGGTACCGGCCACGCTGCTACTCGGCACCGCCGCGGTGGTCGGCGCCATCATCATGTACTTCGTGAGGGTCACCAAGAACCGCTACCGCGTTATCAGGTGAGGCCGCCGAGGCCGCGCAGGGCCCTGCTGCCGTGGGGTTCCGACTGATGCAACCCGAACACCATGCCCGAACGCTTCGTGTGGCCGGATACCTGGCGGGCTCCTATCCGCTGGCGGACAGCTACCACCTGGCCGGCCTCGAGTCGATGGCCCCCACCCTCGTCCGCCGAGCGGGCGCCATGGTCGAGGAGGAAACCGGCTTTTCCGGCCCGGGCGAGCCCGGCGTGCTGGTCATCGACCGGCTCACCTGGGTGGAGCGCAACCTGGCCTTCTTCGCCGAGTTGCTGCGTCCGGTGGAGGAGAGGTTGGAGGAGCATGCCGGGCAGAACGGGTCGGGCCACCGCCTTGCCGGGCTCCTGATGGCGATGGAGACCGGAGCCGTGCTGGGGCTGCTGTCGCGGCGCGTCCTGGGCCAGTACGAACTGCTCCTGCCATCCGACGACCGGGCGGACCAGATCTGCCTGCCCGCGCCCAACATCCTCGAGATGGAGAGGAAGTTCCAGCTCCGTCCCGGCGATTTCCGGTTCTGGGTGGCTCTTCACGAGGTCACGCACCGGCTCCAGTTCGTGGGCGTTCCGTGGCTCCGGGAGTACTTTCTGGGCCTGGCCAGAACCCTGGTGTCCCTGTCCACGCCCGAGGACCCGTCGCGCCTGGAGATCCTCATGTCCCGGGCGGGCCAGGCCATCAAGGAGGGCAGGCCCCCGGTGGGAGAGGCCGGGGTGCTGGGCTTGATGGCCACCCCCGGCGAGTTGGAGCACCTCGACCGGGTGCAGGCGCTCATGTCGCTGGTCGAGGGACACGGGCATGTGGTGATGGACCGGATCGGAGAGCGGCATCTGGCCACGTGGAAACGGATGTCCGATCTCTTCACCCGGCGCCGGCACAATCCTCGTGTCAAGGCGCTGCTGCGCCTGTCGGGGTTGGAAATGAAGCTGCGACAGTACGACGAGGGACGCGAGTTCATCCTGGCTGTCGAGCGGCGGGCCGGATGGTCGGCGGTGGACCGAGCCTGGGAGTCGCCCGAGACCCTGCCCACCAGAGCGGAGATCAAGGCCCCCGAGGCGTGGTTGGCTCGCGTCGCGTAGGGCAACTCGGCGCCGAGGTCGTCTCCATGGTCGGACGGGCGCTCGGGGAAGGGTCCGGCCGGTTGGTGGTGGCGCTGAGCGGAGGCGCCGACAGCGCGGTCCTGGCGTGGGCGCTCCGGGAGTCAGGGAGCAACCCCCGAGCGGTGCACGTCCACCACGGCTGGCCCGGCTCGGACAGGATGCAGTCGGCGGCCAGGGCCGTTGCGGACCGGCTCGACCTCGAGTTGGCGATCGTGGTGGTGGACACCTCCCGGTCGGGCTCGCCCGAGGCCGTGGCCCGCGAGGCGCGCTACCAAGCCCTCGAGCGCGGGCTGGGCACAGGGGAGCGGATCGTCACCGGCCATACGCTTGACGACCAGGCGGAGACGGTTCTGGGCAACCTCCTGTGGGGATCCGGGCTGGACGGGCTGAGAGGCATCCACCGGCACCGTCCCGGCCTGGTGCGTCCCCTGCTCGAGGTGACCAGGACCCAGACCCGGGAGCTGGCTGCATTGCTGAGGTTGCCGTTTGCCGACGACCCGGCCAACCAGGATGCCTCCTACCGGCGGGTCAGGATCCGCCGCGCCCTGGCCGGATGGGAGCGCACCCTGGCCCCCGGCATAGGCCGGAGGCTGGCCGACCTGGCCCGGCTGGTCGAGACCGACCTGGCCTTCCTCGACCGGGCGAGCGCGACCGGCCGGGTGGAGAGCCTCGGGGGATCGGTGCGGGTCGCGGCCGGCGAGATCCGCACCTTGGAGGCTGCCCTGGCGGCCCGGGTGGTCCGGCGGGCCCTGCGGACGATCGGTGAGGGTTATCCGGGCGCCCGGCGTGACGTGGATGTGGTGTTGAGAGCGGCCGTGGACGGCACGGAAGGTCGTGTCTCCGGTGGACACCGGGTAGCCCGGGTGGGGGCTTACGTGGTGATCGGCTCCGGGGACCGGCCTGCCGGCCCGCCGCCGACGCCTCTGTCCGTGCCGGGAGCAACCCGGTGGGGCACCTGGAACTGGGAGGTTCATGAGCATCCGGGGCGTCCCGAGGCGTTCCCCCTCTCCCGGTGGCGCCAGGTCTTCGACGCCCGCGCCCTTCCCCGGAGCGCGGCGATGGTGCGGCCGGCAGGGGGTGATGACCGGATCGCCATGGCACGGGGAGGCAAGCGGGTGGCGGACGCGCTGTCCGAGGCCCGTATCCCGTCCGCCGAGCGGCCGGGATGGCCGGTGCTGGCAGTAGGTGGTGCGGTGGTATGGGTGCCAGGAGTTCGCCGGGCTTATCGTGGATGGGTCGACAAGGATACGATGGGGTACGTCGAGGTAGAGGTAACGAGGGAGGGGCGGTGGAAGCCGGTCGGGTCTTGATCAGTGAGGAGGAGATCGCCCAGCGCCTGCGCGAGATGGGCGAGGAGATCTCCCGTGACTATCACGGCGAGAGGCTGCTGGTGGTGGGCGTGCTGCGGGGGGCCTTCATGGTGATGGCCGACCTGGCCCGGCACATCAGCATCCCGGTGGAGTTCGACTTCATGGCGGTGTCCTCGTACGGCTCGAGTACCAAGTCGTCGGGCGTGGTGCGGATCCTCAAGGACCTGGATGAGGAGATCGCCGGCCGCCACGTGCTCCTGGTGGAGGACATCGTGGATTCGGGGCTCACCCTCGACTACCTGCTGCGGACGCTCCGGCTGAGGAATCCGAGCTCGATCGAACTGGCCACGCTGTTGCTGAAGGAGGGAACTCAACGGGTCCCGGTCGAGGCCAGATACGTGGGCTTCCGGATCGGACCCGAGTTCGTGGTCGGCTACGGCCTGGACTACGACCAGCTCTACCGCAACCTTCCCTATGTCGGGGTCCTGGACGAGCATTCGTTGTAGGAATTGCCACAGGCGGCGGGAAGCACTCCGTGGGTGCGATACATCTTCGTGTAGGCTCGTTTCTCCCGTAGGATGGGGACCGCGAATCTCCGCTACGCCACGATTCCGGGCTGACCGGGTCTCTCGCCGCGCCACGGCAGCAACATGGGGAAGGGATATTGAGTAGGACCACCCGCACCATTGTTCTGTACGGTCTCGTGGTGATGGCTCTGGTGCTGCTGGGCCAGCGGTTCCTGAACCCGGCCGCCGAATCGGGTGAGATCGACCTGAACGTTTTCGAGCAGCTGGTGGAGAACGGCTCCGTCGCCGAAGTCACCATCCTCCCGAGTTCCAATGCCGTAGAGGGCGCGCTGGCCCCGGGAGTCACCGTCCCGGACGTCCCGACCGAGTTCCGGGTTCTCTACACGCCGGACTACGAGGGGACGCTCACCGAGTTGCTCCTCGGCAACGATGTCAAGGTCATCATCGATCCCGAGCCGCCCGGGTTCTGGGCTCTGATCGTCGGGTTCCTTCCGTGGCTCCTGATCTTCGGTTTCATGATCTTCGTGATCATGCAGATGCAGAGCGGTGGAAGCCGGATCATGCAGTTCGGCAAGGCGAAGGCCAAGCAGGTGACCAAGGACCAGCCCAAGGTCACTTTCGAGGATGTGGCCGGGCTCAAGGAGGCCATCGAAGAGTTGGGGGAGATCAAGGACTTCCTGGAGTCCCCGCAGAAGTTCCGGGCGATGGGCGCCAAGATTCCCAAGGGAGTACTCCTCTACGGGCCTCCAGGTACCGGCAAGACCCTCCTGGCCCGGGCGGTAGCCGGTGAGGCCGGCGTCCCGTTCTTCTCGATCTCCGGTTCGGACTTCGTAGAGATGTTCGTGGGTGTTGGCGCCAGCCGGGTCCGTGACCTTTTCGAGAAGGCCAAGTCGTCGGCGCCGGCCATCATCTTCATCGACGAGATCGATGCGGTGGGACGGCACCGGGGCGCCGGTCTTGGTGGTGGCCACGACGAGCGGGAGCAGACGCTGAACCAGCTTCTCGTCGAGCTGGACGGTTTCGATGTGGCCAGCGGGGTGATCGTGATCGCCGCCACGAACCGGCCCGACATCCTCGACCCTGCCCTGCTCCGGCCGGGGCGTTTCGACCGCCAGGTCGTGGTTGATCGTCCCGATCTCAAGGGGCGGAGAGCCATCCTCGATGTCCACGCCAAGGGCAAGCCGGTCTCCGAGGACGTGGACATGGAGGCCATTGCCCGCCAGACCCCCGGGTTCACCGGCGCCGACCTCGCCAACCTGATCAACGAAGCCGCCCTGCTGGCAGCGCGTCGGGACAAGGAGCTGGTCGAGCCCAGCGAGCTCGAAGAGGCCATCGACCGGGTGATCGCGGGCCCCGAGCGCAAGAGCCGGGTGATGAGCGACCACGAGAAGAAGGTCACCGCCTACCACGAGGGGGGACACGCCCTGGTCGGTTTCGCCCTGCCCAACGCCGACCCGATTCACAAGGTGACCATCATCCCCCGGGGCCGGGCGGGCGGCTACACGCTGGCGCTCCCGACTGAGGACCGGAACTACATGCGCCGGTCGGAGCTGACCGACCAGCTGGCCATGCTGATGGGGGGCCGGGCCGCCGAGGAACTGATCTTCGTCGACCCGACCACCGGTGCGTCCAACGACATCGAAAAGGCCACCGAGCAGGCCCGGCGAATGGTCATGGAGTACGGGATGAGCGACGAACTCGGTCCCATGAAGTACGGGAAGAACCACGCCGAGGTATTCCTCGGGCGGGACTATTCGAGCCAGCAGGACTATTCCAACGATGTGGCGGCGGCGATCGATGACGAGGTTCGGGCACTGCTCGGCCAGGCCCATGAGGAGGCCAGGCGGATACTCACCACCCATTTGGAGGCACTGCACCGGCTGGCCGACCGGCTGATCGAGGTGGAGACCCTGGCCGCCGACGAGATCACCGAGATCCTCGCCGATGTGCCGAAGTGGGAGGCCAGGCACGGCTCGGATCCCCGCATCCAGGCGCCGACCGGCAGTCCGGGGCTGGTGGAGGGGGTGGCGGCCGCCAGGGCCACCGATCCGATCTCTCGCTGATCATGAGCGGCCGGGGCATCGACCAGGCTGCGATCCGCGCCGCCGTCCGACAGATACTGGCGGCGATCGGCGAGGACCCCGACCGGGAGGGTCTCAGCGAGACCCCGCTGCGGGTGGCTCGCATGTACGCCGAGGTGTTCGACGGTATCCAGCGCGATCCCAGGGAGGATCTTTACAGGGTATTCGTGGCCGACCAGCACGAGGAGATGGTGCTGGTGCGCGACATCCCGTTCTATTCGATGTGTGAGCACCATCTGCTCCCCTTCTACGGCACCGCCCACGTGGCCTACGTGCCGGACGGCCGGGTGACCGGGCTCTCCAAACTGGCGCGCCTGGTCGACGGTTTCGCCCGGCGGCCCCAGATGCAGGAGAGGCTCACCACCCAGGTGGCCGATGCCCTTGTGGAGGTGCTGTCGCCCCGGGGCGCATTGGTGGTCGTGGAGGCTCGACACCTATGCATGGAGATGCGAGGGGTGGAGAAGCCGGGTGCGGTCACCCAGACCTCGGCGGTCCGCGGACAGTTCCGGCGCAGCGCCGCCACCCGGGCCGAGGCGTTCTCGCTGATCAACCGGGGCCGCGTGTGAGGCGACCGAGGTGGCACGTGAGGGGTGCCGTCCTCGACCCGAACCGGGGCACCATCGTCATGGGGGTGGTCAATACCACGCCCGACTCCTTCTCGGACGGCGGGCGTTGCCCGTCGGAGGACTCGGCGGTTGCCAGGGGTCTCAGGATGTGGCGCCAGGGCGCCCACATCGTGGACGTGGGGGGCGAATCCACCCGGCCGGGCGCAGCCGAGGTTTCCGAGCAGGAGGAGCTCGGGCGAGTCGTGGGCGTGGTGGCACGGTTGACGGCCGCAGGCGTGCTGGTGTCGATAGACACCTCAAAGCCGGGGGTGGCCGAGGCGGCCATCGAGGCCGGGGCGGCGGTGCTCAACGACGTCACGGCCCTGGAGGATCCCGGGATGGCACGCCTGTGCGCATCCGCCGGGGTGGGCGTGGTGCTCATGCACATGCGCGGCAATCCCCGCACCATGCAGACCGATCCCCATTACGCCGACGTGGTCGCCGAGGTCGGCGAGTACCTGCGGGGGAGGATCGAGGCGGCAACGGCGGCGGGCATAGACCCGAGGGCGATAGCGGTCGATCCGGGAATCGGCTTCGGCAAGACCCTTCACCACAACCTGGCCCTGCTCAACGGCTTACCCGAGCTGGCGCAGCTGGGCCGGCCGGTCCTCGTAGGGGCGTCGAGAAAGGCCTTCCTCGGCGCGCTCACCGACCGGCCCGTGGAGGAGAGAGACGGTGTCACCGCGGTGGCGTCGGGCATCGGTGCCATCTTCGGCGCCTCGGTCATGAGGGTCCACGATGTGCCGTCCACGCGGGATGCGCTGGCGCTGGCTGACGCTATGGTGGCTGTTATGGATGAGGGTGATGCCGACCGGCAGTGAGCCACGGGACTTCGCCTGGGTCATCCAGGATCGCCTCGCCACATCCTCTCGGGTGGGCGGTCAGGGTATCCAGCATCGGCGGGTACGGCGCGAGCAGGAGATTTCCTGGCTGGTAGAGGCTGGATTCAACACCGTGGTGTCGCTGCTCCCCGGCAACCAGAACGTTCGCAGCTACGAGAGGGCCGGCATAGAGGTCCATCTGGCGCCGGTTGACAACGATCACGAGGAGGAGGCGGTCGCGCACGCCTTCGAGATCCTGGAAAAGGCCTTGGCCGACCCCGACTGCAAGGTCCTCGTCCACCGGGACTTCGTGGACGATACCGTGGGTGGCATCCTGGCCGGGTTCGTGGTCTTCGCCGGGCTGGTGGATGACCCGCGCGTGGCGGCGATGGTCATCCAGGAGATCATCGGACGCCCCCTCGGTCCGGGCGGTCGGGCCCTCATACCGTCTCCGGCCTGACTTGCCGCTTTCCCGGTTCCACGCTTCCGGGTAGGCACTCTTATGTTCGAACGCTTCACCGACCGGGCCCGCAGGGTGGTGGTTCTTGCCCAGGAGAATGCGCGGTCCGGATGAGTGCCGTTCCCGGGGCCAGCGGACCTGCGGCGGCGGATCCTGTCGACTCGATAACGCTGCGGGGGCTGCGGGTACGCGCCCACCACGGGGTCATGGAGCAAGAACGCGCCGACGGCCAGACCTTCGTGGTGGACGTCAAGGCCCTTCTCGATCTGTCCGATGCCGGCACGACCGACGAACTCTCGTCCACGCTCGACTACGGGATCCTGGCGGAGGCGATCCACCGGCGGGTATCCGGCGAGCGATGGAACCTGATCGAACGGGTGGCGGAGCGGGTGGCCGATCTGGTCCTCGAGGACGGCCGGGTGGTTCGGGTGGAGGTCACGGTGCACAAGCCGGAGGCGCCGATCGGGGTGGAGTTCGAGGACGTCTCGGTGACCGTGATCCGGCCACTTCCCGTACCGGAGTCGTCGCCGGGGTGAGGGCGGCCATCTCCCTGGGGGCCAACCTGGGCGACCGGGCGGCCAACCTCGTCAGCGCTCTGGAACGCATCCGGGCGCTGGGGAGAGTGGAGGCGAGCTCCGGCGTGTACGAGACCGCGCCGCAGGGTGTGGTCGACCAGGAACCCTTCTACAACGCGGTGGTGCTGGTGGACACCCGGCTCGACCCGGTGGAACTGGTGGGCCGGCTCCTCGAGATTGAGAAGGAGATGGGCAGGTTCAGAGGACCGCGCTGGGGCCCGCGGCTGATCGACCTCGACCTGATCCTGTATGGCGACCGCAGCATCCGTACCCCGTCGGTGGAGGTGCCCCATCCTCGCTACCGGCAGCGCCGGTTCGTTCTGGAACCCCTGGTCGAGGTGTGGCCCCATGCATGTGACCCGGACGGCACTCCCGTGGCCGACCTGCTCGGGGCGGTGTCCGGCCAGGCGGTGGCCCCGATCGACGTGCCCGGCTGGCCCGCCGGGCGTTAACCCCGGTTCTTTCCGGTTCGCTCCTAGACTGCCCGGTTGTGATCGGTTTCCTGAAGGCAATTCGCGGGTTGCTGATCCTGGTCGCCCTGCTGCTGGCGGTCATCCCCCTGGTGATGCTGGTCAGCCTGCTGACCGGCGGCACGGGATACGGCCTGTGCGCCGACGGTCTGGCCAGGTGCGACACCGCCTTTCTGACCGGACCGGCGGTAGCTGCCCGCATCTGCCTCGCGCTCCTCATGGTGGCCGCGGCCGTCCGGGTGATCTCCCGGATCGTCAGCCGGGTCGAGAAACACCGCCGCTGGGAGGACGTCCGGTCCCACTACTCGGACCTGGTCAACTGGACCGACCGCCTGCGCTGAGGCGGGCATCCTATACCCCGGTCTCCTCCATGATCTCAGCGATGGTGTGGCTCACTAGATAGAGGCCCTTGGCGGTCACGCTCCTGGCGTCGTCGCCCGCGTCGAGCGATCCGCTGATCACCAGCCGGTTGCCCCTGCGCTCCTCCACCCGTGCCCGCAGATCGATCAGCCCGCTGACACCGACCGGGCGGCGGTAGCGCAGCTCCAGCTTTCCGGTCACCGACAGCACCTGCTCCTGGAGGATCCCGGCCCACACCAGGATCTCGTCCAGGGCGGTGGCGGCGATCCCGCCGTGGAGGTTGCCGACGGTGCCTTGGAGGTCGTGGCGGGCGTTGAAGGTCGCTACCACATCGTCTCCCCGGATGTCGAAGTCGTCGAGGTGGAGGCCTATCGGGTTGGCCCGCCCGCAGGCGAAGCACTCGTCTCCGGTATGTCGCCGGAGAGCGTCCACTATCCGGGCGACCGGCGGGACGGGTTCAGCCAAACCGGATCACGCCGCCGTCGACCGACACCACCCGGGTAACCGACCAGACCGGCCAACCTCGTTCCTCGATCAGGCGGCGGGCGCCCACCCAGGCCTTCTCGATGGCGAACACGGCCCCCAGCATCTCGCAGCCGAGCTCCTCCACTATCTCGCCCAGCGCCAGCGCGGTCCGCCCCTGGGCGAGGAAGTCGTCGACGACCAGTGCCCTCATCCCGGGCTGGAGCACGTGGCGGCGGATCTCGATCGTGTACTCGAAACCCTTCGTGGCCGACCGGACCTCCTTGCTCACGGCCTCCCTCGGCCCCGGCAGGACGTACTTCTTGGCATAGACCATGGGGAGAGACAGTTCCGAGGCGGCGGTCAGGGCGGGAGGTATCCCGCTCGCCTCGGCGGTGACGATGACATCCGGCCGGAGCGGAGCGGCGATGGCGGCGATCCGGCGACCGAACTCAACCATGACGGTGGGATCGACCCGATGGTTCAGGAAGGTGTCGGCGCTGATGATTTCGCCGCTGACGCTTGACCGCTCAAGTATGTAGCGCTCGAGATCCATGCGGCCTGCACAATAACCTGTCTCCGCCTGCCGACCGCCGTCGGGGTCGGTTCAGTCGGGCGGGAGCGACTTCGGTTCGAACGGGCACAGCCCGGAGAGTTCGCATTCCCAGCATCGGGGCTTGCGAGCGCTGCATGTGTCCCGGCCGAACTGGATGATCCGCATGGAGAGATGCTGCCACTCGTGCTTGGGCACGAGGGCCTTCAGGTCCTGTTCGATCCTGGTGGGGTCGTCCTCGATCGTGAGCGAGAGCCGGTTGGTGATCCTCCGGACGTGGGTGTCCACCGCGATGGCCGGCTGACCGAACGCCTCGGCCAGCACCACGGAAGCGGTCTTGCGCCCCACACCCTTCAACGTCACCAGCTCGACCATGTCGTCCGGAACGACTCCGCCGTACCGATCCACCAGGTTCTGGGCCAGGGCGATGATCGAGCGGGTCTTCTGCCGGTAGAAGCCGGTGGAGAAGATCACCTTCTCGACCTCCTCGGGGTCGGCGGCGGCCAGGTCATCGGGGGTCGGCCAGCGGGCGAACAGCTCCGGGGTGGCCCGGTTCACGTTCTCATCGGTGGTCTGGGCGGATATGACCGTCGAGACCAGCAGTTCGAAGGGGTTGGTGTACTCGAGAGCCGTCCCGATCTCCGGATAGCGAGCGGCGAGCCGGTTGACGACACGCCGGGCGTAGCCCCGCTCTCTCGCTGACGGAACGGTTCCGTCCGCCCGTACCTCACCTCTGGCCATGATCGTTCCAGCTTATAGCTCCGGCTCCCCGGCATCGACGGCGGTCACGCGCCCATAAGCTTGCGGATCAGTTCATGTTCCGGATAACCGAAGACGACCGCGCCATCGCCCGCCTCGCCATTCCGGCTCTGGGGGCGCTGGCCGCCGAGCCTCTGGTGGCGCTGGTGGACACCGCCTTCGTCGGACGCCTCGGTGAGGTGCCCCTGGCGGCCATGGGGGTGGTGACGGGCATTCTCGGCATGGCTTTCTTCGTCTTCATCGCCCTGGCCTATGCGGGAACGCCGCTCATCGCCCGGGCGATCGGGATCGGCGACGGCGACCGGGCGGCACAGCTGGCCGGCCAATCCCTGTTCGTGGCGGCCGTGCTGGGGGCGGCCGGACTGGTCCTGGTCGAGGGCGCCGCTCCACAGCTGGTCGGCCTGATGGGCGCCGGTCCGGATGTGGCACCCCACGCGGTTTCCTACCTGCGGATCCGTGGCCTCGGCTTGCCCGCTCTCCTGATGATCACCGTAGGGCACTCGGTGTACCGGGGGGTGGGCGACACCCGAACCCCCATGTTCATCAGCATCGGCCTCAGTCTTGTCAACCTGGTTCTCGATCCCGTGTTCATCTTCGGATTCGGATGGGGCCTGGCCGGCGCCGGGTTCGCATCGGTGATCGCCCAGACCCTGGGCGGCGGGGCCTTCTTTTTCTTCTTCCTGACCGGGCGTACGGGGCTGGTCCTGCGGTGGATCCGGCCCAGGTGGAAGGACCTGCGGGAATTGATCGGCGCCGGGACGGCTCTATTCGTTCGGACCTCGGCGATCGTGGCCGCACTCACGGTGGCTGTGGCGGTCGCCGCCCGCCTCGGCGACACCGAGGTGGCCGCCCACCAGGTGGCGGCGCAGGTCTACATTTTCCTGAGCCTGGTCGTGGATGCGGTGGCGATCGCCGCCCAGAACCTGGTGGCCGGCCACCTCTCCACCGACCGGGCGGCCGCCAGCCGCTTCTCGCAACGGATGCTCCTCTGGGGGCTGTGCTGGGGAGTGCTCCTGGCGGCGGTGTTCTGGCTTATGCGTCACGACCTGCCCGGGTGGTTCACCACCGATCCGGCGGTGGCGGCGCTGGTAATCACCCTGATGCCGATCGTCGCCCTGAGCCAGCCCCTCAACGGCCTGGTCTTCGTGCTGGACGGCATCATGATCGGCGCCACGGAGTTCACCTACATGGCCAAGGCGATGGTCTTCGCCGCGGCGGTCGGATGCTCGCTGATGTTGATGGCCGGATCGATCAGCGCCGTCTGGTGGGCGCTGGTCACCATGAACGTTCTCCGCCTGGCGACCCTGTACCGGCGTTACCGGTTGGTGGTCATGTGACCCATCTCGTCGCCGAGTGTTTCGGGAATGACTAGTTGGGCGAGCATCGCCACCACCACCCCCACGCCCAGGGCGGTCACGGTCAGCGGCAGGCTCCAGGCCTCGATCGTGGTTCCGGCGATGGTAAGCCCGAGAATCGACCCGAGCACGGCCACCGTATGCAGCCATTGGGTGGCGGTGGCCCTGATGGCGGTGGGGAACAGCTCGGTTCGCTGGGCGGCGCTCACGGGGATGGCGGCCGAACTGCCGAAGGCTGACAGCGTGGCGGCCACGATGAGCAGATCCTCGCTCGACACCCAGTAGAAGCCGATCCCGCCAGCCAGTCCGATGACCAGCGAGAGGAGGATGGCCGGCTTGCGTCCCAGCGTGTCGCCCATGCGCCCACCGAGGAAGAAGCCGGTCCCTCCCAGCGTGCCGCCGATCAGCAGGATGCGAGCCGCCGCGGACGAGGTCAGACCGAGACCGTTGACGAGACGTTCGAGCGCGAACGTCACCGCCACGGCCGAGAAGGCGCTTACCGAGAGGCTGTAGATGCCGGCCAGCCAGAAACGTCCGGCAAAGCGACCGAACAGGGGGGCGAATACGCGGCCGCCACCGGCGTCGAAGCGGAACACCCTGCTCTCCTCGACCCTCCCCCTCAGCCACAGGTAGATGGGCAGGCCGGCCACCGATGCGGCGAACAGGAGGCGCCAGCCGGCCTCGCTCGTCTGGGCGATCGGCAGGGCGAGGAGTCCCGCTCCCGATCCGAGGGCTACGGCGGTGGAATAGAGGCTGATCGCCCAGGCCCGGTTGTTCCAGTTGACCTGCTCGGCCAGCAGGACCGTGGCCAGCATCGCCATGGCTGCCGAACCCATGCGAGCGACCACCTGCAGGGCGGCGTACACGGTGGGGGAGAAGGCCGCCGCGGTGGCTCCGGTGGCCACCATGAGCATCAGGTACGCCGTCAGGAAGGGACCTCGACGTCCCCAGCGGTCGCCGAACACGGCGTACACGACGGCAACCAGGGAACCGATGCGGGCGATGGCGAACAGGTAGCTCATGTCGGCCCTGGACAGTTCGAACGTGAGCCGGACGAAGGGGAGGGTGTTGACGGCCTGGGTCTGCACGTATCCCTGGAACAGGCCGGCCAGATACATCAGGCCCAGCAGCCGCCAGTCATCCCTGCGATAACCGGAGGCCGGCCCGAACATGCGAAGCAGCGATTTCAAGGTCTAGATCCGGTGGTTGGTCGGACGATGGACGGATCGGAGTGATGGTCCGGGCCCGTAGCGGCGAGCCAACCCGGTGTCGCAGGGACCATCCCCACCAGGATACCCCGCACCCCCATCTTCATCGGTGTTCCGGTCATTGCCCTCGCGAGCCGACCCGTTTCACGTAGGCGATCGAACCCAGGAGGCGGTCCTCGGGTATGTCGTAGTAGGTACGGAGAACGGACTCGGACTCGGCAGCCGGCCGGTAGCCGTTCTTCTCCAGGAAACCGCGGGCCTTGTAGTTGGCCGTGTAGGTGCCTGCCACGATCATCCTGACCGAGTCGGGCGAGATCTCCTCGGCGCGGCGGATCAGGGCGCCTGCGACCCCGCTTCGCTGGTGCTCGGGGAGGACGTAGATATGGCGAAGTAGCAGCACGTCCCCGATGGGCTCGCTACCGGTCACCCCCACCAGGCGCCGGTCCGAGAAGGCGCCCCACCACGTCATCCGCTCTGCCTCGGCATCCCAGCCGGACTCGTCCATCTCCGGACTGTGGAGTTCCTCCGGCGGGAGGAACTCCCGGTACCAGGCAGCCGCCGTGTTGATCACGCCGACCGCCGCCCTTCGTTCCGCGGATCCCAACTCCCGGATCGCCGGGCCGGCATCTGGGGGCGATGGCAGGTCGGGCGGGATCAACGGACCTTCCCCGGGCGGTTGACAATGCGGGACCGGCAAGGCCGGGTCCGGCTAACGGTACACGTTGGCGACCGTCCGTATCCCTCCATCGATAGCAGGCCGGTGGTGGGTGGCTCCGCGCCGGGCAGATCGTGCGATCTTGCGGTCGATTGCCTACTATGAGAACCCGTCAGACATGGCCGAGTGGCTAGGAGGCGGAGTTCCGGATGGTCAAGATCGTGCATATCGTGGGGACGGGGACGATCGGGGAGCCCTTGATCGGTCTCATGGCCGACAACCGGGAGGCCTTCGGTATCGACGAGGTGACTTTTCACAAGCGAACGCCCCTGCTTCGCGAGCGGGGCAAGGTCAACGATCTGGTGAGCCGCGGTGCCCATCTATCGGTCGACCAGGATCGCTGGGCCGGATTCGAGGAGTTGGGTCACGCCCCCAAGCTGGAGGCCTGGGAAGCCATCGAGCGGGCGACGGTGGTCGTCGACTGCACCCCGGCGGGCAACGAGAACAAGGAAAAGTACTACCGGCACGCCTCCGGCCCCGGCGGGTTCCTCGCCCAGGGTTCCGAGTTCGGCTTCGGCAAGATGTACGCCCGGGGCATCAACGATCAAGCTCTCGAGCGGGACGAGGACCGCTTCCTCCACATCGTGTCGTGCAACACCCACAACATCGCCGTGCTGCTCAAGACCCTCGGATTCGATGCGGACGGGACCAACCACATAGTCGAGGGATCCTTCCTCTGCATTCGGCGGGCCAACGACATCAGCCAGACCGGCGGGTTCATCCCGTCGCCGGAGGTGGGTACCCATTCCAAGGGGAGATTCGGCACCCACCACGCCAAGGATGCCCATCACCTCTTCCAGACCATCGGGGAGGACCTCGACCTGTTCTCGTCGGCGATCAAGGTCAACAGCCAGTACATGCACGCATTGCATTTCGAGATCGTTCTGGACCAGGAGATCAATACCCGGGAGGCCCTGGAGCGCCTCATGGAGAACCCGAGGGTGGCGGTCACCTACAAGCGTTCGGCCGGTGAGATCTTCTCCTTCGGGCGAGATCACGGCTATTACGGGCGCATTCTCAGCCAGACTGTGGTTCCGGTGGAGACGCTGGCCGTGCGGGGCGGCAACCGCATCGTCGGGTTCTGCTTCACCCCGCAGGACGGCAACCCGATGCTCTCCACCGTGGCCGCAACCCTCTGGTACCTGCATCTGGACGGCTTCGACGACCGCCTCGACGTGCTGGCCCGCTACGTGTTCCAAGAGGTCTGAACTGTTGCCGGCTACCGGACCACTGGCCGCCGCCGCCGCCGACCGGTGAGGATGACGCGACCGCCGGTCCTCGCTGCCGGCCTGGTGCTGGCACTGACCACCATGGCCTTGTTGCCGGCGGGCGCGGCCGTATCAACGGTGCTGCCCGGGTACGTCGAGGAGAGCCGCCCGTTCGCGGATGTCTCGCCGGACGGGCGCCGTGCTGCGATGATCGAGGCCCTCGACGCGCTCGGGATATTGGAGGGGACCGAGTGCGCGACCGGACGCTTCTGTCCGGAGGAGCCCATCGAACGCTCGGTCATGGCGGTCTGGCTGGTCCGCGCGGTCGACCACCAGGACGAGCCCGACCCCGTCCCCGGCCGTTTCACGGACGTTGGCGCGGAGGATTGGTGGTCCGGTTACCCCGAGCGACTCGCCGAGTTGGGCATCAGTCAGGGATGCAGCACGAGTCCGCCGCGTTTCTGCCCTTCCGACGCAGTCACGAGGGGGGCGATGGCCAGCTTCCTCACCAGGGCGTTCGACCTGGAGCCCGCCGAGGCGGCGGGCTTCGTCGACCTGGCCGGAACGGTGCATACCCCGAACATCGACTCGGCGGTGGCGGCAGGGTTGGTGAACGGCTGTTCCACGGATCCGCTTCGCTTCTGTCCCGACGAATCCGTCACCAGGGCCGAGATGGTCGAATTCCTGGCCAGGGCCTTCGACCTGGCGCCTCCGGCAATCTACGAAGAGGTGGCGGAGGAGCATGGGATCCTCCACCTCATATCCGGGTACACCACCCATCACGACTGCTGCGCGGCTCGGGTCACCAACCTCCAGCTCTTCTCCGATACCGTGACCGGGACGGTGGTGCAGCCGGGCGCGCGGCTGAGCCTCAATGGGCTGGTGGGCCGCCGGACCGTCGAGAAGGGATACCTGCCGGCGGACACCTGGGTGGTGGATCGGGTCTCGGATACGGTCGGCGGGGGAATCAGCCAGTACGCGGCCACCATGTACAACGCCATTTTCTGGGGAGGGTTCGTCGGCAGCTCCTCCCGGCCCCACAGCGTGTACATCTCTCGCTACCCGCCCGGTATCGAGGGAACCCTCGACTATCCCTCCATCGATCTGGTATTCCGTAACGACACCAAGAGCCCGGTTCTGGTGGTCAGCGACTACACGGACACCTCCCTGACGGTGAAACTGTACGGGGACAACGACGGGAGAGCGGTGATCGGGGAGTGGAAGGACGGTTGGCATACTCTGAAGGTGGTGACACCGGGCGGGCCGGGTGCCCGGACGGTCACCGGCGACGTCTCCCGTCCCTATCGCTACGTCGACCCGCCCTCGACCCGGTACATCTCCAACCCGGACCTGGAGATCGGTGAGTCGATCGTGCTCCAGCCGGCCCGGAAAGGCTGGACCGTGCGTATCGACCGGACCGTCACCGTCAGTGGCAGGGACAGGGATCAGTCGTGGTGGGTCAGCTACAGACCGGTCCGCGCCATAATCGAGGCCCACCCCTGCGTGATCAGCGACAGTTGCCCGCCAGAGGAGGAACCTGCCGGCGAGGACGAGAACGGAGACCTGGAGCCGCAGCCGGTCTGAGCCTCGCAGGGCGCTTTGACCACCCTCCTAGACTCTCCGCAGTGAGGTCGAGCACCAGTCCCAGCATCCACATAACCACCCTTGGCTGCTCCAAGAACCAGGTCGATTCCGACAAGGTGTCGGCCATGCTGCACCAGGCCGGCTACCGTTCCGCCGGATCTCCCGAGGAGGCGGATGTGGTGATGGTCAACACCTGCGCCTTCATCGAGGCTGCCAGAGCCGAGTCGGTCGAGACCATTCTCGATCTGGAGGACGCCCGGGCGGAGGGCGCCCGAATGGTGGTGATGGGATGCATGGCACAGCGTTTCGGAACCGATCTGGAGGAGGCGCTGACCGGAGTCGACGCGGTCGTGGGCCTGGACCGCTACGGCGAGCTGGTGGGCATGCTCGACTCGATGACCGGCTGGGCGCCGGTGCGCCTGGGTCCCCGGCGCTCACCCATGGACATCCTCGACCTGGCGCACCGACCCACCCCGGTCTTCCCCTACGCGTACGTGAAGGTGGCCGAAGGATGCGACAAGACCTGTGCCTTCTGCGCCATACCGCTGATACGAGGCAGCCAACGCTCGCGGCGTCCCACCTCCATCCGGGACGAGATCGAGCGCCTGTGCCGGGCCGGTGTCTCGGAGATCGTCCTGGTCGCCCAGGACCTGGCCGCCTACGGGCGCGACATCGGGGTGGAGACCAGGGATACCATCGTGGACCTGCTCCGGTTCGTCTCCGATGTCGATGAGTTGGCCCGGATGCGCCTGCTCTACCTCTATCCCACCGAGATCCGGCCCGCCCTGATCGAGGAGATGGTCACCAACCCCAAGCTGGCGCCCTACTTCGACCTCAGCCTCCAGCACGCCGCCCGCCGGCTGCTCCGGTCGATGCGCCGTCCCGGAAGCACCGCCAGCCACCTGCGCCTCATCGCCAGGATCCGGGACGCCGAGCCGGAGGCCGCGCTGAGGTCCTCGTTCGTCGTCGGCTACCCGGGCGAGACCGACGACGACGTGGACGAGCTGATCGAGTTTCTTGGCGAGGCCGAACTCGACTGGGCCGGCTTCTTCCCGTACTCGCCGGAGCCGGGCACGGCGGCCGTCGACCTGCCGGGCCGGATAGACCCGGACGAGGTGACCGACCGGGTGCGGGAGTTGAGCCGGGTCCAGGAAGCGATCACAGCCCGGCGCAACGCCGAGCAGGTGGGGAGGCGGCTTACCGTCCTGGTCGACCAGGTGGAGGACGGGGTGCCGGTGGGACGTTCCTACCGGGAGGCACCCGACATCGACGGCATGATCTGCCTGGACGCCGGAGAGCCCGGCGAGTGGCTGGAGGTCGAGATAACGGGCAGTTACGAGACGGACCTCACCGGCGAGGTCCGTCCCCGGGCCGCTGAGGATCCGGCCGGGTCGAGGAGCCCGGAGTGATCGTAGAGGTGCTGGCGGTCGGGACCGAGCTCCTGCTGGGCCAGACAGTCAACACCAACGCCGCCTACCTGGGGGAGCGTTTCGCTGAGCTGGGCCTCGATGCCCACTACCAGGTGGTGGTGGGGGACAACCACGACCGCATGGTGGACGCCATCCGGACCGCACTCTCACGGGCCGACGCCCTGATCATCACCGGCGGCCTCGGGCCCACCCAGGACGACATCACCCGGGCCGCCATCTGCGAGGCGGCCGGGCGCCGGATGCTGTTCAGCGAGGAGCAGGCCGCCCGCCTGAGATCCTTCTGGGATCGCTTGGGCCGGCCGTTTCCGGAGAGCAACCTGTGCCAGGCCGAGTATCCGGAGGGCGCCGAACAGCTCCTCAATCCACGAGGAACTGCTCCCGGCCTGTTCCTTGACCACGACGGGGTGTTGGTCTTCGCCCTGCCGGGGGTTCCGGCCGAGTTGTACGGCATGCTCGACGACCATGTCCTGCCCCGGCTTCGCACGGCCACCGGCGCCGGAGAGGTTCTGGTGAGCCGGGTGCTGCGAACCTGGGGTCACGGCGAATCGGCGGTGGCGGATCTGCTGGATGACCTGTACCGCGCCTCTTCCAACCCTTCGGTGGCCTTCCTCGCCTCGGCCGGTGAGGTCAAGGTACGCCTGTCGGCCAAGGCGAGTTCCGAGACGGATGCGATGGCCCTCATCGAACCGCTCGAGGATGAGGTACGCCGCCGGATGGGAGAGTCCGTCTTCGCCACCGACGATGAGACCCTTGAACAGATCCTCCTCGACGAGCTGCGGGTGAGGGGATGGACCATCGGTACGGCCGAGTCGGTCACCTCCGGGATGGTGGCTGCCCGGCTGAGTCTCCTTCCGGGGGCGTCGGCGGTGTTCCGGGGCAGCGTCATCGCCTACGCCACCGACGTGAAGCGGGACATCCTCGGGGTGCCTTCGGAGACGATCGAGTCCCATGGGGTGATCGGCGCCGAGACCGCCGTGGCGATGGCGGAGGGAGCGGCCCACGTCCTCGATGTCGATGTGGCGGTGGCCACCACCGGTGTAGCGGGTCCGGACTACCTGGGTCATCCGCCGGGGACGGTCGCCGTGGCGGTGCGTACTCCCCTCGATACCCGATCCAGGCTCCTGCGGATGCCCGGAGACCGGGAGAGGGTCAGGGCCTATTCCACGACCACGGTACTCCAGCTGGCCCGGCTCGGCATCCTGGGTGAGTGGTGGGGGGAGTGACCGCCCCGTCCCTGAACCGCTACTTCGTGGCCCTGTCCCTCCGACCGGAGATCCGTTTCGCCGTGAGGGACTGGCGTGACACTCTGGATCTGCCGGGCCGGCCGGTGCCGCCGGAGAAGTTCCACGTCACCTTGCGGTTCGTGGGGCCGGCCGACCGGGTCGGGCAGGAGCGGGTCATTGGGGCCCTGGACGCCGCCGATCTCGGCCCGTCCTTCCCGTACCGGATCGGAGGGCTCGGGACCTTTCCGAGGCCGCGCAAGGCGACGGTGGCGTGGGCCGGTTTGGAGGGCGACGGGGGCAGGTTGTCCGTGCTGGCCTCGGTGGCCGATGCGGCGGTGGCCTCGGCCGGGTTCGGCCACGAGGAACGTCCCTTTCGAGCCCACCTCACCCTGGCGAGGATCCGACCCCCGATGGACCTCCGTGCTGCGGTAACCGCCGCCCCTCCCGCCAGAGTTCGCGCCCGCGCCACCGAGGTGGTGTTCCACCGGAGTCGCACCGCGGGTTCCCGCACCACCTACCACCCGTTGGAGAGGTTCTCGCTGGCCCGAGCGGGGTAGGGGGGTGCTGAAAAGGTGGGGATGGGTTGGCCCGCGATGCCTCTACCTGGGATTTCGTCGGTGACTGGCAAGCCGGGTGGAAATGCTGGTGTTACTCCGAGCCGCCGTGTAAGGTATAATGCGAACATTTGTTCGTGACATCCACAAGTGCTGTGATCTGTCTCTGTGGAATGGCGGTGTGGGGTTACTACCTCTGGTTATTTCACAGACAGGCCACTAACCTTGGCTGTGGATAACACGACTGTAGTTCGGCAGGTGTAATTGGTGTATATCGAGTCGAATTTCGAGGTCTGCCCGGCCGGGCGAGGAGGAATCGGCAGTTTCTGTCACACCCCCTCCTTACCTTTGGTCGCGTAACAGACCCGGCACGAATCCGTCGGCTCGATGACACAAAGGAGTTACCGATGAAGAACAAGGAACGGACGCAGGCTCTGGACACGGCCATGACGCAGATAGAGCGGCAGTTCGGCAAGGGATCCATCATGAGGCTCGGTTCGACCGCCGCCCAGAAGATCGCCCATATTTCCACCGGGGCGCTGTCCCTCGACCTGGCCCTCGGGATCGGGGGAGTGCCCAGGGGGCGCATAGTCGAGGTGTACGGTCCCGAATCGAGCGGGAAGACCACCCTCGCTCTTCATATCGTGGCCGAGGCCCAGCGCAACGGAGGGCTGGCCGCCTTCGTGGACGCCGAACATGCCCTTGACCCCATCTATGCGAAGGCGGTCGGGGTGGACATCGACGAACTCCTGATCTCCCAGCCCGACACGGGCGAGCAGGCCCTGGAGATAGCCGACACGCTGATCCGCTCCGGAGCTCTCGATGTGCTGGTGGTCGACTCCGTGGCCGCGCTGGTGCCCAGGGCCGAGATCGAGGGCGAGATGGGCGATACCCATGTGGGTCTCCAGGCCCGGCTGATGTCCCAGGCCCTGCGCAAGCTGACGGCCAACGTCAACCGGTCGATGACCACCGCCATTTTCATCAACCAGCTCCGCGAGAAGATCGGAGTGATGTTCGGTTCCCCGGAGGTCACACCCGGTGGCCGGGCTCTGAAGTTCTATTCGAGCGTGCGCTTGGATATCCGTCGCATCGAAGCGATCAAGGACGGTAGGGAACAGATCGGCAACCGGGCGCGGGTGAAGGTGGTCAAGAACAAGCTGGCGCCTCCTTTCCGCATGGCCGAGTTCGACATCATGTTCGGGCAGGGCATCTCCCGCGAGGGCAGTCTCCTGGACGTGGCGGTGGACGTCGGTATCGTCAGGAAGAGCGGCGCCTGGTATACGTTCGAGGGCGACCAACTGGGGCAAGGCCGCGAGAAGGCGAAGAGATTCTTGCGCGAGAATCCCGACCTGGCGATGTTGCTCGAGGCGAAGGTCCTGGCGGCGGTCGGGATCACAGATCCTGAGGAAGCCGGGTCGGAGGCTGTAGAAGTCGGGTCCGAATAGCGACGGGAGGGCATCGGACAGGCCCGGGCCGGCGGATCAGGCTCACTCGACCGAGCGAGTCCGTTCTGTCGGCGGCCGCCTCCTGGTTAGCCTTTCCGAATCAGAGAGGGCTCACATCGCGGAACCATCGTGAGTCCGCTCCGCGTAACTCCGAGCACCCGGGAAGGGGCTGGCCGTGTCCGACCGTCCACGAGATCGATCAGGATCCGAACGCTCCCGCCGCACGTCCCGTCCCGGCCGGCCCGGCGGTAAACCGCAGAAGGGCCGGCGCCGCGGACCGGGAGCAGGCGGCCGCTCCGGGCGGTCCGGAGGCGGGCCCTCACGACCCCGCAAGGGCGGGCCGGGCGCCAAACCTCGCTCCGGGCGGGCATCGGGTCCGCGTCCCAAGTCCGGGCGCGGCCCGGCGCCGCGATCGAAGGGTCAAAGGTCCGCCCGGTCCGGCGCCGGTGCGCGATCCAGGGACGATCGTAAGACGCCGGGACGGGGTCGCCGGTCTGAGCAGGAGACACGGGGGCGACCGGCGGGGCGTAAGCCGCCCCACGCCGGAGCGGGCGCGCAGAACCTGCCGCGCTGGATGCGAGATGAGATCCACCGGGTAACCCGGAAGGAGCGCCGGGATGCTGCGCTGCTGCTGCTGTCGGGAGCGGTCGATTCCTACGGCAACGATGCATTCCCGGCCGCACGCCGCAAGCTGTTGGAGGCCAAACAACTCAGTCCGCGGTCATCGACGATCCGCGAGTTGCTGGGGCTCAGTTGCTACCGGTGCCGGAATTGGGACGAAGCGCTGGCCGAGCTCCGCGCCTACCGGAGGCTGACCGGGGACACCGTCCACATGCCAGTGGAGATGGATTCTCTCCGCGCACTGGAGCGCGACCGCGACGTGGAAGTGACATGGGGCCGGTTCCTGGAGCTCGGCGGCGATCGACCCACCGAGGCCGAGGCGAGGGTCGTCTATGCGTCTTACCTGCTGGACCGGGGAAGGGCTGCGGAGGCGTGGGAAGTCGCCGGACCCGACCGTCTTCATGCCGATGCCCAACCCTACGAGCGGCGGTGCTGGTTCGTTGCCGCCCGAGCCGCCCTGGCGTTGGGGGAGGTGGATCCGGCCGCTCAGCTGGCCGAGGCGATCCGCCGAGCGGATCCGGACATGCCCGGCCTCGAGGACCTGCTCCGCCAGGTCGAGGAAGCCGGGCCAGCACGGAGCTAGCCCGGATCGACCGCCACGTTGCCGGGCCACGCCCGGCATGGCCGGCGATCAGGCACGACCCGGCTGTCCGAGTTCCGTCCGGTTCTCGATAACATCTATAAACACCTACAAAGCACGTGTAGAGATACATCATGTCACACAGGCACCATAAGTTGGTCTACCTATCGCACTTCCCCAGTGGCGAAAGGAGCCAATCTCATGACCAAGAGGGACAATCAGGCCAAGACAGAGGACGCCCGGCGGCACGACCGCAACGAGGTTGCCCTGCGAGGCGTGCTGACCACCGCACCTGAGCATCGGGTGTTCGGGTCGGGAGCATCGCTGGCCCGCCTGTTGGTGACGATCCGCCTGTCCGCTCCGAGAAGCAGGACCGACGTCATCCCGGTAACGGTCTGGGAACCGGACGCGGCCGTCATCGAGGCTGAACGCGGGACTCCCGTCGACGTGATCGGTCAGGTGCACAGGCGCTTCTGGACTGACGCCGAGGGCCGTCACAGCCGGGTCGAGGTGGTCGCGACCGAGATCGAACTCGGGAAGATCGAGGCTACAGCCTGAAACTGTCTTGCGAAGCAGGCAGCCGGGCCGCGCACGGCCACCGGGACAGTCAGGATGGATGGCGGACTATGCGCTCCATGGCGGGATAATGGAATATGCGAGCCGTTCGTCCCCGATGGATCATCTTCTCGGTTCTGGTGGCCGTCGTGTCGGTCGCCTGCGTCTGGTTGGGTTTCTGGCAGCTGAGTCGTCTAGAGGAGCGCAGGGCGTCCAACGCCGTCCTCGAGGCCAGGCTGGCGCGCCAACCCATCCCGCTCGAGGATCTGGTGGCCGCGCTCGGGCCGGCGCAGGGGATAGAGGTCGATCCGGCCGACTACGAGCACACGAGAGTCACTGCCAAGGGAAGGTTGACCGACCGCGGCAGAGTGCTGGTCCGCTCCCAGGTCGAGCGTGGGCAGGCCGGGGTGCACGGTGTCTACGCCATGGAGTTGGACGACGGAACCGCCGTCCTGGTGAATGTCGGCTGGTTCCCGCTCGACGTCGAGATCGGCTCGATTGGCGACGCCTTCGGGGAGTCGGGGCAGGTCGACCTGACCGGCCTTGTCCGGGCCGACCAGAAGAGGCCCGCCCTGGGCCGAGCGGAACCTGCCGGCCGCCTCGACACGGTGGCGCGGATCGATATCGACCGGATCCAGCAGCAGGTTGAGTTGCCGCTCCAGCCGTTCTGGATCCAGTTGGTCGAACCGCACGACCCGGGCCGCCTTCCCATCCCTGTCCCGCTACCCGAAACCGACGAAGGATCCCACCTGTCCTATGCGGTGCAGTGGTTCTCGTTCGGCGCCGTCGCCGTTGTCGGCTATGTCGCGCTGATGCGTAGGGAGTTCAGGCCGAGCCGTCCGCGGAAGGCTCGGGCAGCGGATTAGCCAGGTCCTCGATGACGCTGACCGAGGGTATCCGGCCGAACACCTCCGGGTCGACGGAGATCTTGGTGGAACGGTTTCCTCCGCCCACGATGATCTTGTCGAGCGACATGATCCGGGCGTCCACATAGACCGGAAGGTTCTCAGGGAGTCCGAAGGGAGTGACCCCACCGATCTCCATACCGGTCAGCTGCATCGTCAACTCGGCGGAGGCGAAGGACAGCTTCCGTACTCCGAGGAGGCCACGCACCCGGCGGTTCACGTCGAGCCGGGTGGTGGCAGTGGCGACGCATACGGCGTTGCGTCCAGCCGGACGCTTCGAAGCCACCACGATGGCGTTGGCCGACTGCTCCGGGGAGTAGCCGTACCGCGCGCAGAAGTCCGCCGTGTGGGTGAATGCCGGGTCGATGTCAATCACCGTGAAGTCGGCCTGAAGGGCCACCAGAGCCTCCTGTACCCGCTGAGCGATGTTGTTACCCATGATCCGGCTGCATGGTGGCAGGAGTGATGATCCGAGCCAACCTCGACCTGTCCGAGACGTGCGATACTCAGACCCAATGGCAATCGATCCGGCGCTCGCCGAAATCCTGGTGTGCCCTCTCAGCAAGGCGTCTCTCAAGGAGGTCGACGGCGCTCTCGTCTCGACTGATCCGGAGACCAGGATGCGCTACCGGATCGAGGGCGCCATTCCGGTCATGCTGGTGGAAGAGGCCGAACGGATGCCGATGGACGAATGGAAGGAAGCGATGGCACGTGGCTGATCCGCACAACGACACCGTTTTCGGGATGATTCTTCGAGGGGAGATACCTGCCGACCTCGTCTACGAGGACGACCTTGCCATTGCGTTCCGGGACGTCGCCCCGCAAGCCGAAGTCCATGTACTGGTGATTCCGCGCCGGCACATCCGTAGCCTCGCTCACGCTGCGGAGAGCGACCATGCGCTGCTCGGCCATCTACTGAACGTGTGCGCGGCGGTTGCCGCTCAGGAGGGAGTGGCCGAGTCGGGATACCGGGTGGTCACCAATGTCGGAGGGGATGGGGGACAGTCGGTCGATCATCTCCATTTCCATGTTCTGGGCGGGCGGCGGATGGGGTGGCCCCCGGGCTGATCGCAGTTCCGGAGAGCCGTTCCTTCCGCGGATCGCTTGTACGAGTTAGGAAGGTCTCCTTGATACCCTCCGTCGGGCTCGCACCGGATCAGGGATAGGAGGCACGATGGAGTCTGCCCGGGCCCGGCGCTGCGTGGGAGGGCGACGATCGGGTCGTCCCGCTGATCGCCTTGCTGGGGTGTTGGCCGCCGTCCTTCTCCTGTTAGCCCCAGGCTGCTCGGCCGGAAGCGAGGATCGCACGGTCGAAGTCGGCTTCTATGCCTTCTTCGAACCGGTGAGCTCATCCGCGGACGCGGATCCCGAATCGTCCGGTTTCGACACTCACATCGGATACGAGGCCGACCTGCTCACGGCGATCGAAGCGATGGAGGGCCACGGCTTGCGGTTCAACCGGACCGCCATCTCTCAATGGACCGGCATCTGGCTGAGGCCGGCTACCGACGAGTTCGATCTTGTGGGAGGCGGTATCACCATCCTCGAAGCCCGTACCCGGGACGAGTCCGGCGACCCGGTCGTGGTGTTCACCGACGGCCACATCGACTTCAGCCAGTCGCTCCTGGTGCGTGTCGAGGATGCGGCACGACTCCCGGATCACGATGCGTTGATGCCCACCGATGTGGTGGGAGTGCTGCCCAATACGACCGGCGAGGCCAGGTTGCTCCAGATCCTCGGAGTGGCGGACGAGGACGGGGGCTTGGCAGCGGGCACCCGGATCGATACGCCATCCGGCTCGGTCACGGTGGAGACGGACGGTTCGCTCGTTATAAGCGCCGCCCGGGTGTCACCGGAGCTGGGACTCCGCGCCCGCCTCATCCCGGCCGAATCGCACCGACCGCAGGTCCTCTACCTGGGAGAAGAGCCCGGAGCGGAGGTAGGGGAGGCGGAACTCCTAGCGGCATTGTCCAAGGGGACGATCGACGCGATAGCCCGAGGCACCGCCGGCAACACGCTGGCCGCAGCCGCTTCCGACGGCGCCTTCGTGGTCACCGCCCTCGACTCCCGCCCGGAACGAGGAGGCTTCGTGGTCGGCATCGACGACACCACACTCCTCCGCCAGATCAACCAGGCCGTCTCCTGGCTCACCGACGGGGGCCGGATCGGCATGGCCGAGTGGTTGGCCGATCCGCGGGTCTTCCTCGACCGGGCCGCTCGCTGGGATGGCGGGTCCTGACGGTGGATCCTGAGGGTCGGGAAGGGCATCTCGCGTGATCGGGCCTCCGGATGTGGGACATTCCGCCGCGTCTCGGCGGCGCCGGCGGCGTGGGATCGCGACGCTTCTCATACCGCTGCTGGTCGCCTGCGGGTTCGGGTCCGACCAGACCGAGGATGTGCCCTCACCGGTCTGCGCGTCCGGGCAGATCGACGGCGAGGTGGTGCTGCTCAGCCGTCCCGGTCAGATGTCGCCGGAGGTCATCGACCGGTTCGAGGAGCGCTACGCGGTGGATGTCATGGAGTTGTTCTACGAGACGGACGATGAGATGCTCTCGCGCGTGACCGCAGGCGCAGACCCGGTGGATGTGGTGTTGTTGCCCCAGGACCTGGCAGCGATTCTCTGGCGCGGAGGCCAACTCCATACGCTTGACCCGATCGCATTGCCGGGTCGGGTGAACCTCGACGCCCAACTCGCACAACCGACCTCGGATTCCGAGGGCTTCTACACGGTACCCCTCGTGTGGGGCACGGTTGGGATCGGTTTGAATGTCAACGTGGTGGCGGACGCTGCCGAGACGAGCTGGGGGCTCATCTTCGATCTCTCCCAGGCCTGGTTATACGCTGGCCGGGTCTCGCTCCTCGACGATCCCCGCCAGGTCATGGCCGCCGCCATGTTCCACCTCGGCTACTCGCCGAACTCGATGAACCGGGACCAGGTGCGGGAAGCGGGCCGGGTGGTGGGGGAGGCGAAGGCCCACTTGTGGGGATTCGATTCTGACGACTACGCAACCAGGTTGGCCGACGGGGGGCTCGACCTGGCACAGGGCAGATCGGATGACTTCTTAGCGGCACTCCCACCCGAGTCGGACGATTTTCGTTACGTCCTGCCTCGGGAAGGTGCCGCGATCTGGTTGGAGTCGATGGCCGTGCCGATCACCTCCCAGCATCCTTGCAGCGCCCATTCCTTCATAGACTTCATACTGGAGCCTCGGATGGGGGCACTCGTGGCCGATCACATCGGGGAGGCGACCCCCAACATCGCATCGCTGTCGCACCTGAGGCCCGAGACCGCTGCCAACCGGACGCTCTATCCGACGCTCCGGGCCAGAGAGCGCCTGGTGCTCCTCCAATACACTGAGGAACTGGATCTCCTTTACGCGGAGGAGTTCGCTCTTCTTGTCGAATAGGAGGATGTGGAAGGTGGGGAGGACCGGAGCCATGCGGTGGGCGAATTAGTCTGAGCGGGTGGCGAGCACCGTTCCCAAGCTCCGCCCGGTTCTCAAGAATCGGGCTCCCAACCTCCGGGTGGAAAAGCGGCTCTGGGAGGTCGGACACGATGTCGTGGTCGGCGTTGACGAGGTCGGAAGGGGTGCCTGGGCAGGCCCCCTGACAGTCGGAGCAGCCGTCATCCCCAAGGACCGGCGCATTTACAAGCTACGCGACTCGAAGATGCTCACCGAGACTGAGCGGGAGGCCCTGTTCAACCGCATTGCCGGCTGGTGTGTCCGGTGGTCGGCCGGCCATGCCGACCCAGAGGAGTGTGACCGGCTGGGCATGTCGGAAGCCCAACGCCTGGCTGCTCACCGCGCGCTCGAAGGCTTGGGCCTGACACCGGACCGCATCCTGATCGATGGTCGCTGGGATTTCGTGGGTGGGTCGAGAACCATCAGGCTGGTCCGGGGGGATGCAACCTCCCTCTCCATATCTGCGGCCTCGATACTCGCCAAGGTGACGCGCGACCGGATGATGCGCCGCCTCGCTGCCCACTATCCGAACTACGGTTTCGAGAACAACAAGGGCTACCCGTGTCCCACTCACAAGGCCGCGCTGCAGGCATGGGGTCCCTCTGCCATCCACCGCCGGAGCTGGGTGTTCATGGACCATATGCCATGGACCGGGGTCCCACGCTACGTGAGACCGGACCCGCAGGGCGTACTCTTCGACTCAGGCTGAAACAAAGGTTGCCGTTCAAGTAGAAGGTTGAGTAGATCGCGGAGGCCGGACTACGGTTGAAGGTCTAGCTCCGCAGGAAACCGGCGATGGCGTCTATCACCTGGTCGGGCTGTTCGACCATCATGATGTGTCCGGCGCCGGCGATGGTTACCTCCTGCAGACCGGGCAGGTGTTCCCGTAGAGGCGCTGCCGCCCTGGACGGTGTCATGATGTCCAGCGAGCCGCGGATGAGAAGCGCCGGGCACCGGATCCGGCCCGCCGCTCCAGCGCCGCCGTCGTAGTCGTTACAAGCGTGGAGGTCCGAGGCTAGGACTCCGGCGGGCGACCGTTCCCACAACCGGGTGGTGCCGCCCATCATCCAGAGACCGGGTGTCTGGTGTCCGCCCAGGTGGAAGGGCTTGCCGTGACCCCAGGACGACATCAGTTCGTAGGCCACGTGCTCTCCCTTCTCGGACGCGGCCAGCAGACTGGGGTGAACCCTGATGGCTGCTGCCCCTCCGCACATAGTGAGGGTGGTAGCGCAGCCCGGATGGCGCGCCGCAGCTTCTAGGGCGATCAGCGCCCCCATCGAATGACCCACCAGGTGGGCCCCGCCGAATCCGGCCGCCACGACCAACTCGGCCACCCAGTCGGCATAGTCTTCGATGGCGCCGAGCGCCGGACCGTCGGATGTGCCGTGACCGGGAAGGTCCACCGCCAGTACCGAGAAGCCGTGGTGCGCGAAGTAGCGAGTTTGCAGTTGCCAGGTGGTCTTGTCGAGTGCTGCTCCGTGGATGAACACGAGGAGCGGCAACCCGTGATCGAGATCCCGCCCTCCGGTGGTGGCGGAGACCCTGGCGCCCCTGACGGTCAGGTCCATTCCGACCCTACCGCTGCGAGGCCCGCAGGGCGGCGGCCAGGTCGTCCACCAGGTCGTCCGGATCCTCCA
The DNA here is from genome assembly GCA_022827785.1 of Acidimicrobiia bacterium. Lineage (GTDB taxonomy): Bacteria > Actinomycetota > Acidimicrobiia > Spongiisociales > Spongiisociaceae > Spongiisocius. Next base: position 71,425 of record JAJEIM010000039.1, read on the forward strand.
GGCCCACCGAGAGCCGGATCAGGTCCTCCCCGACCCCGACCCTGGCCAGCTGTTCGGGGCTCATGGTCGAATGTGTGGTCGAGGCAGGGTGTATCACCAGTGATTTGGCGTCCCCGACATTGGCCAGATGCGAGAAGATGCGGAGGCGCTCGATGAACCGCCGGCCGGCCTCCCGCCCGCCCTTGATGCCGAACGCCAGAATGGCGCCGCACCCATCGGGCATCAACCGGGCCGCCCGATCATGGTCGGGGTGCTCGGGCAGATCGGGATGGCTGATCCAGGCCACTTCGTCCCGGCCGGCCAGGAAGTCCAGCACCACCCGGGTGTTGGCTACGTGTCTCTGCATCCGGATCGCCAGGGTCTCGATGCCCTGGAGGATGTAGAAGGCGTTCTGCGGGGCCAGTGGCGCACCGAAGTCCCGCAAGCCTTCCACCCGTCCCCGGATGATGAAGGCCTGGGTTCCGAACTCCTCGGTGAACCTGAGGCCGTGGTAACTGGGATAGGGCTCCGTCAGCGTGGGGAACTTCCCGGAGGCCTCCCAGTCGAAACGCCCGCTGTCGACCAGCGCGCCGCCCACGGCCAGCCCGTGCCCACCGATGAACTTGGTGATGGAGTGATAGGAAAGGTCGACGCCCCAGTCGAAGGGGCGGAACAGGTAGGGCGTGGCAAAGGTGTTGTCCAGCATGAAGGGCACGCCGGCCTCGTGCGCGATGGCCGCCACCGCTTCCACGTCCATGATCTCCAGACCGGGGTTTCCGAGCGTCTCGCCGTACACCAGCCGGGTCTCGGGACGGATAGCGTCCCGGAAGCCGTCCGTGTCCCGCGGATCGACGAACGCGGTCCGGATCCCGAAACGGGGGAGTGTGGTCGCCAGCAGGTTGTTGGATCCCCCGTACAGGGATGAGGAGGAGACGATATGGTCACCGGCGCCCATGAGGGTGGCTATGGCCAGGAAGAGGGCGGACATGCCCGAGGCGGTGGCTATCGCCCCGACGCCACCCTCGAGTGCGGCCAGCCTTTCCTCCAGGGCGGCCACGGTCGGGTTCGAAATCCGGCTGTAGATGTGGCCCTGCCGCTCCAGGTTGAACAGGCCGGCCGCATGCTCCACATCCCGGAACACGTAGGAGGTGGTTTGATAGATTGGGATCGCACGGGCGCCATGGTCGGAATCGGGATGGTGCCCGGCATGCACGCTCAGCGTGTCGAAATTCAATAGTTTGGGATCAACCACCGGCTCTCCTATCCGGGCGAACAGAGCCTAACGCTGCCGGCGCGCCGGCAGGGAAGGCGGTGGGGTGGTAACGGGCCGGAAGGCAGGAGGAGCCGCATGGACGAGGTGTCGATCAGCTATCGCGGCGACTTGCAGGCCACCATCACCATCGAGCGGCCCGAGACGCTGAACTCCCTGGCAGCGTCCACGCTGACCGCCCTGGCCCGGGCGGCGGCCGAAGTGTCGGCCCGCCGGGACTCGCTCAAGGTGGTGCTGCTGGAGGGGAGGGGCCGGGCGTTTTCCTCCGGGCTCGACCTGCGCATGCTGGAGCCCGACTGCGGAGTCCCGGTCCGGGAGATAGTCCGGGGCGGCGAGGCAGTGATGGAGGCATTCGACGCCATCCCGGCGGTCACCGTGGCGGTGCTGAAGGGGGCGGTCGTGGGCGGCGGCGTGGTGCTGGCCTCGGCGTGCGACCTGCGGGTCGCTGCTGACGACACCTATTTCGCCCTTCCGGAGGTAGACCTGGGAGTCCCGGTTCGCTGGGGTGGCGTTCCCCGGCTGGTTCGTGAACTGGGACCCTCCCTGGCCCGGGAATTGCTGTTGACCTGCCGTCCGTTCACCGCCCAGGAGGCCAAGGCGGCCGGATTCCTAACCGACTCGGTTCCTCCCGGAGAACTCGATGATGCGGTCCGGGAACTCGTGGAGACCTTGTGCGGCAAGCCGGCCCATCCCCTCCGAGCCGTGAAACGGAGCATCGCCGAGGCGGTCGAGACCATGGCCCCTGCCCGGACCGGGTTCTGAGCGGCGTCCTGAACGCCCGGCCGGCGAAGCAGATCGGCTACAGGTCGGCCGCCCCGATGTCGAACAACACCTGATCCCCACCTGTAACGGCACCGTGAAGAGCCGTGCTGAGCGGCAACAGCTGTTCGAGGTAGAAACGGCACGTGGCCTGCTTATGGCGATCTCCTGCGGCGATCGCCGCCGAAGCGGACTCGGCCATCATCGCTCCGGCCGCCACACCTCCGAACATGAGGCAGTAGGGACTCGCACCCGCCAGCACCCGGTTGGGCCGGTCGCTCGCGGCGAGGAGCCGGCCGGTGGCGTCCTCTAGTCGAGAAAGGGCCTCTTCGAGACTGTCCGCCGCTCCATGCCACTCCGCCTCGCGCAAGGCGGTCACTGAAGGTGACAACGACCGGATGTATGACTTCACGAACCTGCCTCCGTCGATGGGAAGTTTGCGCATTACCAGGTCGATGGCCTGAATGCCGTTGGTCCCCTCGTAGATCGGGGTGATTCGGGCGTCGCGCCAGTGCTGGGCGGCGCCGGTCTCCTCGATATAGCCCATGCCCCCGTGTACCTGGATCCCGATCGAAGCGACCTCCACGCCTATTTCCGTGCACCACGACTTGACGACGGGGGTGAGGAGCGCCAGGCACTTGGAGTGCAGGCGGCGCTGATCGTCGTCCGGCGCGTCGCGTGACAGGTCCTGATGCATGGCTGTCCGGTAGATCAGGGCGCGCATCGCCTCCGTGTAGGACCGCATGGTCAGCAGCATCCGGCGCACGTCCGGGTGATCGATGATCGGTGAAATCGGATCTGTGGCCCCGACCGCACGGCCCTGCCGCCGCTCCCTGGCGAAGGCGACGGCCTGCTGGTAGGCCCGCTCCGCCACGGCCATACCCTGGATGCCGACCGACACCCGGGCCGTGTTCATCATCGTGAACATGTTCCGCATGCCTCTATCGACTTCTCCGAGGAGGTAACCGACCGCTCCACCCCGGTCCTCGCCGTAGACCATGACGCAGGTAGGCGTGGCCTTGATGCCCAGCTTGTGCTCCAGCGACACCACTTTGACGTCGTTGCGCTCGCCCGGTTCGCCGCTCCCGTCCGGCAGGAACTTGGGCACGATGAACATCGAGATGCCCTTGGTGCCGGGTGGGGAACCGGCAATGCGGGCTAGCACCAGATGGATCACGTTGCTCGCCATGTCATGGTCGCCGTAGGTGATGAAGATCTTGGTTCCGGTGAGGCGGTAGGTTCCGTCCCCGGCAGGATGGGCCCGGGTTTCGAGGGCGCCCACATCGGATCCGGCCTGGGGCTCGGTGAGGTTCATCGTGGCCGACCACTCACCGGTGATCAGCCTGGGAAGGTACAGGTCCCGCTGCTCGTCGGTTCCGTGGGCGGTGAGGGCGGAGATGGCGCTGGTGGTCAGCAGCGGCCCGGTACTGAAGGAGAGGCATCCCGAGGTGAAGAGTTCCTCGACCGCCACCCCCAGGATCCGGGGCATGTGGGCGCCGCCCCACCGGGCCGGTGCGCCGATCGTTCCCCACCCGGCGTTCACGTAGGCCTTGTAGACCTCCTGGAAACCGGGCGGGGTAGCCACCCGGCCGTCCTCGAGGGTTGACCCCTCCACGTCCCCAACCCGGTTGAGAGGCGCCACCAGGTCCTGTACGAAGCGAGCGCACTCGTCCAGAAGCGAACCCACCACGTCCTGCTCCACGTGCCGGAACGGTTCGAGGCCGAGGACGCGATCGAGGCCGGCGATATGTTCGAGGGCGAAGTGGACGTCTCGGAGCGGGGCCACGTAGCCGGACATGACCCGCGATTCTAGAAGCGCAGGACAGGCTACCGGCCGGGGCGCCTACTACTCCTGACGTGACCGTGGGACCCGATCCGTAACGCCCGGTTCTTTTCGCGCTCTCGCAGAGAGGGCTCGAAACTGTCACAGGCCCCCGATACGTTGCCTATCGCCAAGCACCTATACCGGCCGAGGCTACGAGACCGATCGGAAGGGCCGGGACTGCGGGAACATGACAGCTTATGGAGCGAAGGCCGAACCGTCCGGCAGCCGGCCGGCCGCGGCCTACCCCGCTCCAACAGGATGGGTGGTGGCGGGGGCGGGGCCCGGTGCGGAGCACCGGTCTTTTGGCGAGGTGCCGGGGGGATGGTGGGGCTAGAGCCGATCCAGGCCTCGGGCCAGGTCCTCGATCAGGTCCTCGACATCCTCGAGGCCGACGGAGATGCGCACCAGCCCGTCGGTTATGCCGACCCGGAGGCGCTCCGGCTTCTCCACATCGGCGTGGGTCATGGTGACCGGGTGGGTGATCAGCGACTCCACCGACCCGAGGTTCTCGGCCAGCGTCCATACCCGGAGGGATCCCATCAGCGACTTGGCGGCCTCGACGCCGCCCTCGACCTCGAACCATCCCATGGCGCCGTATCCTGAAGCCTGCTCGGTGGCCAGTTCGTGCTGGGGGAACGACGCCAGCCCCGGGTAGGAGACAGTGGTCACCCTGGGATGGCCCTCCAGGAACTCGGCCACGGCCATGGCGCTGGCCGATTGGCGCTCCATACGCTCGCTGAGGGTCTTGCTCCCCTGGAGCGTCAGCCAGGCCACCATGGGCGACATGATCAGGCCCGCGGCGTTCTGCACGAAGGCCACCGCCTCCGAGAGCGCCTCCGTCCGGCATACCACCGCTCCGCCCACGGTGGCGTTATGGCCGTCGAAATACTTGGTGGTGGAGTGCACCACCAGATCAGCGCCCAGCTCGAGCGGGCGCTGGAAGTAGGGGGTGAGGAAGGTGTTGTCCACCGCGTGGGGAATGCCCAGCGATGTGGCGATCTCCGAGACTCCGGCGATGTCGGTGTACTTGAGGGTCGGGTTGGCGGGCGTCTCGGTGAAGACGAGCCTGGTCCGTTCGTTGATCGCGGCCGTCACCGCCTCGAGATCGGACGTGTCCGCGAAGGTGAAATCGACCCCGAATCGGGTGAACACCTTGGTGGCCAGGCGGTAGGTGCCCCCGTAGGCGACATCGCTGACCACAACGTGATCCCCCGCGTTGAGCAGGGCCATGAAGACGGCGTTGGTGGCGGCCATACCGGTTCCGAACGCCGCCGAAGCGAACCCGCGCTCGAGCTTGGCGATCCGTGCCTGCAGCGCCGTCACGGTGGGATTGGCGGACCGGGAGTACGAGTAGCCGGTGGCCATGTAGTCGTCCACGGACGGCTGCACGAAGGTGGTCGACTGATGGATGGGCGTGAGGATGGCGCCGCTGGCGGGGTCGGGCGTCACGCCGGCATGTATCTGGTCTGTTCTGAACCCCATCGGCCTCCTCGGACGGGTGACAGGTTACCCCGACGTTCGGGATATCCCGGCACCGCGCGCGTTACCATCGCCCGGCGGGATGATGAAGCGGGCGCACAAGATCACGACCACCGAGATGCACACCGGCGGGGAGCCGGTCCGGATCGTCGAATCCGGGTACCCGCCCATCCCGGGGGCCACCATCCTGGACAAGCGCCGCTACGTCCTCGCGGAGCTCGATCACCTGCGTACGGCCCTGATGCACGAACCGCGCGGCCACGTCGACATGTACGGGGTGATCCCGGTGGAACCCGACCTTCCCGAAGCCGACCTCGCGGCGCTCTTCATGCACAACTCGGGTTATTCCACCATGTGTGGCCACGCCGTCATCGCTCTGGGCAGGTATGCGGTGGACAGGGGACTGGTTCCGAAGGCAGCGCCCGAGACCAGGGTCGTAATCCAGTGTCCCTGCGGGCCGGTGGCGGTCCGCGTCGAGGTGAGCGAAGGAAACGCCGGTGCGGTCTGTTTCGAGAGCGTGCCTGCCTTCGCCCACTCCCTTGATCTTAAAGTAGAAGTAGAAGGTTATGGGTCGGTCTTGTGCGATGTGGCGTACGGGGGCGCCTTCTACGCGGTAGCCGACGCCGGGCGGTTCGGGCTCGAGGTTCCGGGTTCCGCGGTTGCTGACCTGGTCAGGGCCGCCGACGCACTATCCGCGGCGGTGCGGGAACGCGTCGAACTAGTCCATCCCGATGCCGGTGACCTGGGCTATCTGTACGGATCGGTCCTCACCGACGGCCAGGACGACGCACCTCTCTCGGCCAACGTGTGCGTGTTCGCCGACTCGCAGGTGGACCGGAGTCCGACCGGGTCGGGAGTGACCGCCCGGATGGCCATCGGCCATGCCCGTGGGCAGGTGTATCCGGGGGAGGTACGTACCTTCGAGAGTGTTACGGGATCGACCATGACCGGCCGGGTCGTGGCAGAGAGTACGGTCGGTGACCTGGCGGCGGTCACGGTGGAGGTGTGCGGGAGGGCCTACTACACCGGCGCCGCATCGTTCATCATCGAGCCGGACGACCCGTTCCGTCACGGCTTCCTGGTCAGATAACCCGCGTGAGTTCAGCTTCGAGGTGAACTTGAAAGGGCTGGCCGACCGCGGCCATCCACAGCTGGTACCGCATGGTGTCTCCGTCCACCCTGATGGAGCGCTCGACCCGGGACACCTCGACCGCCGTGGGGCTCGTCCTGACTTCCCTGGATCTCAATTGCACTTGGTTGCCGTCGATCGTTCCCGTGTGGACCTCGACGATTCCCGTCGGCTGGGCGATGACCAACTCGGCGCCGTCGGGACCTCCGGGCCGGATGTAACCCGATTCGGAGTGGAGCGGTTCGCCCTCTCCACCCGCTCGCCTGGTTCTTTGCAGGTATGCGATGAACGGTTTGCCGGGGCCCGGCGTGAAGATGGCTTCCTCGACGTAGTCGAAGGGCTCGATGGTCGGGTACCGGCCGCTACCCGTGCCTCGCCAGGTACCGACCAGGAAGGCCAGCGAGTTCAGGTCGGGATGCGCTCGGTTCACCGCGGTGCCGGTACCCGGCAGGACACTCCCGTTCCCTTGAGGCCGCAGTAGCCGTTGGGGATTTTGGCCAGGTACTGCTGGTGGTAGTCCTCGGCGTAGTAGAAGGGCGGCGCCGGCCGGATCTCGGTAGTGACCGGTCCGAAGCCCCGAGCGGCCAGATCCCGCTCGTAGGCTTCCTTGGTCTGCTCGGCAGTCTCGCGCTGGACGTCGGACGTCCAGTAGATCGCCGACCGGTACTGAGTGCCCCGGTCGTTACCCTGGCGCATCCCCTGGGTCGGGTCGTGTTCCTCCCAGAAGCGCTTCAGCAGGTCTCCGTAGGAGACGGCCTCCGGGTCGAACACCACCATCACCGCCTCGGTGTGCCCCGTGTATCCACTGCAGACCTCCCGGTAGGTCGGATTGGGGGTGAATCCCCCCTGGTATCCGGCTGCGGTCGTGTACACCCCGGGGATCTGCCAGTAGATCCTCTCCACGCCCCAGAAGCAACCCATGCCGAAATAGGCGATCTCCATACCCTCCGGGAACGGCGGTGCGATGGTTCGCCCATGCACGAAGTGCGGCAGGGGTGCCAGGACCGGGGTGTCCCGTCCTGGCAGGGCGGAATCCTCCGAGATCAACAGGTTCTTGGTCCGGAACATCAACCCCACCCTCATTGCCTCCTGGAATCCTACTCCCGGGCCGGTACTTACTCGCGCGCCCGGATTCCGTCATGGAGTGCTTCGCGGTTCGATGCCGTTAGGGTCCGGGGCCGGAGTCAACTTGGAGGTGTGCACGGATGCGCGTCGGGGTGAACATTTTCCTCACCGAGTACTCGATCCAACCGGTTCAGTTGGGGGAGGAGTTGGAGGCTCGCGGATACGAGTCGCTCTGGGTGGCGGAGCACAGCCATATCCCGACCAGCCGCGACACTCCCTGGGGTGGGCGGAAGGATGCTCCGCCGCTGCCGAAGGAGTACAGCTACACCTACGACTCGTTCGTGGCGCTGGCCGCGATCGCAGCGACCACCGATCGGCTGAAGGTCGGCACCGGCATTGCCCTGGTGGCGCAACGGGATCCGATCTGGCTGGCCAAGGAGGTGGCCTCGCTGGACATCATCTCCGAAGGACGGTTCGAGTTCGGGATCGGGTTCGGCTGGAACCGGGAGGAGATGGCTAGCCACGGCGTCGATGCCCGGACGAGGCACAGGTTGGTCCGGGAGAAGATCGCTCTGATGAAGGCTCTTTGGACCGAAGACCGGGCTTCCTACCGGGGAGAGATGATCAGCATGGAGGAGAGCTGGGCGTGGCCCAAGCCCTACCAGAAGCCGCATCCCCCCATCGTGATGGGGAGTGCAGGAGGCCCCATGGCGCTGGCGGCGGTGGCCGAGTACTGCGACGGCTGGATGCCGGTGCACCCGCAGGACCTGGCCGGAGACATCGCCAGGCTGCATGCCCTTCTCGAGCAGGCCGGAAGGGATCCGGCGGAGGTGGAGATCGGCGTCTACGGTACCAGTCCCGATCCGGACAAGTGGGAGGAGTGGGAAGCCCTGGGGGTGTCCCGGGTGCTCATCTTCCTGCCTCCCGCACCTGCTGATGTCGTGGTGCCGTTACTCGATCAGCATCGTCACCTGATAGGCGACTAGCCCCGTCCTCGACCGGCCGGGGTACGGGTGGGCCGGGGTTCTCCGCAACGGCACTGCGGCGATGGGTGAAGAGCCCTGAGTTCCGGTAGACGGCTCGGGGAGCTTTCGGGGTTCCTTCTGCAGAGCTACGGTCCGGTGTCCAATAGGCTGCATCGTATGGAGGCCGAGCCGACGGAGAGGATGCAGACCGGACCGGAGCAATACGGCGCCCGAGCTGGATTGCGCAGGGTGGGGAAGGGCGGTATCCGGCCGGCGGCTCTCGGCATCCTGGTGTCGATCCTGGTGTTTCTCGCGGGTACCGTATCGGCGCAGGAGCCGGGGGGTGAGGCGTGTCCCGCCACGATCCCGTCATCCGGCTTCGCGGACACCGAGGACCTGAGCGACGAGTCGGTCCGGGCCATCGACTGCGTGGCCCATTACGGGATCACCACCGGGACCAGCCCCACCACCTACTCGCCGCATGACCACCTGACCCGGGCCCAGATGGCTCGCTTCCTGATCAGAACAGCGTCGGCGCTCGGTGTGGAGCTTCCGGCCGGCGATTCCATGCCCTTCGAGGACATCTCCGGCCTTGACGCCGACGGGCAACGGTCGGTAGCCCGGCTGCACGAGTTGGGGATCACGACCGGGAGACGGCCGGGACAGTTCGATCCTGACGCTCTCGTCGGTCGCCGCCAGATGGCCCTGTTCCTTGCACGCACGCTGGCCGCCGCGGGCATTGCGGGCGAAGGAGATCCTGACGCTCTTCCTTACTCGGACCTGGAAGGATGGTCGGACGAGGCGTTGGGCGCGGTGGCGGGACTGGCGGCTCTGGGGATCGAGTGGCCGGCCGCCACGGACCTGTTCGAGCCGGTGCTTCCGGTTACCCGTGAGGAGGCGGCTCTCCTGCTGGCAGGCGTCCTCGAAGCCGGAGGCGCTAGCCATGTGGTGCTTGCCATCGAGGTGTCCAGCGCCACGAGTCTCCACGACGAGGGGATCGTGGTCACCGTCACCGCCACCAGGCCGGACGGAAGCCCCTACCGCGGGCTACTGGTCGACATGTTCGTCTCGGGATTCGGTCACAGGTACGACGGCACCTGCTTCCTGGTGACCGATGCCCGGCTGTACGGCGTCGACGCCGGCACGGCCGAGGACTGCGTGATCGATCGGGCCGACCCTCGCACCAACTACCTGGGACAGATCAAGGCAAGCCTGGCGCACGGGCCTCGGGCCGCGACGAGCCGGATCTATGCCTGGGTCGGGGATCTCGGGCAGGAGTTCCGGGAGACCCGTCCCCATCAAGTTTGGGTTGAAGTTGAATGGACGGATGTCCCGGATCGCGTGGAGATCGACGGTCCGATCGAGGCGCGCTACGAGGAAGTGGTGGAAGTCGAGGTGCGGCTGATCGGGTCCAACCGAGGTCGGCGGCAGCTGGTCATGATGGTGATCCGTGACGGGGTCACCGTCCACAGGGTGACGCGGACGACGCCGTACAGCGGGAGGGTGGACTTCGTGTATGTCGGTCCGGACGACCCCTCCTCCAACAACGACGACGAGCTGGTGGAGGTCATCAAGGTGTTCTGGGACCGCAACGGGAACTGGATACATGACGGGCCGGCCGAGATATCGGATGAGACCACCGTCACATGGGACGACTGACGATCGGGGATCTGACATGAACGTGATGAGGGAATGGATGTCCATGGTCGCGGTGCTCGCCGTCCTGGTCGGAGCATGTGGAGGAGACCCGGCGGAGACGGAACCCGGCACCGGAGCCACAGGCTCCACTGTCGATGCTGTCACCGATCCCACCGTGGACGAGGCCGCCGGCAGCACGACCGCCGGGACGCAGGCCGGCGCCACCGGCAGCGGGAACGACCAGGAGGAGGGCGAACCCGAGACGCTGGAGGATTTCCTCGGGTTCGGATTCGATGATCCGGAAGGCAATGCGGCCTTCGCTGCGGACATGGAGCGTCGGGTCCAGGAGTCCATCGCCTCCTGCATGGCACAGGAAGGGTTCGAGTACATCCCGGCCGTCCGGCCGCAGGGTCTCGGCTTCGTCGCCTCAGACCAGGAGGAGTTCGCCCGGGAGCGGGGGTTCGGGATCACGACCTGGTTCGGCGAGGAGGATCTCTTCTCGTCCGGGGATGAGGACTGGGTGGATCCGAACGCCGAGATCGTCGCGTCGCTCTCGGAGTCGGAGCGGGATGCTTACCGAGAGGTGCTCTATGGAGAGAGCACATTCGGCGATCCCGGCGCGTCCGGAGACGTCGAGTCGGTCGGCGATCTGTGGGGAAGCGGTTGCAACGGGAAGGCCTACGAGGAGGTCTTCGGAGCGATGAACGCAGTCTTCATCGAACTCGGGCCCCAGCTGGAGGAACTCAACCAGCGGGTTGAGGCCGATCCCCGTTTCCGGGAGGCCGAGGCAGGCTGGGCGGGCTGCATGGCTGACCGGGGCTTCCCCTACGACAGCCAGGAAGCCATGTTCGAGCAGGTCAACGAGGAATTCGGCCGGCGGCTGGAAGAGATCGTCGGCGCCGAGAATGCGTTTTTCGACCCGTTCGCCGGAATGAGCGAGGAGGAGGCCGAGGCATTCTGGGAAGAAGACCGCTCCGAGGAAGAGATTGCCGACTTCTTCGATCAGGCCCGGCAGGAGGCGATGGCGGGAATCGATCAGGAGGCCTTGGAGGCGCTCCAGCAGGAGGAGCGTGACATAGCGGTGGCCTCGTTCGAGTGCGGCGAAGATCTGAACGACACGGTTCTGGAAGTCTTCCGCGAGTACGAGGGCGACTTCGTCAGGGAAAACCGGGACGTACTCGAGCGGCTCCGGGCCTGACGGCTGTCCCACGGGTGTGAGGAGAACGCGGTGACAGGTACGGCGGCATGAGGCGAGCCGTAGCCGTCGGCGCCGTACTTCTGGCCGTCTCGGTGGCTGCCGGGCTGGGGTGGACGGCCGCTCGTAACATCCGGTCGCCGGCCCAGGTGGCGCTCGAAGCGGAGCCTCCCGCTCCTTCCCCGATCACGGTCGAGGTGGAGCGCACCGAGCTGGTGGCGGATGTCATCACCAGGGCCGATGTCGGCTATGACGACCCGGTTTCGCTCCGGCTCGGCGGCGCGCTGGGCGGACGTCCTTCGACTCTGATCGTGACCTCGGCCCGGGAGCGCGGGGATGAGCTGGTGGAAGGCGCGGCTGCGGTCGAGGTCTCGGGACGGCCCGTCTTCCTGCTGAGGGGAAGGATCCCCGTCTACCGGGACCTGCTCCCGCAGGCGGAGGGTCCGGACGTCCTCCAGGTGGAGGAGGCCCTGGCCAGGCTCGGCTACTTCTCCGGGGCGCCCGACGAGGTGTGGACGCCCGCCACCGAAGACGCCGTCGAAGCGTGGTATGCGGCGGCGGGTTACGAAGCCAACGGGATCAGCGATGAGGACCGCCACCGGCTCGAAACCGCAGCCGAGGCCGTCACATCGGCGGAGGACGGCGTGAAGGCCGCCCAGGATCGGTTGGACGCCGCCGAAGACCGGCTGACGACCGCCATGAGGCAGGAGGACGACGCCCGGTACCAGCTCAGCCAGGCTCGAGAGGCACTGGCGGATGCGAGGGAGGGGCCCGACGAGCTGGATGTCCGTCGGGCCCGGTCGGCGCAGGCGTCGGCCGAGGAGCAACTGGCCTTCGCCGAGGCCGACGCGGAGCGGGGCACGGCCGCGTCCGAGCGCGCCATCATCGATGCCGAGGCGCAGCGGGAGCGGGCGGCCGTGGATTACGCAGTGGCCGGTGGTCGGTGGGACAGCGCCAGGTTGGGGGTGCATCCCGACACGGGACAGCCGCCGACCGGCAATCAGCTCGAGAGTCTCCGTCAGGCGGTTGAGGCCGCCTCGTCTGCGCTGGACGCTGCCGAACGGGGAATCGAGGAGGCCTACGAGAACCTGGGACGGCAGGTGATCGAGACCGAAGCGGCCGTCCGGTCCGCGGCCGACGGCCTGGCTGAAGCCCGGTCGGCCCTGGATGAGCTGCTGGCGCCTCCGGACACGGTCGCCGAGGTGCGGGCGGTCGAGAGGGCCCGGAATGCCCTGGACGATGCCCTGGCCGAGACCGAGGACACCCGGGCCGCCATCGAGGATGCCCGGGCCGGCATCGAGGACGCCCGCATGGATGTGGTGGAGGCTCGTGAAGCCCTGGCGGACCTCGAGGACAGGACGGGGATCTGGATTCCGGCCGGCGAGTTGATCTTCCTGGAACGCCTGCCGGTCCGGGTAGACCTCGTCACCGCCGAGACGGGCACCTCGGTCACCGCCTCCTTCATGACGGTTTCGGGCTCCGAGCTGGCGATACGCGGCTCGGTGCTCGATACCGATGTGGCACTGGTGAAGGAGGGAGGGGAGGCGCTGATCGAGGACTCCCTGCTGGCGGCGCCGCTCCGCGGCGAGATCCGGCTGGTCGCAGACCGTCCCGGTACCAACGGGGTTGCGAGCAACCGCTACTACATCGAGATGGTTGCCGAGGGGATACCCGATGAGCTGGTCGGTTCCAACGTCAAGGTGGTGATACCGGTGGGCGGCACCGCAGGCGAGGTCCTGGCCGTCCCGGCGGCGGCCCTGTCGGCCGCCGCCGACGGCTCGACCCGGATCGAAGTCCTGGAGCCCGGCGGCACGACCAGGTTCATCCGGGTGGAGCCGGGCCTGGCCGCGGATGGCCTAGTGGAGATCACGCCGCTGGACGGTGAGATCGTGGAGGGCGATCTGGTGGTGATAGGAGTGGCGTCGGGTGACCGCTGAGCTGATCCGCCTGGTTGGGGTAGGTCGGACGTTCCGGTCGGGCGACATCGAGGTGCGGGCGCTGCGTGATGCCGACCTGGAGGTCAGGCGGGGCGAGTACCTGTCGATCGTGGGGCCGTCGGGTAGCGGCAAGTCGACCCTGCTGAACATCATCGCCCTCCTGGATCGCCATACCGCCGGCACCTACCGGTTCGAGGGCACGGATGTCACCGAGCTTTCCGAAGGCGCCCGGACCGGCCTGCGGGCCCATCGGATCGGGTTCGTATTCCAGTCCTTCCACCTCCTGGCGCACCGGACGGTCACGGAGAACGTCATCATGTCGATGCTGTACAACAGCGTGCCTCGGCGGGAGCGCAGGGCGAGGGCCATGGCGGCCCTCGATCGGGTGGGCCTCGACCATCGGGCCGGCTTCCGGCCCGGCCGCCTCTCGGGAGGCGAGCGGCAACGGGTCGCCATCGCGAGGGCCATCGCCACCCGTCCGGCAATCCTGATCTGCGACGAGCCGACCGGCAACCTCGACTCCGCCAGCACCGAGTCGGTGTTGGAGCTTTTCGACGACCTGCGATCGGACGGGCTGACCCTGCTAGTGGTGACCCATGACGATGCCGTGAGCACCCGGGCTGAACGGATTGTCCGGATGCATGACGGGCGCCTGTCGGAACCGGTCGCGGTCTGAAGCATGGCGGTCGGTCGTTTGCGAGCCAGGCTCCGGGTGCGGGACCTCCTCGCCGAGGCGCTGGCCGGCCTCTTCACCCGGCCCGGACGCTCCCTGCTGACCGCCCTGGGAGCGGTGCTCGGTATCGCGTCTCTGGTGGCCACGCTGGGCATCGCCGAGACAGCCGGCGCCCAGATCGTCACCGCATTCGACGAGTTGGCCGCCACCTCGGTGGTAGTCACCAACGACCGGGGCTTCTTCGGCACCAGCCAGGCTCAGGTGGCCCTCCCGTGGGACTCGGAAGAACGCGTCTCCAGGCTCAACGGGGTGGTCGCGGCCGGCACCATGGCGGAAGTCCCGCTCGGCGGGCGGCTCACCTCGGCGGTACCGGTGAACGATCCTCTGGGCCTGACCGAGTTCCAGATGCCGATGATCGCGGCATCGCCCGGTCTCTATGCGGCCGCCCGAGGGCAGCTCTCGACCGGCCGGTGGTTCGACCATGGCCATTCCGAGCGGGCCGACCGGGTGGTGGTACTGGGGACCGGCGTGGCCCAGCGCCTCAACGTGACCAGGGTGGACCAGCAGCCGGTCGTGTTCGTGGGCGACGCCAGCTTCACCGTGCTGGGGATCCTGGAGGACGTGCAGCGCCAGCCGGAACTGCTCAACGCCCTGATCATCCCCGAGGGAACCGCCAGGGAGATGTACGGCCTGGAATCGCCCACCACGGTCCAGATCGACACCGAGATCGGGGCGGCCTCGCTCATTTCGGCGCAGGCGCCGATCGCCGTGTCGCCCGACGATCCGGATGCGGTCCAGGTGCAGGCGCCGCTGGAGCCGGACGAGGTCCGGGCGGGTGTCGAGGAGGATGTCAACGCGCTCTTCCTGATACTGGGAGGGGTCTCGCTGCTGGTGGGCGCCATCGGGATCGCCAATGTGACCCTCGTCTCGGTTCTCGAGCGGATCGGGGAGATCGGGCTGCGCCGCGCGCTGGGCGCCGGAAGGCGCCATATCGCGTACCAGTTCCTCCTCGAGTCCACCGGCGTGGGCCTCTTCGGCGGGGTGATCGGGGCCAGCGCCGGGGTACTGGTGGTGGTCACCGTGTCGGCACTCCGGACCTGGACCCCGGTAATGGACCCCAGGATCGCTCTCGCTGCGCCGTTCCTCGGTGCGCTGGTGGGGTTGCTGGCCGGCCTCTACCCGGCGCTGCGCGCCTCCCGGATGGCGCCGGTCGACTCGCTCCGGGCAGGGGCGACCGGATGACCTTCGCCGGTAGGATCGCCCGGGGTGGGTACGATGTCCCGATTGCGAGGAAGCCGGCAAGGATACGCAGGTGAGTTACCAGGGTTACGTTCGGGTCATCGGAGAGGGAGGCAACATCCTGGATGTCGCCGAGGCGTCGCTGGGCGCCATCGACCATCCGGGCCACCGCTGGGGAGGCACGATGACCGTGTGGAGCGGGGGCGCGCTCGACGGCAAGACCATGATGGTCGACCTGGAGGTTCCCGGTTCCTTCCGGGCACCCGCCCTGATCATTCCGGGCCCGGTGTCGGGCCGCCAACGCCAGCTGTCGGTGCTGGGTGGCGGCGACTCGCCCTTCGGCGGCTGAACCCCCTTACGTCAGGGCAGGATCCAGGCTTCCGAGCCGTCGCCCGAGGCCGCCGCGGCCAGGTTGCGAACGCTGTTCATCACCGCTCCGAGGATGGCTAGGACCAGAGCGGCGTCGATGACCAGGACGGACAGGATCGGAAGCGTGCTCACCAGGGATGGCACCGAGGTTGCGGCCGTGTAGAGGATGACCAGCGTGGACCAGGTCATGATCGCCGAGACGATGAAGAAGACCGGCTTGGAAGCCCCCTCGGATCGACCGATCCCCTTGTAGATCAGGGGCGCCAGCACCGCCAGGATCCCGAAGGCGACCAGAGTGGCCTGCGCCCCCGAGCGCAGCAACACCAGGACCAGGGCCAGCACTACCGCGATGCTCGACGACCAGCTTCCGGAGAAGGACCACTTCAGCGGGCCGACAGTGCCCGACCATCCGTCCTGGGAGTCACGGACGGCGGCATAGGCTATCAGGAGTGCCACCAGGCCGATGGCGACGATCATGGATTGCGAGTTCATGTGCTCCTCCCGTTCACTCCGGCAGGCCTGACTGGGGCGGGATCGCCGTCTCTCTCGGGCCGCGGGCTCGGTGTTTCGTCCTTTGGATTAGGACTCTACGTTATGGGCGGGCGTTTCATGAGTAAATTGTCTTGCCTGACAGCCCGGCCGTGGAGCGATCGGAGGCGCCGGTTGAGACTTGCCGAGGTGGTTGCCACGTCGCAGAAGATCGCGGGCACCAGGGCGCGCCGCGCCAAGGTGGCCGGCCTGGCCGATCTCCTTGGTAGGGCACAGCCGGATGAGGTACGGATCCTGGTCGGGTTTCTGGCGGGCCGGCCGCGCCAGGGGCGCGTCGGGGTGGGCCCGGCCGCGCTGTGGGCGTCGAAGGTCGATCCGGCGCCGGAACCGGTCCTCGACATCGGGGAGGTGGATCAGGTGATCGGCATGATCCCGGGCATCCAGGGCGCCGGTTCGCAGGCTCGCCGGACCGCCCTGCTCGAATCCCTGCTCGGTCGAGCCACCACGGACGAGCAGGACTACCTGCGGCGCCTGCTCACGGGCGAGCTCCGGCACGGAGCGCTCGAGGGGTTGATGATGGACGCGGTGGCGGCAGCGTCGGGTATCGATGCGGCGGTTGTGAGGCGGGCCGCCATGCTCGGGGGTGATCTCGGATCGATCGCCGTTCCGGCACTTACGGAGGGTGAGGCGGCGCTGCGGGCGATGCGAATCGTTCCGCTGCGGCCGGTCCGGCCCATGCTGGCCTCGGCCTCCGGCTCGGCCGCGGATGCGATGGAATCGTCCGGCCGGTCCTCCGTGGAATGGAAGCTCGACGGCGTCCGCATCCAGGCGCACCGGTCCGGCTCGGAGGTCGCCGTGTTCAGCCGGCGGCTTAACGAGGTCACGGAGCGGCTGCCGCTGGTGGCCGACGTGGTGTCCGGTCTTCCCGTCTCTAGCGTGGTGCTCGACGGCGAGGTACTGGCTCACGACCTGGAGGGTCGCCCCGAGCGCTTCGAGCAAATTATGAGCCGTTTCGGCACCCGGCAGGGCGGCGACAGGAAGCCGCTGCTCCCGTACTTCTTCGACATCCTTCATCTCAACGGAGAGGACATGATCGACCTACCCCTCGGCCGGCGGATCGCCGTGCTCGACAGCCTGGTTCCGCCCGAGTGCCTGGTTCCCAAGCTGGTCACCGACCGGGTGTCGGAAGCGGAGGACGCCCTGTCGGAGGCCCGCCGGCGCCGCCACGAGGGGATCATGGTCAAGGCGATCGACTCCACTTACCAGGCGGGCCGGAGAGGATCGGCCTGGCTCAAGGTCAAGCCGGCCTACCACCTCGACCTGGTGGTTCTGGCCGCCGAGTGGGGCCACGGTCGCCGCACCGGCCGGCTCTCCAACCTGCACCTCGGCGCCAGGGACGCCGAGACCGGCCGGTTCGTGATGGTGGGCAGGACCTTCAAGGGCCTGACCGATGCGATGCTGGCCTGGCAGACGGAACGGTTTCTCGAAATCGAGGTTCGCCGGGAACGCCATGTCGTTTTCGTGCAGCCGGAGGTGGTGGCCGAAGTGGCCTTCGACGGGGTCCAGTCGAGCCCGGTCTATCCGGGCGGGGTGGCGCTCCGTTTCGCCCGCGTCAAGCAGTACCGGCCCGACAAACCACCCGATGAGGCCGACACCATCCAACGGATTCACCGGATATTCGAGGAGCGCGGATGACGGCTACCGGCGGACGCCGTTGGGATCCGTGTCGGCCGGGTCGGCCATCGAGATAAGCAGGGCGCTGACCAGGACGACCTGGGCCAGCAGCGCCGCGCATCCGGCCAGGACCAGCCCGAGCGTGGCCGGGATGCGTACCAGCACCGGAATGACCGCCCCCACCACCCAGGCCAGCTGGAACAGGGTCTCCGAATAGGTGAACATGCGGCCCCGTTCCTCGGGCCGGACGCTGGCATGGAGGAGGCCGTCGTATCCGAACTTGGCCGTTCCCCAGGCGAGCCCGGCGAAGAAGGCTACGGCCGCCGCGGACCACACGCCGAACACGTGGGCGCTGATGAACGCGGCGGCCGCTTCCAGGGCCAGGGCCGCCACCACCATCGGCTCCTCGTGAAGGCGCCGGGCCAGGAACTGGGCCAGCAGCGATGACACGCCGAAGCCGGCGCCCGCAGCCAGCAGCAGGCTGCCGAACCCCACGATTCCCGCCTCGTCGTCCCGGAAGACGAATGCCACCAGGAGGAGGAGGTAGCCGTTCAGGAGGCGGACGATGGCGGTGGCAATCCGGGCATGGCGGACTGCCCGCCGGGAGGCGGGGGAGCGGGCCACCGGAATAGCTTCCATGCCCGGATCCCGTGCGGGCCGGAGGTCGACCCGCAGACCCAGCGCGGTGATGCCCGACCAGGCGAAGATGCCGGCTGCCAGCACCAGAGCGGCCATGTTGCCCAGCAGATTGATGGCGCCCAGCCCGATCGGGAGGACGGCCCCGCCGGCGAGAATCCCGAGCCGGGCGAGGCGGGCGTTGGCCTCCACCAGGTCGGCCGGGTCGGGTAGCGCCGTGGGCAGGATCGAACTGCGGCTGATCCCGTAGATCCGGGACAGCACCAGGATCCCGAATACCATCGACAGCATCACGAGGTCGGTTTCCGCCCGCACCATGGCGACCACCAGCACCACGCGCCCCAATGACCCGAAGGCCAGTCCGGCCCGATGGCTGCGAGGCAACCGGTGGACCAGCGAGCCGAGGAGGGGTCCGATCACGGCGAAGGGGGCCAGGGTCAGGAGGAGGAACGCAACCACGTTTCCCCGAGCCTCGGTGGTGGGTACCGAGAAGAACAGTGTGTCGGCCAGGGCCAGGGCGACCAGGGCGTCTCCGGCCACGTTGGTGGCGTGGGATATGGCCAGCCGCCGGAACGCCCAGCCGTGGCGTGAGAACTGCCCCTCGATCTTGCGTCCCACGGCCCGCGTGGCGCGGGATATCTTCGAGGGCGCTCGAGGCTGCGGCGAGGCACTGTCCATAGCCATTAACGTAGCGACCGGCACCGGCGGGGTAGTGCCAGCCGGTACCGGTTCACGAGTCGGACAACCCGGAACGAGGGCATGAACGCAGACCAGTTGCAGAAGGTCAAGGAAGGGCGAGGGTTCATCGCCGCGCTGGATCAGAGCGGGGGTAGCTCACCCAAGGCTCTGGCGAGATACGGGATACCCGAGGGCGCCTACTCGACCAGCGATGAGATGTTCGGCCTGATCCACGACATGCGAACCCGGATCATCACCAGCCCGGGTTTCGGCGGGGACCGGGTCATCGGCGCCATCCTGTTCGCCGACACGATGCGCCGCCGGATCGATGGCGTCGGCTCAGCGCATTACCTGTGGCGGGAGAAGGGCGTGGTGCCGTTCCTGAAGGTGGACGAGGGTCTGGACGGGGAGCGGGACGGCGTCCAGCTCATGAAGCCGATGACCGGCCTCGACGACCTGCTCGAGGAGGGTCGGGAGAGTGCGGTCTTCGGCACCAAGATGCGCTCGGTCATCAAGATGGCCGACAGGGAGGGCATCGAGGCCAACGTGGAGCAGCAGTTCGAGGTGGGGGAGCGGATACTGGCGGCCGGGATGATGCCGATCCTCGAACCCGAGGTGGACATCAACAGCCCGGAGAAGGCCGAGGCGGAGGACATGCTCCGACGGGCCATCCTGGCCCGGCTGGGACGGCTCGGGGACTCGGGCGTCATGTTCAAGCTGACCCTCCCCAGCCAAAATGATCTGTATGTGGACCTGGTGGGGCATCCCAACGTGGTCCGGGTGGCGGCCCTCTCCGGGGGCTACGACCACGTGGTGGCGTGCGAGCGTCTGGCCCGCCAGCACGGCATGGTGGCGAGCTTCAGCCGGGCACTCCTGGAGGGCTTGGCGGTGGACCAGTCCCAGGAGGAGTTCGATGCGGTGCTGGACCGGCTGGTGGGCAACGTGTTCGCAGCCTCGGTCACGTAGCGGCCACCAGCCGCGTGCACGAGACATGAAGCCCCTGGCCGGCGGACGTGTCGTCGGATTGGCCGCGCGGGCTAAACTCGGGGTGTGACAGAAGAAGGCGGCTCCGGCGCCGGACGCAGGCTCAGACAACTGGCACTGCGGGACCGGCACGAAGCTCTCGGGGCCCGTTTCGCACCCTTCTCCGGCTGGGATATGCCCCTCCAGTACCAGGGGATAGTCGGTGAGCACCATGCCGTTCGCCAGGGGGTAGGTGTCTTCGACGTCTCCCATTTGGGCCGGGCCCGGGTAGAGGGTTCGCAGGCGGCCGCGCTGCTCAGATCCGTTACCACCTTCGACGTGAACCGGCTGGCTGTCGGCAAGGCCCACTACTCGCTCTACTGCAACGAGGCCGGGGGCATCGAGGATGACGTGTTCATATACCGACTGGCCGGCGAGCGATGGCTGGTCGTCCACAACGCATCCAACGCCGACCAGGATTTCGACCGGCTGCGGTCCGTATCCGGCGACATGGCTTCCGAGATCACCGCGGAGACCGCGATGCTGGCCGTCCAGGGTCCGGAGGCGATGCCGCTGCTCGGCAGCGTCCTTGGGGATGAAGTCACGAAGCTCGAATTGCGCTCATGCGTGGAGCTCGACTGGGAGGGTGGGACGGTCACTTTCGCCCGTACCGGCTATACCGGCGAGGACGGGGGCGAGTGCGTAGTCGGTGTCGCGCAGGCCGCGGCGCTGTGGGACGCGCTGATCCAAGGAGGCGCGTCACCGGTGGGTCTCGGGGCGCGGGACACGCTGCGGCTGGAGGCTGCGCTGCCCCTGTACGGTAACGACATCGACGCGGCGGCGGGTCCTTACGAGGCCGGCCTGGGCTTTGCCGTGACCCTCGATGACGGGGCGTACTTTACGGGACGCGATGCGCTGGTCGAGGCGCGGGAGCGACCCCTGGTGCGGAGGCTCGCCCACCTGGCCGCGCGGGGCCGCGGCGTGCCGCGGGCGGGTTACGCGGTACATGCTCTAGATGGGGGAGGACCCGTCACCCGCCTGACCAGTGGAAGCTTCAGCCCGAGCTTGCGTCTCGGCATCGGCATGGCCTACCTTCCTGTGGAGCTTGCGAAGCCCGGGGCCCGGTTCGAAGTCGATGTACGCGGCCGCATGCTGCCAGTCGAAGTGGTGCGCCGTCCGTTCTACAGAAAGTCGAGGGACTGATGAAGGCCGATTTCGAGATTCCCGACAACCTCCTCTACTCGGAGGAGCACGAGTGGTTGCGCCGCGAGGAGGAGAATCCGGACGAGGGCACCATCGGCATCACGGACTTCGCACAGGACGGGGTGGGCGACGTGGTGTACCTGGAGCTCCCCGCCGAAGGGGACCAAGTCACCGCCGGTGAGGCCTGCGGCGAGATCGAATCCGCCAAGACCGTGTCCGACCTCTACGCCCCTGTTGACGGTGAGGTGATCGCCGTCAACGGAGATCTCGAAGACCAGCCGGAGTTGGTGAACGACTCGCCCTACGGAGACGGCTGGATGATCCGCGTCCGCATGGCGGACGCGTCACAGCTCGCCGACCTGCTCGACGCGTCCGCTTACCGGACGCTGCTTGAGGAGCACTGAGACCTTGGCATCCTCGCGGTCTTCCGCTTCACCGCATCCGTACATTCCGGCTACGGAGGCGGATCGGGCGCGGATGCTGGAGCGCGTCGGAGCCCCCGACGTAGGCGCTCTGTTCGCCGACCTGCCCGCAGCAATGCGGGACCCGGAGATCCACCTCCCGCCCGCGCTACCGGAGGCGGAGTTGGTCGCGTTGATGGAGGAACATGCCGGCGCCAACGCGCCGCCCGCGCGGCCCGAGTTTCTCGGCGCGGGGGCGTACCGGCGCTCCATCCCGTCCATCACCGGATACCTCACCTGGCGTTCCGAGTTCGCCACCTCCTACACGGCGTACCAGCCGGAGATCAGCCAGGGAACCTTGCAGGCTGCCTTCGAGTACCAGTCTGTCGTATGCGAGCTGACCGGGATGGACGTGTCGAACGCCGGGCTCTACGACGTGGCCAGCGCCACCGCGGAGGCCTGCCTGCTGGCGGCCCGCGTCACGAAGCGGAGGACCGTCGCGCTGCTCGAACCGATCCATCCGGGAACAGCCGAAGTGGTCCGCGCCTATGCGCGCGGCACCGGGCTCGAAGTGGAGGCTGTCTCGTCGGCCGATGCGATCAGCGAAGAGCACGCCTGCCTGGTAGCCCAGCAGCCGGACTTCCTCGGAACCATCGTGGATCTGGAACCGCTAGCCGATGCTGCCCATGGCGTCGGGGCGCTGTTCGTGGCGGTCGCCGACCCGTTCGCGCTGGGCCTGCTGCGTGCGCCGGGCGATGCCGGTGCCGACATCGTGACCGGCGAGGGCCGTGACCTGGCCGGCCCTCCCAACTACGGCGGGCCCTCGCTCGGCTTGTTCGCGGCCCGCACGAAGTACCTGAGGCAGATGCCGGGTCGCATCGTGGGGCGCACCCGGGAACTCGCCGACGGAAACGGTGGGGGAGGGGAACGCACCGGATACGTGCTCACGTTGCAGGCCCGCGAGCAGTTCATCCGGAGAGAACGGGCCACTTCGAACGTGTCCACCGCGCAGGCCTTGATAGCGGTTGCCTTCACCATCACCGTCCAGGCGCTCGGCCCGAGCGGCATGCGCGACTCCGCCGTGCTCTGCTACCAGCGCGCCCACGACGCCGCCTCGCGCATCGCGGAGCTGCCCGGCTACGAGACGCCCGAACGCGGACCCTGGTTCCAGGAGTTCCTCGTTCGGGGGCCCGTTCCTGCCGCTGACCTGGCCGCCCAGCTGGCGGCGCGCGGCATCGGGCCGGGTTTCGATGTGTCGTCCCGGCCGGAGCCCGAGGCACGTGATGCCTTGCTGTTCGCCGTGACGGAGGCGACGCCCGATGCGCACGTAGACGCGCTGATCGGGGCACTGGCGGAGATCGGGAGAGAGGCATGAGCGGCTCCCGGCCAGGCAACGATGACTTCGGAGCGCGCCTGAGCTTCGATCGCGGGGAGCCGGGCCGGCGTGCGGTCGATGTGCCCGCATGGGCGGGGGAGGAGACGCCTCTGCCGGACGATCGCCTGCTGCGCGACTCGGTGCGGTTGCCCGAGCTCAGCCAGGGAGGGCTGGTGCGTTATTACACGGCCATGTCGGCGCGGAACTTCGGCATCGACTCGGGCACGTACCCGTTGGGCTCCTGCACCATGAAGTACAACCCGAAGGTCAACGACACGGTGGCGAACCTGCCGGGGCTCGCACGAGCACATCCGCAGGCCCCGGCGGAGGACATCCAGGGCACGCTGCGTATCCAGCTGGAGCTGGGTCGTGGTCTGGGAGAGCTCACCGGCCTTCCGAATGTCAGCTTCGCCCCCGCGGCTGGCGCTCATGGAGAGCTGGCGGGCGTCTTCATGGTGGCCCGCGCCCTCGAGGAGCGGGGAGAGCTGGAAACCCGCCGCCGCATCCTCGTTCCGGATTCGGCCCACGGCACCAACCCTGCAACCGCCGCCATGGCCGGATTCAAGGTCACCCAGATCCCGACCGGCGCCGATGGCTCGCTCGACCGGGCCACGATCGAGCGGGAGCTCGATGAGACCGTGGCGGCCGTCATGGTCACCGCCCCGAACACCCTCGGCCTGTGGGAGAACGGCATCGAGGAGGTCGCCGGCCTCATCCACGACGCCGGTGGTTACCTGTACGGGGACGGAGCCAACTTCAACGCGATCATGGGCCGGGTGCGCTTCGGTGACCTGGGCTTCGATGTCGTCCACCTCAACCTCCACAAGAGCTTTAGCACTCCCCACGGCGGTGGCGGCCCTGGTGCCGGACCCGTGTGCTGCTCCGACGAGCTGGCCCCCTACCTGCCCACGCCGGTGGTGGAGGAAGGCGATGACGGTCTTGTGCGCCTGGTCGCTCCGGAGCGCAGCATCGGCCGGCTCCAGCAGTTCCAAGGCAATGCCGGCGTCCTCGTCCGGGCGTATGCATACATGCGAGCGTTGGGGCTCGACGGCCTGCGCGCCGCCTCCGGTCAGGCCGTCCTCAATGCCAACTACGTCCGCGCCCTGCTCCATGGCCATTACGACCTGCCGTACGACCGTCCGGTGCTGCACGAGGTGGTCTTCTCCGGCTCCCGCCAGCGCCGGGAGCTCGGGGTGCGAACATACGACATCGCCAAGCGCCTGATCGACCACGGTTTCCACCCGCCGACCGTCTACTTCCCGCTGATCGTCGAGGAGGCGCTGATGATCGAGCCGACGGAGTCGGAGCCTCCCGAGGCGATCGAAGCGCTGGTCGATGCCCTGATCGCGGTGGCGGACGAGGCCGAGAGCGACCCCGACACGCTCCACCACGCGCCCTGGACCGCTCCCATAGGCCGCCTCGACGAAGCCACCGCCGCCCGCCGCCCCGTCCTCCGCTGGCAGGACGGCTTGTAGCTTCCAACCTTTTCAGTTCCCCGTTCGGGAAGGCTGTTCAGTAGTCCAGGAGCGTGCTGATGATCCGGGCGACCTGGTGGCTGGTATCGGGGGCTACCACACCCAGACGGCGAACGAGCCGGATGCGGTTGATCGAGCGAACGAGCTCACACTGAATGAAGCTCGTGCGGTTGAGACCCGTCTGTGGTATCGGTTCGACTTCGACATGGAGCGAGAGGCGCCGGTACGTTGCCGTAAGCGGGACGACGATGACAGACGGAAACCCGGTTCCGAACGCAGGCGGCGGACCGATTACCAGGGCCGGCCTATGCGATGCCGGCTCTCCGGGATACGGGGTGCCGAAGTCGACCAGCCAGAGTTCGTCAATTGAGGCCATCGGCGACCGAAGTCGACTCGGCCTCCTCCAGGTAGGACAGCCATGTCTCCCGGTCGTTCCGGAGTTGTGCGACCTCGGCCGCAACGCGATGGGCGAACCGCTGGCGGCTCAGCGCCTCGGTAGCGTCGCGGATCGTCGCTCCGAGGGACACGCCGGCCAGCTTGCTCAGCCGCACGAGGCGGGCGTGAGTATCCCTGTCTATCCGAACGGTTGTAGTGCTCATGGCAGCGAGTATACATTATGTATACACACTTTCCTATCCCCGAATCACTGGTGGAGTGGGGGAGTTGTGTCAGAGGGTCTGGCGTACCTTGTCGGCCCCGTGGAAGAGGATGTCGCGCACCGCTTCGGAGGCCTTGCCGTGGAATGCCACGGTCTCGGGGTCGAAGTCCCTGGTAGGCCGAGGCGTGTGGGTGAAGTGCCGGTGGGTGTCCTCGCCGCGGACCAGAGCCGCGCTGTCCCAGTCCCCGATGATCTGGCGAGTC
This sequence comes from Acidimicrobiia bacterium, assembly GCA_022827785.1. GTDB lineage: Bacteria > Actinomycetota > Acidimicrobiia > Spongiisociales > Spongiisociaceae > Spongiisocius. The sequence goes on from JAJEIM010000039.1 coordinate 96,702, forward strand.
CTGGTCGGCATGTAGTGGAACGAGATACCGATGCGGCGATCCTCGGACGTGTTGGGGGAGGAAGCGTGAGCCAACCGGCCGTTGTGCATCGAGATCTCACCGGGCCGTAGCGGCATCGAGACGGTCTCGGCCTCGTCGACCTCCACCGTTATCTCCTGGCCCCGGGTCAGCATGTTGTCCTTTTGGAACGTGTCGCTGTGGGGCATGAACTCACCCCTGTGGCTTCCCGGCAGGACGCTCATGCAGCCGCTCTCGGGCGTGGCGGGAGACAAGGCCAGCCACACCGTTATCAGGTCGTCGGTATCCAGTCCCCAGTAGTTGAGATCTTGGTGCCACGACACGTAGGACTTGGTCCGAGGCTCCTTGATCCAGAACAAAGTGTTCCAGCAGAGGATGTTGCGGCCGATCAGATCCTCCACCGTGTCCAGAATCGTCTCGTTCCGCATCAACTCGTCGACCCAGCGGAACAGCAAATGGCACTTGTTGCGAAGGGCCCCGGACACCGGCCCACCCTGTTCAGCCTCGAAACGCTCAAGAATCCGCCGGTAGCCGACGGCGCCGGTCTCGTCCATCACCCGGACAGGGCAGATGTACCCGTCCCGCCGGTACTGGTCAACCTGCTCCACGTTCAAGCGCCTGGGCATCATGTTTCCTCCTGCCGATGGGTCACCGTTCCAGAATGACTGCGTCAGTGGTGCGGGACCATCCTGATGATACGCGTCACCCCCCTAAGGGCAGACACAAGCCTCGGCCTCCACCAAGGCTCATCCACCTCCTTAAGCGACCGGCGCGCCGGCCGAGCAGACAGATCGATGCGCAGCAAAGGCGCTACCTCGCTCAGTATCTCGGGGCGGCACTGTTCAAGCAGGAACGTAACCAGATCGTCCTGTCTCGGCTGCCCGAAGACCATCCGGTAGACAGCAAGTGATCGCTTGAGTGCTTGGATCTGAGAAGCGTCCCGGCTCAGGGGGAGTGCAGGCACATGCCGTTCAATGTGAGCTCCATCCGGTAACGCGAAGAGCCAGTACGGGACCGGCCCGTGCTGGTTCGATGACTGCTCCAGAGCGGCTTCGAACAGGGTCTGCCACACATCCTTGGAGTCACCGGCAAGGACCGCGGCGCCGTACTCGGCCGCGACATTCTTGCGCACAGCGTGTCCCTTGTAGCGGTGGACCCGGCCTTCACGCTGCTCAAGATCGACCGGATTCGAAGGCAGGTTCCAGTGCACGATGGCGTGGCAGTATGCATGGAAGTCGAGGCCTTCCTGGCCTACGGATGTGGACGCGAGGACGAAGGGCCAGAAGGGGGAGTTGAAAGCCTGACGCACCTGCCCCTCGCGAGCACCCGCCTTCCCGTTGTCGCTCTCTTGGGCGCCGAAGCGCATGGCGAAATGGTGGCGCATGCGGTGACGCTCGATACGCACGCTGTCGCCGGCGGCCCGGAACTCGTCCACCCGCGGGACGCCGGTCCGGAGCGACAAGGCCGCCGTCACCGCTTCAGCCAGCCGGTCCCAGGACTCCTCGTTACCAGCTCCGAACAGTCCCTCGAAGTCCCTCAGCGTGTGGACGTACTCATCCAGGACGGCTTGTAGGTTGCCAGCCGCGCAGTAGTCCACGACCTGCCGCCAGTACGGAGTCGTGCCATCTCCGGTCCGCTCACCTCGGATGAGGGCCATCGCCTCAGGAAGGTTGAACAGGGTGCGGAAGCTCCAGGCGATCCGTGCTGCGGCGTTCCGTGCAGCGAGCGCCGTCCGCGTTTCCGGACCCGAGGCCCGCGTCAGCGCCCTCAGGGCGCTCGTGGCGGGACCGGCTACCGATCGCGTGGCAAGGACATCCACGAGATCCGCAGGCGGTGCCCCGAGGTCCAGATGCCCGCCAAGCGCCGCGGTGACCAGTTTCTTCGCCTCGCCGACATGGTCCTCCCAGCGGGAGCCATCGTGGTCCTCGCCGGCACCGTTCCACCGGCCGGCCAGGTCCTGGCTGTGGAACCACTCCCGGGTCGACTCGGTGTGCCTCTCCAGATCGAGCAGGATCGGGGCCGCCCAGTACCAACTCTCGTCCTCACGCCCGGCACCGAGATACGGCTCCGTGATTCCGGCGAGAAGGGGTTCGAGTCGCTCACCGGCGCGGGCTATGGCATCCCCCAGCGTGCCCTCACCGTCTTTCCGGGTAACCGGGTCGCCTAGGTCGGCGAGGCTCGGGCTGGGGTACAGCATTCCGAGCACCGGCATCCCGGTGAGACGGCCGTCCGAGTACGCGAATTGAAGCAACGGTCTCAGCTTCTGGTGCTCCCCGGGCGTGTTTCGAATCGAGTCGTCAAAGCGTGAGAAGATGCGGCGTTCTACCTCATAACTCACCATGCTCGCCACAGCCTTGGGAACTACTTGCCAGGTTGAGAAGATCAGGCGCTTGGAGAGCTGCTGCCGGCGCGCTGTCTTCCAGGGACCTGACTCGGCGTAGTACGGGAGTGAGGGAGGCAGCCACAGGAGCCTCCAGGCCTCGTTATGCTCGATCCAGTCGAGGAGGCTTCGCAAGCGGGCGTTGGCAGGATCGAGCCGCACGTATGCCTCCACCTCCTCCCACGCAAGCGACACCCGTCCGCTGCCTGTCAGGAGCCTCGTGAGGTTGGGGTCCGACGGCATGTCGAGTCTTGAGCGGACCTCGTTCTTGAGCTTGTAGTCGTCCATGAAGCTCAGCACGTACGGCGCGGACTTCCAGTATTCGAGGACCTGCGGCTGTCTCACTTCTCGTCCGATCTTCTCAAGAGCCACGAAGTCCTGCACATCTTCCCGGGTGAGTTTCATCCCCACAGAGGGGACTTCGCGCAGCATCTCGTCCGATTCCGAGGATGCCGCCAGCCGCTCGGTCCGCGACATGATCCGCCGGAGTTGTGTCTCGATCTCGCCCTTGATCCGTACCAGTGGCTCGGTCCCGGACTCGATCCGGTACATGGCCTGCCGGTAGTCGTCCAGGAGCCTGCGGAGGTCGCCGCTCTTCGCGAGGCCGGGGTCGAGAAACTCCACTGTTCGCAGGAAGTCCCTGTAGTGGTCGTCCTCGGCGCTCTCGTGTTGGAGCGTGTACATCCGGTAGGGCGTCGCCGATAGCAGCAGAAGGCGCACGTCCGAGGTCTCGTCGGAGTAGTTGAAGAGCTGTTCCGCCAATTTCGCCGTGGCGTCCCGTCCGTCCAGGAGATTCTTGAAGCGCTGGAACTCGTCAAGGATCACCAGGTCTGGCTCGAGGGCCTCTACGCATACTTCGGCCAGTATCGAACGGAGCCGACCGATGAACGAGATCTGCTCACGGCGATCATGCCAGGGGATCTGCGATCGGCTCCGCCAGAATCGCTTGCAGAGGTCTTCGTACCACTCGCGGAAACCCTCACCCTCCTCATGAAGACGATGATCGAAGGCTCTCGTTATGTCGTCATCGATATGCCGCCGGCGCTCGAACTCCTTCAGTTGCCAGCGGAAGTAGCCGGTGTTCTTTACATACCCCTGGAGAAGGTTCATGGGGCCTTTGCGTTGATCCGGCCACACGCGCTGCAATAGGTGATAGAGGAGTACCCGCTCTTCCTGCCTTCCCATGCTGCTCCTCAAGTCGAACGAGGTCCCAGGCGTGAGGGCGAGATAGTTGACCCGGTTCTCCTTCAGTCCGTGGATCTCTTGCGGCAGCAGGCCCAGCCGGGCGGCCCGGACGAACCTGCCGCTGCCAATCTGGAGTCGGCGAACGTTCTGTCTAGCGATCTGGGCGTTCGAGCAGATGTAGACGATGTCGATCTGCTCAACCCGGTCGGGACCGTCCCAGAGGTGATCGAGCGCCTTGGCAATCACGCCGCGCGCTACGAGGGTCTTCCCGAGACCGACCTCGTCGGCGACCAGGAAGCGGCGGGTCGAATCCGGGGCCTGGTACAGGCGCTCGAAGGCATACTCGACGGTGTCGCGCTGGAACCCCTTCAGCCCGTCCAGTACGGCATGCGTGTCTGGACGCTCGCCCGCACTGCGCCCGCTCATGATCGGTGCGCCTCTCGCGCTGCCCACACCGGTTCCCATATCTCGCCCAGACCCTCTGGTAAGAGTTCTTGTCCGCTCGGCGTGCTCTCGAGGTCGGCAATCAGTCGAGCGACGTCGTCGATTCGCTCGGGGGAGCGGCCCAGGCACCGGAGGAGCGCCTCGAGCAGGGTCGTCCGATCCAGACCCCCGAGAGGTCCGTGCGGCCCGGTGCTGTCACGGCCGGCTGCCCGTACGAAGGCCGACACATCGGCGCCCTCGCCCATCAGAATGAGCAACAGGAGTTGAAGGACGCGGCGGCGATCCTGCAGGAGGGAGCGCAGCAGGCGTTGCTTCCGATCCTCAGGCGCACCGACCAACCCGGCCGTGATCACAAACCGCTTGTGCGCCTCTTGCCCTCCTTCTCGCATCGATACCTCGAACGCGAAGAAAGCGGTCAGCGCTTCAAACGACATCCCTCTGAAGGTTGCGACCTGGTTGGCGTGCCCGGCCGGCTCGTGCCGCCCCGCCCCGCGGTCGTCGACCCACTGCGCCGCCTCCGAAGGGAGCGTTGCCGGCCATACTTTGACCACTGCTCCGGCTGGGATCTCAGGGAGTTCTCCGGACAGGGTCGTATCCCAACGCTGCTCAGCGTCCATGTGGTGCACCGTTGCGGTGAGTGACGCGGTAGCCAGGTTCCGGGCCAGCCGGTCGACCTGCTTCTCAAATGTTCTGTCTTCCTCGGGTTCCGGGCCATCCGTAGGGGTGTACTCCTGCAGGAGCGACCGGATAGTTTCGAGCTTCGGATCGTCTTCATGCCCGAGGAACGAGGCGATGCCACAGTCCTTCGTGTTCCCGATGAGTTCGATCAGCACCTCGACGTTGACGTGGAAGGCGGCGCCGGTCGCGTTGGCTGAGCCGGTGAACAGCCGTGTCTCGCGACCGTTCTCGAACAGGAACAGCTTGGCATGGAGGCCGGCGAGTTCGACCTCGTCTTCGACCGGTGGAGGACGGTCGGATTGTTGCTCCGCTTCCTGGTCTCCGACACGGGCGTTGAGCTCGGCGCCGGGGGAGAGGACGTAACACGTCTTCGGCAGGACGTGTCGATCGTCGCCACGGGTGACATCTTTGAACGCCTCCGGTCGGGAGACGAGAACTTCGAGCCCGTGATCGCTAATCAGGTCCTGGACGACGGAACCGGCGAGGTATGGCGAGACCACCAGGCTACGCCTACTCTTCGGGAACGGCCGTCCGCGCTTGGTGTCCAGGCCGAAGTTGTGGATCCGGAAGTCACTGAAGGGTCGGGGTGATTCGAAGTCCACCCTCCGGATCTCGTAGGCCATTCGCTGAAGGTCTTCCTGCAACTGGGTGGCAGGCTCACGGATAGCAAGCTCCGGAAGCGCTAGGAGCAAGTCTGCGAATGGCTTGTTTCTCGAGTATCCGCGTTGCCGCTGCGTGAGTTGCCCTTCCAGGCGGAGGCAGGTATCCCATGTCCGGGCAAACGTCAGGTTGCGGGACAAGCACAAAACGCGGTAGACGGCGGTGCCGTTATCGGCTTGGAAGTTGAGCACCCAGACTTTGGGGTGGAAGGTCCCTCCTTCCACCCGGGGCTGGACTTCGATGACGGAGTCCTCGACATAGGCCAGGAGGGTCTGCTCGGGCCTGGGCACGGCGATCGCTCCGGCCTGGCAGAAGAGCGTGACGTTCGCGGCGTGCCTCCGAAGTGCCTCGAGCAACGCCATCGGATCGGCCACGGGCGCACCATCATCGTCGTGGGCGTCGAAGAAGGTGAAGGCGAGCGGCGCCGTCAGGAGGGCTATCAGGTCCAGAGTGAAGCTGGTCCCCACGGCGCGCCGCAGCCGGTAGCCGGTCGGCGGGCGCAGGCTCTCCAGAAGGAGCGTGCGCTCACGAGTCCCCAGCATCGCTCTCACCCTGCGCCAGCCCGTTGAAGATGTCCTCGAGTATCCGCTTCGCGGAGCCCCACCGGTAGTCCATCCGCCCCGTCCCGGAATCTCCGCCCCAGAGTTCTAGGCGCCGCGGGTTAGTCAGGCGAGCGCGGGATCTCTTTAGTTGGACCTCTCGATCCCGCACGAGAGTTCGAGCGTAAGAGCTGCCGACGACGGCGGACGCGGAATCACCCCGCTTCAGATTGTCCACCCAGTTCTCGACGAAGGCACGGGTCGGGTAACCGACCGGTCGGCCCGTGTTTCTAACAGCCTGCCATACGCCCTCCGGTGTCCAGTTACGCCAGGCCGACCCGAGTGCGTTCACATCAGCGGCCCAGCCATCCAGCCGGCGCCGGTAGTCCTCCGTCCACTCGTTGTGCTGTCTCAATTCGGCCAGCATGAGGTTGTAGAGCAGCGGTGCCCCTTGCATGCAGACAGCGAACAACTTGGCATCGTGTAGCTGTCGCCGTAGTACCGGTGTCATCTCCGGGAGTCGGGAAAGTTGCCATGGCCAATCGAATTGGAGGTCCGCCAGATCCGCCCGTCCTGCGAGCACGGCGATGAGGCTCTCAGGATGCCGAGCCTGGATCCGGTCTCTTAGGTATGCGGCATCCTGGTAACGGAGCGCAACCGAGAGGTTGTCATAGGGGAACCCGGGCGGAGGGGTGGGGAGGTGAGGGTGCCAGTTCGCCGGAGGGGCGACCCTACCTTCCGGATCCCGCGGCGTGCCGCGGAACCGGTTGCCACTCCGGTAAAAGCTGTCCAGCGATCGGAAGTACGCCCACATGTGACTTGAGAACGTGCGGATGCCCCAGCTGCCCAGTCCGCCCCAATAGACCTCGCTCGGGAGCCGCTTCAGGGCATCACCCGCTTGAGCGCCGAATACACCAAGCTTGTCGTCCCCGGTCAGCATCCGCCTGTTCAGGTTCAGTTCTGCCTGCCTAGCCCTCGCCATCACCTTGCTCGATGGCGTTCTCAAACGTTCGAGCCGCAGGAACGTCCAAGGTATCAGCAGGAAATAGCAGGCCCGGGTCTGGACTGTGCTGGTACCGGGGAAGAAGAGATCCGCAAAGCTGTCGCGGGCAGACCCCAGCCCAAGCTCGTCCAGCGTACTCGTCTCCCGGAACAGGTCGATGACATCCAATGCGCTTCGCCGGTCGCTTTCCGAATAGTCAAGCCAAGTCAATGAAGACATCATTCCGGCGAGGATATCCGGTGTTCCCGCCACACCCCGAAAGGGTAACTTTACATAACGTGCATTATGGGACATATGCCAAATGGCTGTCCGGGCAGGCTCGCCAGCCGCTTCTCCCTTCCCCTGTCGCGTAGCGGCAGCAAGTGCAGCACGAAGACAGCCGTGCTCAGGATCGACCCATCTGCCGATCGAGGGTCTCTAGTACGAATTCGGTGACGCTACAGGCCTCTCTGACCACGAGCAAAGCTACCTGGGGGCTGATCGCCGTTGGCAGAGTCCTTCCGTGGCCGGTGCCTTCGCGGTTGCGGAGTTGGTTCGTCATCTCGGCAATGCTCCACGATGACTGCAGGATGATGCGGAGTTCCTTGCCGCCTGCCTTGCTCACATCGACCTGTTGCGGAAGCAGATCTAGCCGATCCCTGGCGAGATGCCATAGTTCGCTGAAGGAAGCCGTCTCCCTATATGGAACGGTGAAGGCCTCACAGACATACTTAGCAGTGGACTCGAGCATCTCTTTAGCTGTTCCCAGCATCAAGGCCGGGTCGTCTGTTGCTCGGCGTAGACGTCCGAGTTGATCCTCAATGGCAGGACGTTCGGCGACGATGGTCACGTTTGAAACGCTGGTGGGTCGGATCTCGCCATCTCGTGTTAGTACCCAGTTGACGCGCTCAAAAGCAGCCTTTGCCAATCGGTATTTCCTCTTAGCATCGTCGCTGTCCTCATCAAAGAGGCCGTGGGCACGGTACTCAGAGAGAATTCCTTCCACCAGATCGCGTGACCGCGTAGGTGATCGTACGGCCGCCATGACTGTTGCGCGAATACGCCGCTCCTTACTGGGCTGCTTGGCCGGATTACGTGGATCGTATCGAGCGGCAGAACCATAGCCGGTCCGCTCGAATACTTCAGTAAGTACCCTGTGATACGGTCCAGCACCCCCCTCGACAAACGCTCCGAGTGTTGCTGCAATTTCCCTGCTCACTGGATGTTGTACCAAAGGGGCTTCCTCCTCGTGCTGTCAGATGGTCGGTAAAGGGTTGTGCTAGGTATAAGTGTACCATTGCTATAAGATATGGAATAATCTAACATATCCTCTGCTTCCATTACCCTCAGTGGTCCAATCGATCGGTAAGGCTGTCCGTTTCGCCGGGCTCGTGGGTTGTCGACCACCGCCCTAAATGACACAAACGTAATCCATGTTGGATGTATTCCAGTCTTTTCAGAGTGCGGCATCGTCACGCCAAGTGCTCCTTGTGCCAGCGTATCCAGGAGGTGGAGCCGCAGGCTGGACATAATCACTGCGGATCCAGAACGCCACAGGCGCGAGGCAGATGCCTTCTCAATGACCTTCGCTGCGGCCAAACTCGACGCTACGTGGGAACTCGATCAGTTCGAGCGTGTCGTCCACACACACCGAGGAAGTACTCCCTATATACGCCGTGTGATAGAACGACTAGCGCACCTTGCCGAGGATGACCCGGTCACCGCTACACGACTGACGTTGACGTTGCTTGAAGGGGCAGACAACGAATGGAACTACCTCCACTGGCGCAAACACGTCCGCTCGCTACTGGCCGTCGCGCGTGACAACGCGCCTCGTGAGACAGCCAAGACCCGAGGGGCGATCGTCGACCACTACGTCTCGCGAGGAGAGTTTGACTTCCGGGAACTGCTATGAGGCACAGCCAGGACGGTTGATCATCCCGCGCCGGCGCCACTTGCTTCCACGATCACCCGGGAATACACGCTGTCGGGGGCTTCTCGTGCTCGGCCGAGGTCATCTATCGTAACCAGTGGTCCACAGACGGCGGTAGTTGTGTCGGACACTCACCTCCTTTGATCGTGAGGTTGACCTTGCCTGCCTGTTCACTCTTGTTCCCGGTAACGCGGACCCGTCTGTTTGCTCGGACGGTGACGCTTCCCGTTAACCCGACGTATTCAGCTTCGTCCAGGATCACACGGGCGGCCTTTGCCAAGGACAGTGTCCGTTGGGGATCGATTACTCCCCCGAACGCATCGGTACCTACCTCGGCCTCGAAGTATCGCCACGCTCCGAAGTTACCGCGGTTCTGCCTCAGCACATCCCGTATCGTTGAGAAGTCTGCCTCGAGCCGATCTCGGCTCTCTTCCGGGAGGTGCTCGAACAGCTCCAGCAGGTCGTGAGTCTTCTTGGCTTCGTCGGTGCAAGTTAGTGAGATGGCCTTGAGCGTGAGCTCGCACGCGAAGGCGGCGATCATCCTGTTCCCAAGCAATAGAGGCTGCGCGTAATCGTGGGTTTTGGGCTGCTGTGGTCGGTGTGGGGGTCATGTTACAAGCAGGCCGCGGGCTGCGTAGTTGTTGGGGTTGGTGAATCCGTGGGCGACGCGTCGTAGGACTTGGAGGAGGTTGTTGAT
>JAJEIM010000018.1 GCA_022827785.1 Acidimicrobiia bacterium
CATCAACAACCTCCTCCAAGTCCTACGACGCGTCGCCCACGGATTCACCAACCCCAACAACTACGCAGCCCGCGGCCTGCTTGTAACATGACCCCCACACCGACCACAGCAGCCCAAAACCCACGATTACGCGCAGCCTCAGATAGTCTGCGCAGAGGAAACAGGGGAACGGTGCTCTGAGCCGTGGGCGCCCCTTCATACTTACCTTTGTATGTGGAGTGTCTAGGCGGACGGAGAAAGCAAGATAGGCAACTCAAACATCCTCGGGCCATACCAAAGAATGGCGAGTGCCTTTGGCGGCAAGATGGGTGCGCTACCAGGAATGCGGAAGTAGACGAATGCCTCGTGGGTCTCTCCTATCCCCAACGTGACGTCCTGAAACAAGTCGGGAAGGCCGGCCGCCTTATGCCACGGCAGCGACTCCCACAGGAACTCCAAGCGGCCAAATCTGTCCGGTGCGGGAGACATCTGATAGTCGAGGTGCATGGTGTGCAGGTCGTCCTCTCGGGACATGATACGGAGCCCGACTCTTGAGGTGTTTTCGTCGAAGGCTTCCGGCAAGCCCAGCACTGTTAGGGCATACAACGGTTCCGCAGCCTGCCCGGTGGCTCTGACCACTTCCACAGTTTCACCCACGCTCACCCTGGCGGGGACTGGTGCGCTCTCCCATTGCGACCCTCTGAGCCTCTCGGAGACTCCCCCCACCGGTGGATCGTCCCAGACTGTTCCGAGAGATCCCGCGTCGAAAGAGACTCGCTCCGGCGTCCTGACTCTGCGGCCGAGTTCGACCATGACGATCTCCTCGGAGCCATCCAGATAGCGAAGCTCGATAAAGGGACGGTCCGGCATTGATTGGCCCTCGGAACCAAAGAAGAAGTACCCCTCGTGCGATCCTCCCTTGACGAGGGCAAGATCGGTGGGAAAGGTATGCCTTTGCCCCAAGTCGATATTGTCCCATGACACCTCGCTGGCATCCCCGGCCTCGGCCGTAGCCAACAGCGCTGCCGGGAAGCCTATGTCGCTCAATCGCCAGCGCGTGAGGACGGAGGTTATGCGCACGGGAAGTTTGACGAGCTCTTCCCCGGCACATTCTGGTGGTCCCAAGACCGTTACAGCGAACGGAGGCTCTTTCCAACTGGTCTGCAACTGTACAGATTCTCCGATTGCGGCACGGGTCTCCGGCTCGGCGGCACGGGTCTCCTCCGGCTCCTCGGCGAATTGCCACTCTCCATCCTCGTACAGGCAGTAGACCAGAACTCGGTCTCGGCGAGAACGCTCTACCGGGTCGATAAGCCGGCTGCGAGACTCGTGAACTTCGCGGGCCAGGTCTTCCCTCGTACCGAGGAGCAGCGCGAGGGCCAGGTCTGTTAGGTCCTCGACCTTCACGCTCGTTTGAACCACCGCCACGGCACTGTCGGCGCCAGTCACGCGGACCTCGACCACTTCTATCTTGGTGCTGAGGAGCCGCTCGGCCGCGGCGGTGCCTATGTATCGCTCCATCAGGTTGTGGTGGCTCGCAACGACTTCATCCCACTTTGACAATAGGCTTCGCGCTACTGCCTCTTCCGAGTTGCGGTTCGAAGAACGGAGTCTTCGCAGGATTACGGTCAGTCTCTTCCGCACAGCCCCTTCGACTCCTGCGCGTGTGGAGGAATCTACCCCCCAATGGTCACGTTGCGCATCGAGGGGCCGCCAGAATCCGTCTACGAACTCGCACACGACGAGAACGTGTTGGGGAGAGAGCAGGTCTTCTTCTGCTCGCCTGATGGCCTGATCCACCTGACGCGCCAGGTCTTCCGGCACGCCAAGCAGAAGTGCGAGCGCGACGTCGGGGAGTCTGCCCAGACCGGGGTTCGGACGGGCGATGGCAATGGCCTCATTGCTCCCCATCCGCTTGACAAACACCACGCTTATGCTGACCCTTTCTAGACTTCGGGCCCGGCCTGAGGGCATGGCGGGTCCATGATTACGAACGTGCTGTGCGACGTGTCGGCACCAGCCATCCTGCAAGCTCCATCCGATGCCGACGTCTGAGTGTTCCGCCGGATTGTCCGAAAGATTGCGGGGCAGCTTGGGCAGCACGATGAACAGCAGCCACTTGAGCATTTGGCGAAGCTCGTTCATCGGGCCCATCGTCGCCCGCCCCCCGCAGCCCGTTTGCTAGAACCGGCGGGGTGACACCGGGCCCAACGCGAGGTCGGTGGGCCGGTCGCAGACGATCTGGGCGACCAGGCGGCCGGTTACCGGCCCGAGCGACAGGCCGAGCTTGCCGTGCCCTACCGCGTAGGTGACGTTGGCCCAGCCGGGTGACCGACCGATTATGGGAAGCCCGTCGGGCGTTACGGGCCGCAGGCCCGCCCATCTCTCCAGCACGGTGAGCTCGGGGTCGAGTCGGACGCGGGATCGGGCGTTGGCCTCGATCTGGGCCAGCCGCCGGAGCGAAGGCCGGGTATCCAGGCGCCCGAGTTCGAGCCATCCGCTCATCCTCAATTTGTCCCCTATCGGGTTCACGGCCACCCACCTGTCCCCTATCAGAAGGTTGTTGCGAGGACCCTGGCTGGGCGCCGCCACCGTCATGCTGTAGCCCTTGCCGGCCTGGACGGGAACCGACTCGCCGAGCAGGGCGGCCACCCTGGGGGTCCATGCGCCGGTGGCGATCACTACCTCGTCAGCCACCAGGTCGCCCCGCGAGGTCACCAGGCCACCGACCGCGCCGCCGGAGGTGCGGAAGTCCATCAGCCCCGTATGAGGGACGAACGCGACCCCGCGTCCCGACAGCACCGACACGATCCCGGACATGAACCGGGCGGGATCGAGGCCGGCGTCGTCCACGCACCGGAATCCCCCGATTACCTTCTCGTCCAATGCCGGCTCCAGCTCGTGGAGTTCGGCAGCGCCGTATCTCTCGACGGTCACGCCGTAGCGCTCCATCGTGTCGGCCTCGTGCCGGCCCGCCGCGAAAGCCGCCTCATCCCCGTAGACGTAGAGGAGTCCGAGCTTGCGGTAGTCGCAGTCGATCCCGTCACGCTCGATCCACTTCGCGACCAGGTCGGCACTCAGGAAGCCGAGGTCGCGAAGGGCGACGGACCCTGCGTGGGCCGCTCGGGCGGTGCAGTTGCGGGCGAAACGGACCATCCAGCGCACGTACGCCGGATCGATCGACGGCCGCACCGTCACCGGTCCGGTGCGCCGGATCATCCCGCGTACCACCCCTGACAGCACGCCCGGGGCGGCCATGGGGATCAGATGGCTCGGGGTGACCAGCCCGGCGTTGCCTGCGGCGCTCCCGCGCGCGATCGGCCCCCGGTCGATGACGACCACCTCGCGACCGTGCGCCGCCAGCTCGTATGCGGCGCACAACCCGACTACCCCGCCCCCGACCACCGCCACGTCGGCGCGCCGGGGCAGGGATGTGACGGGAGGCAACCCCTCGAACGATCGATGCGACATCTGGAGACCCTCTAGACGGCTACGCGAGCGGGGTGGGACCGTCCTGCGGTTCTGCGGGCGTCATCGCGGCGCGAAACTGGTCCAGCAGGTGCTCGCCCGCCTCCAGCACGTTCTCGACCATCTGCTCCGAGGTCCGGGCCGCCTCGTCGATCATGTCCCGAACCCGGGCCACTGCCTCGTCGGCCTGAACGGTCACCACGGTCTGTGCCTTGGCAGGACCCTCGGCAATCCGAGACTCCCGGCACTCGTCGAGCGCCTCCCGCAATCGCTTGACCTCGCGCTGCAACCGGTCGTGAATGCCCTCGTATTCAGCGATCGTCTGGACCACGATCTCGAGAAAGGCGTCCACCTCGTCCGCGGCGTACCCGCGAAGGGAGACCGAGAACTTGACCGCCTGGACCTCGTTCGAAGTTATCCGCATATGATCCTCGTCAAGAACAGTACCGCCACGATCAGGATGATCGGCGACAGGTCCAACCTAACGCCTCCCACGGGAATGGCGGGCAGGTGCCGCCGGAGGGGCCGAAGCGGCGGATCCACGATCCGCGACAGCACCGCGACCGCCCGGCCGACAGGGTGATCGCCGGGAACCTCGATCCAACTCAGGACGGCCCGGGCGACGATCGCAGCCACGTAGAGCTGCGCCAGACTGCAGATCAGCCGGATCAAGCCCGCCTCAGACGTCGAGGTCGTACAGGCCCATGGAGGCCAGGCGCTGTAACTCCTGCCGGGTGATGGTGACTCTTGGAGGGCGCACCAGCAAGACTCCCGCGGCCGGTTTCTGGATCGTCCCCTCCAGCGCATACACCAGGCCGCACAGGAAGTCGACCAGCCTCCGTACCGTCGGAGGATCGAGATTCTTCAGGTTCACCACCACGGGAACCTGCTCCCGGAGGACATCGGCGACCTTCCTCACGTCATCGAAGCCGTGGGCATCGAGTATCTCGGTGTAGCTGGCCGACACGACGGCCGGCTCCGGACCTCGCACGATGACATCCGTGTCGCCCCGGGCGGACACCACCGCAGGCCTCTGGTAGGGCGGGGCCGGCTCGGCGATCCGGGAACTCCGATCGGCCGGGGTAGGCGGCTGATCGTCCACTAAACGGAACTGGCTCCGCGGCGGAGGCCGGCGGCTGGTCATATCGGTCCGGGTTCCATAACCGGGGTTCACAGTGGGCTCGCCTTCGTCCACCAGACCCATCCAGGTCAGCAATTTGTTCATGACGCTCTTTCTGTACCGCTACGGGCTCAGTGCCCAAAGATAGCCCGTCCGACCCGGACGATGGTGGATCCTTCCTCGATCGCGACCTCGAAATCGTCCGTCATGCCCATGCTAAGCGCCATCGGACGATCCAACCGGGCGGACAACTCGTCCCTTATCTCACGCATCCGGACGAAATAGGGCCGGGAATCCTCGGGTTTCGCACCCATCGGAGGTAGCGCCATCACGCCGTCCAGCGAGACTCCCGCTGATTCCCACCGCTCGAATGTCTCGACTACGAGACTGGGTCGGACCCCGGACTTCTGGGGTTCCAGCCCGATGTTGACCTGCAACAGGGCTGGCGGGGCCCGGCCTGCTCCGCGTAGCCACGGCTTCACCAGACGGTCCCGGTCGAAGGAGTGCAGCAACGCCACCCTGGGCCGGACCATCCGTACCTTGTTGGTCTGGAGCGGACCCACGAAGTGCCATTCGAGCTCGCCCGGGAGCAGGTCGGCTTTCGACGCCAACTCCTGCCCGCGGTTCTCTCCGAACACCCTATGTCCGGCCTCGATCGCTTCCTCCAGAACGGCCGGCGGCCGGCCCTTGCCGATCGCCACGATCTTCACGTCGTCGCGGTCGCGGCCCGACCGGCGTGCAGCCGTCTCCACTCGCTGTACCACCTCCCGCAGCCGGGCGGCCACGCTCACGGCATCCATCCCAGGGTCGCCAGGCGATGCTCGGTACGATCGGCTCGGAACGAGAACCAGCCGTCCTCGCAGCGAGTACATGCCTCGACCGACCACCACTCGGCCTGGGGAACCTGTTCCCGGACGGCGGCCGCCAGATCCACCGTCGTCATGCCTCCGGTGGACTTGACATGCCGGTCATGGAACAACCCGGCGACTTCCGGTCCGACCTCGAAACAGCAGGGCCCAATCAGCGGACCAGTGGCGGCCCTCACGACGGGACCGGGCTGCCCACCCAGACCCTCCAGACGGCGGGCTGTCGCAGCCACTACACCGGCCACCACCCCCCTCCAACCGGCGTGCGCCACGCCCACCGCATGCTCGGTCTCCAGCACCACACCGACGCAGTCGGCGGTCATCACCGCCAGCGGAAGACCCTTGGCACAGGTGACCAGGGCATCGCCGGGCCCGGTCCGGCCGGGTCCGGTAGCGGTTATGACGTCCGCCCCATGAACCTGGCGGACAGATGCCCACTCGGCCCGGATCCCGAGCGTCCCGGACACCTTCTCACGATCACCGGACGACATGTCGCCCGCCGCGGCCGTCGTGAAGGCGGCGCCTCGGAACCCGGGAGGCCGGATCAGCATGGTAACCGGCCGTTTAGACCCTCTATTCCCGGAGCCAGTCGGGAATGTCCAGCGGATCCTCCTCGGCCCCGCGGAAAACGCTCTCCGACCGGTCGGTGTACCGGGGACGCGCGGATGCGCCCGATCCGGCCGGACCACCGGAGGGCGATCCCACACCGGCAGCGATGACGGTCACCCGAACCTCCTCGCCGACCGATTCGTCGGACGTGGCGCCGAAGATGATCTGGGCATCGGATTCGGCGTGCTCCTGGACGGCCAGGGCTGCCTCGCTCACCTCCGCCAGCGTCATATCGGGCGGGCCACAGATCGAGAGCAGGACGCCCTTGGCCCCGTCCATCGTGGTCTCGAGCAGGGGGCTGGACATCGCCTGCTGGGCCGCCTGGACCGCCCGGCTCTCTCCGGATGCCCGTCCGATGCCGAGCACGGCCGCACCTGCGTCGCCCAGAACCGTCTTGACATCGGCGAAGTCCACGTTTATCAAGCCTGGGTTGGTGATGATCTGGGCGATGCCGTTGACCCCGTCCGTCAACACCTGGTCGGCCATCGCGAATGCCTCCATCATCGTGGTGGACCGATCGGCTTCGGCCAGCAGGTTGTCGTTCGGGATCACGATCATGGCGTCGACTGCCTCGCGGAGCGCGGCGATGCCCTGTTCGGCCAGCTTGGAACGGCGATGGCCCTCGAAACCGAAGGGCCTGGTCACGACCGCGACCGTCAAGGCACCGAGGTTGCGGGCGATGTCGGCGACCACGGGAGCGGCTCCGGTTCCGGTTCCTCCTCCCTCGCCGGCGGTCACGAAGACGAGGTCCGAGCCGGCCAGCGCCTCTTCGATCTGTTCCCGGTTGTCCTCGGCGGCGGTCTTCCCCACCGACGGGTCCGCACCGGCGCCCAGTCCTCTCGTGAGCTCGCCACCGATGTTGAGCTTGACATCCGCCTCCGACATGAGCAGCGCCTGAGCGTCCGTGTTGACTGCCAGGAATTCCACTCCCCGGATTCCGGCCTCGATCATGCGGTTGACGGCGTTAGTGCCGCCACCACCTACCCCGACCACCTTGATGACAGCCACGTAGCTACGGAGGGGGCTTTCGTTGATAACGGTCATGCGTATGTCTTTCCTTCCATCCACCGCTTCGGCATTGACGGTCCGCTCAGGACGCGCACATGCTACAAGCACAGCTTCGCGTTCTAGTGGAGGCTTGAAGCATACGCCATCCACTTCCTTAAGGTTCTAGATAAATCTCCGCTTCCAGTTGAGACTTAAGGTATTCGAGGCCGGGCAGGGTCCTGCCGACGGAATCCCAGGGCCGTACCGCAGGACGGCTCGGGGCCGTGACATCGATGAGGCCCACCGGTGCGCTGTCGAGGATCGTAAGGAGCGAGGTCGCCTTCGCCTGCATGTCGCTCGGCAGGCCGAGCCGCGCGATCCGATTGCCCACCCAGACCCAGAGCTCGCCGTCGCTGGCCTCGAACAGGCTCCGCTCGGCCAGGTGATCCGGCAGCGCGGCGATGAAATCCAGCGCCCCATCGACCTCCGGGGCTTCGATTCTGGCGCCCAGCCCGGGATCATCGATCACCAGGCGGATCTGCGGGAGGCGAGTGGTCGGCGTGGGCGCATAGGCCAGCACCACTCCATCGGCGGCCAGAACCCCCCATTGGTCCCCCAGGTTGATCCAGGCGGTGTCCACCCGCTCCCTCACAACCACCTCGACACGGGTGGGGAACACCAGTTTGACGGAGGCGGCCGCGATCCTCGGATCCTCCATCAGGTCCGTTTCCACCGTGCCCGCCCGGATGGCTACCAGCGGCCTGCCTTCGACAACCCGGCTCCGGCGGAGTATGTCGTCGACCGGCACGTGAACCGCGCCCCTGACGACCACCTCATCAACACTCATGAACGGGGACACCAGGAACCAGGCCACGCCACCGGCGCAGGCCAGGATGACCAGCATCCAGATGGACCTCCGGAGGCGAGCTCGAGCCTGCTGCTCGGCGACCTCCTGCCGCCGACGGGCGATGCGGGGCTCGATGGTCAATCCTGATTTCCTCTTCGCGGCCGCCCCATCCCGTCTCGCGGGAACCCGATGAACCTCACCTCCGGTTCCAGCAGGATTCCGGTTCTGTCGAGTACCAGTTGCCTCACGTCCTCGACCAGCCCGAACACATCCTGTGCCGTGCCACCCGGATCCACTACGAAGAAGTTGGCGTGCTTCTGCGAGACGTGAGCGCCACCGCGGCGCATCCCCTTCAGCCCCAGCGCGTCGATGATCCGGCCGGCGCTGTCTCCCGGTGGGTTGCGGAACACGCTACCGGCGTTGAGGGTTCCGCCGGGCTGGTGATCGCGCCGCCAGCGGATCGCCTCTCGCATCAGGGCCGCGATCCGCTCCCGATCACCTCCACGCACCGAAAAGGAGGCATCCAGCACGACTTCATCGGGACCCAGGTTGCTGGTGCGGTAGCCGAGGCCGAGACGGTCGGCCGCCCGTTCGGCCACCGATCCGGAACCGGCGTCCAGGATGGATGCCGACCTGATCACGTCAACAGTCTCGACACCGAAAAAGCCGGCGTTCATGCGGACCGCGCCGCCGACCGAACCCGGTATGCCTACGTAGAACTCCAGCCCGGACCAGGCCTCGCCGGCCATCCGGCGAGCCAGCACGGGCAGGCTGACGGCCGCTCCCGCCCGGACGATCCGGGCCTCCGGGTCCACTTCTACCTTCCTGAACCCGGCGCCCAGCCGGATGACCAGACCGGGATATCCCTCGTCGGAGATCACCAGGTTGCTTCCCCGTCCCATGACGACGAGTTCGATCCCGCGCGCCCGCGCCGCCACGGCTACCGACCGTAGGTCTTCCAGGGAACGGGGCTCGCAGAACCAGCGGGCCGGCCCGCCCAGCTTGTACGTGGTGAGCCGGGACAGCTCCACCCCCGCCCGGACACGGCCACCGGCTACGAGTCCATCCCAGTCCTTCATCAGCGGCCAGCCAGCAGATCGGCCAGGCGGTCCGGCAGGTTGGTGATGTCACCGGCGCCCAGCGTGAGGACCATGTCATCCGGCCGGACCTCCCTGGCGACCAGATCCGCCGCCTCCTCCAGACCCGCCACGTAGCGGACCTCCGGGTGCCGGTCACGGACCGAGTCGGCTACCAACTCCCCGGTGACTCCCGGCGGGGGCGCCTCACGAGCCCCGTAGATGTCGGTCACCACCACCCGGTCCGCCCCGGCCAGGGCCTCCCCGAACTCGGAGGCCAGCGCCAGAGTCCTCGAATACAGATGGGGTTGGAACACCACCCACAGCCGGTTCCGATCCACCGGGGACAGCGCCTCGATGTCGGCCGCCACCTCGGCAGGATGGTGGGCATAGCTGTCGATGATCGTCACCTCGCCGACCGTGGCCCGGTGTTCGAGCCGCCGGCGCACCCCGGCGAAGCGCGCCAGGCTCTCGATCGCCGCCGTCAGGTCGTAACCCAGCTCGGACAGCAGGGCCAGCACACCACAGGCGTTCCGGGCGGTATGGAGGCCGGGCCTACCCACCTTCACGGAGCCGGGAGGGAACCGGCCGCCGAGCCGGAAGGACACCGACCCGGGCCCGGGCTCGACATCCGTGATTCTCCAGGTCGCCTCGGGGGAGGTGCCGTACCCGGACCGCCCTGTTCGCCCGGCCAGGCGGCGACCGCCCGGATCGTCAATCCCTACCACCACGGGGCCGTCCACCCGGTCGACCACGTCTCGAAAGGCATCCTCCAGGTGTTCCTGCGTCCCGTAGTGATCCAGGTGGTCGGAGTCGACATTGGTCACGGCGAGCCCCGCCAGCACCAGGTGGGCGAAGGTTCCGAAGGCCTCATCGGCCTCGAGGACCAGCAGGTCCGCCGCGCCGAGGTGGGCATTGCTATCGCAACCCACCAGATCACCACCCACGATGAAGGACGCGTCGATCCCCAGGGCTCTCGTGGCCGTCACCGCCAGAGCGGTGGAGGTGGTCTTACCGTGCGTGCCGGTGAAACCGAGGGTCGGTACTCGAGTGGTGATCTCTCGGAGAAGACGGGGACGATCCCAAACCGTGACCCCGGACTCTCCCGCCGCCACCAGTTCCGGGTCCGTAGCGGGAACGGCCGACGAGGCGACCACAAGGTCGCACTCCGCCATCCGGTCAGGACGGCTTCCCACCCAGGTCGTTACGCGGTGACCGTCCAGCCCTTCCAGGCCGGCGCTCGCAACCTGGTCGGAGCCCGATACGGCATGACCCATGGCCGACAGCAACTTGGCGAGCGGGCCGATCCCGGCGCCCCCCGCCCCCACGAGGTGGATTCGTATGCTCTCATCGAGTCGCGACATCCGCGCCATCCATCATCATGGTGGCAATGGTGGCAGCAGCACCCGGACATGCTGCGTCAATTGCGGCTCGGCGCATCCGGTCGCGCCGCTCCGGGTCCGCCAGCAAGTCCTCCAGAGTCCCGCCCAGAGAGCCCAGCCCTGCCTCCTCGACCAGCAATGCGGCCCCTGCTTCGACCATGGCCCGGGCGTTGCCGACCTGATGGCTACCGGCGAACGAACCGGGTACGAGGATGCTAGGAGTGCCGGTGGCGGCCGCCTCCATCAGTCCTCCGCCGGCCCGGGCGATCACCACATCCGAAACACCGTAGAAGAGGTCCATACGGTCCTCGAAGCCCAGCACCCGCCTCGTCACCGAGGGCGCATCTCCGGAGGTCGACACCTGGGCCCGGTTCCGGGCGCCTGCGAGGTGGACTATCTGGACGGGTCCCCCCTTCCAGCTCGCCGACAGGGCGGTGACAGCGTCGTTGATCGCGCCGGCGCCGAGGCTTCCTCCCATCACCCCGACCGTGGCGCGGCCGGATTCCAGTCCGTACCGGGCCAGTCCCTGCGGACGGACCGCAGCCTTGTCGAGCGTGGTGAGCTCGGACCTCAGCGGGTAGCCGACGAACTCCCCGGCCAGCCCCCTCGTATCGGGAAACGACACCAGGGACCGGTCCGCCCAGCGGCCGGCAAGGCGATTCGCGAGCCCGGCCCCGGCGTTCTGTTCGTGGATGTACAGAGGCACGCCGGTTCGGCGGGCCGCCATGGCGACGGGCACAGTGACGTAGCTTCCCATGCACAGCACGGCCCCGACCCGGCGCTCCCGGAGTTCCCGCGCCACGGTCCGGGTGGCCTCCCAGACCAACTGCGGGATGCGGAGGTTGCGGACCGACAGGCGCCGCTCCAAGCCGTGTATCCGTATCCGTAGCAGGGGGTAACCCTCTTTCGGGATCAAGTCCGCCTCCATCCGGTCTCCACCGATGAACAGGACGTGCTCCCGACTGGCTCCGGAGGCGACCAACTGCTCGGCCACCGCCAGGCCCGGAAAGATGTGCCCACCGGTGCCTGCCGCGGCGATGGCGAACCTCACCTGGTCCGCCGTTCCGGCGCGGGTTCGGGTACGTGCGGAGCGTTGCGCGCCACGTTCACCAGGATCCCTACCCCGGCCATCGCCACCAGCATCGCGCTACCGCCCACCGACACCAGGGGAAGGGCCAGGCCGGTCACAGGAATGGCGCCCACCGCGCCCCCCACGTTGACCAGCGACTGCACGCCCAGCCATGCGGCGATGCCGCTGGCGAGGAGGCGGGCGAACATGTCGCTGGTCCGGTAGGCCACCCACACCCCGACCAGCGACAGGCCGGCCAGGGCTGCCAGCAAGGCGATCGCCCCGACGAAACCGGTCTCCTCACCGATGATGGTGAAGATGAAGTCGGTGTACGGATTGGGCAGGTATGCCCACCGGGACCGGGAGGCGCCGAGCCCCACACCCAACCAGTGGCCGCTTCCGAGGGCTATGAGGCTCTGGATCAGCTGGAAGCAGGCGTCGCTCGGGTCGGACAGCGGGTCCAGGAAGCACAGGAACCGCTGGCGGCGGTACTCGAGCGAGTAGGTCGCGTAGCCGATTACCGCCAATCCCGTAGCGCCGATGCCGGCGATGTAGCGGAACGGCACGCCGGCCGCGATCGTCATGACCCCGGCGGCGCCCGCCACGATGATGGCGGTGCCCAGGTCGGGCTGCCAGACGATCAGGGTACAGGTGCCGCCCACTGCGAAGACCATCGGGCCCATCCACTGGCGCGCCTCGTCGAGACGGTCTCTCCGGCGGGCGAGAACGGCGGCCAGGAAAATAATCACGGCCAGCTTGGAGAACTCGGAGACCTGGACGGTCAGATCGCCGAATTCCAGCCACCGGTTGGCGCCGCCCCGCCTCACCCCGACCATCAGGGTCACCACTAGGCCGGCGAACGAGAGGCCCAGGGCGTAAGGGGCGATCTTCCGGTACCAGGTGTAGGGGACCATGGCCATGATCACCATCGCTGACAGGCCGACCACCACCCATTGCAACTGCCTCCTGAAGACCGCCAACCGGTCCGCTTCCTGGATGATCCCGGACGCCGACGAGGCCGACAGCGTCGCGCCCAGGCCGATCACCAGCAGGCTGGCGGTGAGCACCAGAACGAACACCACCACCCTGGATCGCGACAGAGCGATCTCGTCCCGGCGGCGGGCCCAGGCCCGGAGGTTCGCGATCGACGCCAGCCGGTTGCTCATTCCCCGGCCCCTGTTGATGCCTGCGCCGGCGAATCCCGCCCGGCCCGGACCCGATCCAGGTACTCGTCGACGTGCTGTATGAAGACGTTCCCACGGTGCTCGTAGCAGGTGAACATGTCGAAACCGGTGGTGCCGGGCGAGAGCAGGACGGTGTCCCCGGCCCGGGCCTGGTCGGAGGCCATCCGCACCGCCTCCTCCATGGACCCTGCCAGGGCGGTGGGCATGTCCGGGGCCATCTCCAACAGATCGGGCCCGCACTCCCCGATCGCCACCATGTAGCGAACGTTGGGCGCCCGGACCAGGGGGGACAGGTCGAGGCCCTTCCTGACGCCGCCCGCGATGAGCACCACGGACGGATACGAGCGGATAGCCGCCATGGCCGCGTGCGGGTTGGTGGCCTTGGAGTCGTCAACCCACGTCACGTCGCCGAGCGAGCCGACCACGGTCCGGCGATGGTGCCTGTGCCGGAAGCGGGACACTACCCTCGCCACCGCCGCCGGGTCGGCGCCCAACTCGACGGCCGCTACGGCCGAGGCCGCCAGGTTGACCCGGAAGGAGTAGTCGAGATCGGGCATGTCCCGGACGGGAACCGGACCGTCAGGGAGTAACAGACCGTCGCCGGACAACCCGAACGGCCCTTCGGGGCCCGGATCCGGTTCGGAACCGGTCACCGGCGCCTTGCGTCCGGGAGATCCCAGAGCATGGGCGACCGCACCCGCATCCCCACGGTCGTACACCAGCAGGTCCTCGTCGGTGAGATGGCGGGAGATCCGACCCTTGGCCAGCCGGTACGCGATCAGCGATCGATGCCAGTCGACATGGTCATCAGCGACATTCATGAACACCGAGACCCGCGGCGCGAGGGAGTAGGTGTAGTGGAGTTGGAAGCTCGAGATCTCGAGGACCGCCACGTCGCAGCTTCCCGGCAGGACATCGCTGATCGGAACCCCGATGTTGCCGGCCGCCACCGCCCGGACACCCGACTCCTGCAGCATCTCGGTGGTCTGGCGGCACACGGTGGTCTTGCCGTTGGTTCCGGTGATGGCGATCACCGGGCAGTCGAGGTGGCGGGCGGCCAACTCGACCTCGCTCCAGATCGGTATTCCCGCCGCCCGTGCATCCGTCAGCGGCCCCAGATGGGGCATGAACCCGGGGCTGGCCACCACCAGCGATACCCCTTCCAGCACAGAGGGGTCCCATTCCCCACAGGCTGTCTCCGCCCCCGGGTGAGCCCCTTCGAGGGTGTCGGCGCGCCGGTCGTAGATCCGGTGCTCCATCCCGAGGCGGCCAAGCAGGCGCGACGCAGCCTTCCCTGAGATACCGGCACCCAGTACCAGTGTCCGCATCAGGACCCCACCACCCGGCCCACGGCGAGGAAGTCTCCGTAGAAGATCCCCAGGCCGAGCGCCACGCCGATGGCGGCGATTATCCAGAAGCGGGTGATGATGGTGGTCTCCGGCCATTCCTTCATCTCGAAGTGATGGTGGATGGGCGCCATCCGGAATACCCGTCGCCCCCCGAACCACCGGAACCCCGCTACCTGGATGATCACCGACAGGGCTTCGATGACGAACAGGCCGCCCAGGATCACGAGGAGGAGGTGAGTGTTCGTCAGCAGCGCGACCGCGGTGATCCCGCCCCCCAGGGCCTGGGAGCCGACATCTCCCATGATGATCCGGGCCGGACAAGCGTTCCACCAGAGAAAGCCGAGGGATGCGCCCATGATTGCGGACGCCACGGTCGCCAGACCCAGACTCCCCTCTACGTGATAGATCTCGGGGTGCCGGAAGATCCAGAAGGCGATGATCATGTAGGCAGCCGCCACGAGCGCCACCGATCCGGATGCCAGCCCGTCCAGGCCGTCGGTGAAGTTGACCGCGTTCGAGAAGCCGGTGAGCAGCAGGAGCACCCAGATGGCGAAGGCCGCCGCCCCCAGATCGACAGCCGTGGGCCGGGTGAAGGCGAGGGCGGTTGACGTTCCGCCGGCCACGGCGCCCCATGTGAAGAGACCGGCCACCGCCAGTTGCCCGATCAGCTTGGCGGTGATACCGAGACCCTTGTTGCGGAACCTGGAGAGCTTCTGGTAGTCGTCGATGAATCCGACCACGCCCATGCCGACAATGGCGCCGATCACGAGCAGCCCGGGGGTTTCGAAGCCGGTGTTGACCAGATCGATTCCCCGGTCGTCGAACCGGACCCGGAACTGCGACACCGTGTAGCCGCACAGGATGGCCATGATGATGACGATGCCGCCCATGGTGGGCGTGCCCGACTTGTGCATGTGACCTTCCAGTTCCTGCTGGATGAACTGGCCGACATTCCACGCCCGGAACAGGCGGATGGCGTAGGCGGTACCGAAGATGGCCACGCCGAAGGCCACCGTGGCGGCGGTGAGCATGGCGATCATCGGAAGCCACCCGCGAGACCGTTCCCCTGCATGACCGCTACCCCGGCCGGGCCGCTA
Organism: Acidimicrobiia bacterium; assembly: GCA_022827785.1. Taxonomy (GTDB): domain Bacteria; phylum Actinomycetota; class Acidimicrobiia; order Spongiisociales; family Spongiisociaceae; genus Spongiisocius. The sequence goes on from JAJEIM010000018.1 coordinate 15,034, forward strand.
GCCAGGAAGCAGCCACTTCCCGGTCGTCGAACGGAACCACCCGCGTACCGAAGTCCTGGTACGTCTCGTGGCCCTTGCCGAGGATCAGCACCACATCGCCGGGAGAGGCGTGGTCGATCGCCAGCCGGATGGCCGCATTCCTGTCGACCTCCGCCAGGACGCGGGCTCGACCATCCCGGGTGCCCGCCACAACCTGCTCGACCAGTGAGGTGGGATCCTCGCTTCGGGGATTGTCCGAGGTGATCACCGCCAGGTCGGCCCGGGCCGCCGCGGCCCCCAGGAGGGGACGCTTCGTGGCATCACGATCTCCGGCGCCGCCGACCACCACGATCACCGACCCGCCACTGTGGGCGCGGGCGGTCCGGACCACGGACTCCACCGCCTCGGGGCTGTGGGCATAGTCGACCAGCACCTGGAAGGGTTGCCCCATTTCCACGGGATCGAGCCGCCCCCTGACCCCCGTCATGGCCGCGAGACCCGCTCTGATGGCCTCCAGTCCGATGCCAACCTGCCGGGCGCAGCCTGCCGCCACGGCCGCGTTGTGGATGTTGTGGAGGCCTCCGGGACGCAGTTCCAAGGTCTCTTCCCGACCCCCGATTCGGCACCGGAAACGGGCCTGGGACAGGTCCGGGTCAGGAGAGTTGATCGACACGTCGTGACCGGGTCCGCGGCCGACCGTGACCACCGGCCTGGTACCCGAGCCGGCAAGGCGGCGTCCCGCGGCGGTGCTCACATCGATGACGTGAACCGAGGCGCGCCCGTCGAACAGGATGGCCTTGGCCAGGTAGTAGTCCTCCATGTTGCCGTGGAAGTCGAGGTGGTCCTGGGACAGGTTGGTGAAGGCGGCCACCCTGAAGGTGATCCCCTCGACGCGGCTGAGGGCCAGGGCATGCGAGGACACCTCCATCGCCACCATCGAGACCCCACCATCCGCCATTCTTCGTAAGAGACGCTGCAAGTCGGCGCCCTCCGGAGTCGTGTGCGAGAGGGTCTCATCGACCCCCCCTAGCGTGACGCCCAGCGTTCCTATCTTCCCGAACGATCTGCCCGCGGCGCGGGCGATCGCCTCCAGCATGACCGTGACCGTGGTCTTGCCGTTGGTACCGGTCACCCCGATGATATCCAGGCCGGCGGAGGGCGCGCCATGCGCCAGGGAGGCGGCCACGCCGAGCACCCGGCGGGTGTCGGAGACGCGGATCTGCGGAATCGGCACCGAGGTGACCCAGTCCTCCACCAGGGCGGCCGCCGCTCCCCGCCGGGCGGCGTCCTCCAGAAAGTGGTGCCCATCCATGATCCGGCCGGGTACCGCCACGAACAGGAATCCGGGACCGGCCCTGCGGCTGTCGTGGGTCACGTCGTCGATCGGGATCGATCCGTCGCCCCTCAATTCACCGCCGATCCGTTCGGCCAGGCGAGCGAGTGTCAACGGATTCTCAGGCATCCGGTCGCACACCCATCTGATGGAGCGACGCCTCCATGATCCTGGAGAACGCCGGAGCGGCCACCGCGCCGCCGGTCCGTTCGGCGACGGTCGAGCCCACCTGAGGGCTGTCCACCACCACCGCAATGACCAGGCGGGGGTCGTCGACCGGAGCCATTCCCACGAAGCTGGAGATGTAGTCCGAGGTGTACGCACCGACTTCGGAGTCGAACCGCCGGGTGGTGCCGGTCTTCCCGGCCACCGTGTACCCGGGCACGGCCGCATTTGTGCCGGTACCGCTGTCAACCACCGACTTGAGCAAGAGGCGCACGGTGCGCGCGGTGTCCTCTGATATGACCCTCGTCCCGGGCGACGGCTCGGCATGCCGGAGACCGTCCCCATCCGCCCAACCGATCATCAGGCGTGGTTCCAGGCGGATGCCACCGTTGGCGATGGTGCTGTACACCGAGGCCATCTGCAGGGCGGTGACCGATAGGGAGTAGCCGATCGAGGCGGATGCCGGGCAGGTCGGGCAGCCGTTGGGGAGGTTGACCGCTCCCCCGGCCTCCCCCGGGTAGTCGATACCGGTGATCTGACCGTACCCGAACGCCTCCAGGTACGAGCGCAGTTTGTCCACACCGAGATCACGACCGATCTTGACCATGCACACGTTCGATGACAGGCGGACGCAGTCCCTGACCGTCATCACCATCGGCTCGTGCGGGCTGAAGTCCCGGTAGCAGCCGAACCCCTGATCGCCATCGCCCTCACATGTATCCTCGACGACCTCGTACCGGTCCTGCACCAGGTACTGGGTGTCCCAGGCGACCACTCCCTCGTTGAGGGCGGCCGCCACCGTCACCGCCTTCTGGGTGGAGCCCGGCTCGTAGACGGAGCGCACGGCCATGTTGATGAGGCGGCTCGACTCGATGTCATCCGGGGTCCGGGCGCCGGGGTCGAACGCCGGCGCCACCGCCATGGCCAGCACCTCGAAGGTCTCCGGGTCCATGGCGACCGCGATGCACCGCTTCGCCTGGGCGACCGCCAACGCCTCTACGCACTCCCGGTAGGCCATGAACTGGATCTCGCGGTCTATCGCCAGAACCAGATCGGCGCCCGCCACGGCCGGCTCTATCTCGGTGCGGCCCTGCGGGATCAACTGCCCCCTCGCCGCCCGCTCGGCCAGCACCCGTCCGGGAATGCCGGTGAGAAGGTCGTCGTATTCGGCCTCGACTCCCTCGATACCCTCCGAATCGATGTTGACGAACCCCACCACATGGGCGGCGAGCGGTCCGTAGGGGTAGACCCGCTTGGGCTCGGGCAGAAAGTGGATCCCTGGAAGCTCGAGAGCCTCCACCCTGGCCGCGGTGTCCGTATCGACCTGGCGGGCGATGAACTGGAAGGTGCTCTCCGAATACAGCTTGTCCCGCAGTGCGTGGATGTCGATATCGAGCAGTTCGCTCAATATCGACGCCGTTCCCGAAGGATCCTCGATCTGGCGCGGGTCCGCATAGATGGAGCGGGACTGGGAGGTGATGGCCAGCTCCCGGTTCTGCCGGTCGAATATGGTGCCCCGAACCGCCGCTGTCTCCTCCACCCGGATGAGTTGGCGGTCGGCGGCTTCCCGGTACGCGGCCGCGTCCACGACCTGGACCTGGTACAGCTGGTAAGCCACGAACACCCAGCATCCGGCGAAGATCAGCGCTATGGACAACAAGCGCACGTCGGTCGATTGCTTGACGAGTCGTCGCGGCTTGTTGGTCGCCATCAGCCTCAGCCTTCGCCGATCCGGGTCGAAGCTTCGCCGTCTGCAACCGGTGCCGGATCTGCCGCGTACACCGGGATTACATCGTCGGGCAGCTCCATCCCGAGCATTCTCTCTGCGATCGGCACGATCTCCCAGGGTGACTGGAGGGCTCTCTTCTCCTCCTCGAGCCGGGCCTTTCGCTCCAGTTCCCCCTGTATCTGGGTCCGCGTATTGCTGATCTCGTAAACGACCTCGTCAACCGCGGTCCGCAAGAAGATGAACGCCAGGAACGCCGCCACCGCCACGACCGTGTAGATCACCCAGGTGACCGGGCGCCACCAGGTTTCTCCGCCCCCGGACAGGACCCGGAGACCTGCCGGAGCGGGAGCCGGGACCGGGTGCCGGCGAGCGGTCACGCCACCTTCTCCACTGCCCGGAGACGGGCGCTCCGCGCCCGGGGGTTACGGAGCACTTCCTCCTCACCGGGCCTGACGGCCTTGCGAGCGAGACTCGCCAGCTCTACCGGCGGAGGGACGGGAAGAACGGGGCCGGGGACCCGGCCCTCCCCTCGCCGGAACCGCCGCTTGACGATCCGGTCCTCGAGCGAGTGATAGGAAATAGCCACGCACCGACCCCCCGGACGGAGTGCCTCGATCCCGGAGTCCAGCGCTGCCGCCAGGGCGCTCAGTTCCTCGTTCACGGCCATCCGCAGCGCCTGGAAGGTCCGGCGCGCCGGATGCCCACCTGTCCGCCGGGTGGCGGCGGGAATGGCCTGGCGCACGACGTCCGCCAGTTGAGCAGTCGTCTCGATCGGCCGGTGCTCCACGATCTTTCCGGCGATTCGCTTGGCAAACCGCTCCTCGCCCAGCGTGCGGATGATCCGCACGAGATCGGTCGCGGACGCCTCGTTGACGATCTCGTGGGCCGTCCGGGTGGCATCCGGACCCATCCGCATGTCGAGCGGACCCTCATAACGGTACGAGAAGCCGCGCTCCCCTTCGTCGAGTTGATGGCTCGAAACGCCAAGATCGAGCAGAACGCCGGCTATTTCATCCAGGCCCCGTGTCGCCAGCACCCGGTCCAAGTGACCGAAGTTGGCGACCACGAGCCGTAGCCGGTCGTGCTCCGGCATCCGGCCTATAGCGGCGGGATCACGATCGATCCCGAGCACACTGACCGAGTCGTCGAGCCTGGCGAGAAGTGCCGCCGTGTGACCGCCTCCGCCGAGGGTTGCATCAACTATCACCCCATCCTTGATGGGCGAGAAAAAGCTCACGACCTCCTCCAGCATCACCGGTGTATGGAACGGCCTCCCGCTCACCGGCTCCTCGTTCCAGGTTCCTGACCCATTGCCAGCCCTCCGATGCTTTCTTACCTAAAGGACTGCGGGCGGAGTAGGGACAATCCATCGGGTGTCCGGAGGGCTGGCATTGAGCAGGTCATGGTGCCGGTGGGGGTTGTCTCGCGTCAGTCGTGAATCTGTGGTGAATCCTCCTGTCCTCCGGAATACGCCGCTATGGCCGATGGCTGGTAGCGGGCCCATGCCTCCGCGGCCCATATCTCGGCGTACTCGCCCGCGCCGACGAAGATCACATCCTGCGAGAGCCCGGCGTACTCGCGCAACCGGAACGAGAGCTGAACCCGACCGGCCGAGTCGAGTTCGGGCCGGGTGGCCCCCGAGAAGAAGGCCCGGACCTCGGCCCGATCCGCGGCGCTCGCCTCGTCGAGTTCCCCGAGCGCTTTCTTTCTCTTCTCCCACACCTCCCACGGAAACACGTACAGGCAGCGGTCCCGACCCCTGGTCACGTAGAAGTCGCCATGGAGCAGATCGCGGTATTCGGCGGGGAGCACCACGCGACCCTTGCCGTCGACCTTCCGCGACAGCTCGCCTAGAAACTCCTGGCGCCGTTCCTTCATCGCTCCGCTCGTAGTACCGTCCGCTACCGATCAGGGCATACTGCGATAGCGAGTCTACCACTTCCTGACACCTGATGACACTATTCTTACACAAAATGACACCAGCCTGGAAATCGGGTGGGTGATCCACCTCTGAAACGGTCCCAGAGTGGGAACGTCCGGTCGGATTCCGAGACCGTGCCGGAGCAGGAGAGAGGCCCCTGAGGGCTATGATGAAAAACTGTCTAGGTCCGCGGAGGGACAACGGTCGCTCCGGCCCGGCACCACCGAACGAACCGGCTGGCAACCCACGAGAGTCCCATGGCCACGTCACAGATCGAGCAACAGGTGATGTTGCGTCTCAGTTCGGCCGAGGTCCGCTACACCAAGGGTCGGCGTCTCCTTGTCCAGGCCCTGCAGCGTTCCGACGGCCCGCGCTCGGCCCGAGATCTGCACAAGGACCTGGGAGAGGCGGTGCCCCTGTCCTCCATTTACCGCACACTCACGACCATGTCGGATCTCGGCATCCTGGTCCCCCACCATGGCACGGGCGGGAATAGCCGCTACGAGCTGGCTGAGTGGCTGATGGGACACCATCACCACCTGATATGCAGGTCCTGCGGAACCATCGACGACATCGAGTTGACCAAGCACACCGAGTCGATAATCGACGCGCTGGTGTCGGCGACGACCAAGGAGAAGGGATTCGTAGCCGCCAACCACTCTTTCGAGATCGATGGCGTTTGCGCCTCGTGCGCCGGGGACGGAACCGGAGCCGGATAGCAACACGACGAAGAAGCGTCGCATAGCCGGCCCCCCATGCCACTACCCGGGGCTCGGCAGCCCGCAACAGGCCAGCAGGAATCTCTTCAGTACGGTCCTGGGTGGTGCGAGCGTCCCGCGCCGCCCTTCCGGGTCCGTACGGGATCCGGAAGTGACCCCGCCGGCTTGTTATGGTCTAGCCCGAGCGGAGAAGGTGTCCGGTTGGCCGAGCGAGCACTGGTTCTGAACGCAACCTACGAGCCCCTTTCGATCGTGAGCGCCCGGCGCGCCATAGTGCTGGTGCTGCGTTCCAAGGCGGACACCGTGGCCGCCACCAACCTCGTATGGAGGAGCGCGGACCATAAGTTCGAGGTCCCGTCCGTGGTCCGCCTGCGAGACTACGTGAGGGTCCCCTACCACCGCCGGGTGCCACTCACCCGAACCGCGGTCTTCGCCCGTGACCACCACCGGTGCCAGTACTGCCGTTCGCCTGCCGAGAGCCTCGATCACGTGGTACCGAAGGCCCGCGGCGGCAAGCACACGTGGGAGAACGTGGTGGCCTGCTGCCGGCGCTGCAACGTCCGGAAGGGAAGCCGGCTGCCCGAACAGGCGGGCCTCAAACTCACCCGAACCCCGGTTACGCCGAGCTACCAGGGATGGCTGTACGCCGCCCTGAGCAAATCCCGGGACCCGCAGTGGGTCCCATACCTCCTGGCCGAGCCCGCCTGACGGCGTGGGAAGCGTTCCCGCGCCCGTGATAACCTTGCCGACCCCTTGACATCGAGGTAACCGACATGCCCGCAGCAACATCCACAATGCTCGCGCTGGGAACCCCGGCGCCCGCCTTCGACCTCCCGGATACGGTGAGCGGTAGCCGGCTCAGCATGCAGGACGTCGCCGGCAGCAAGGCGCTGGTGGTGATGTTCATCTGTAACCACTGCCCGTACGTGGTCCACATCCAGCAGGGACTGGTCGAATTCGGCCGGGACTACTCCGGGGACGATGTGGCCATCGTCGGCATCAGCGCCAACGACGCCGACACCTATCCGGACGACGCACCCGAACTGCTCGGGAGGGTGGCGCGCCGGCGGGGCTACCTGTTTCCGGTGCTGTATGACGAGACGCAGGAAGTGGCCAAGAGCTACACAGCCACCTGCACTCCGGACTTCTTCCTGTTCGGCCCGGAGCGGACTCTCGTCTATAGGGGACAGTTCGACAGGTCACGGCCGGGTTCAGGACTACCGGTGACTGGGGAGGACCTGCGAGCCGCAGTGGACGCCGTCCTCGAGGACCGGCCCGTAACTGTGGATCAATACCCCTCCATGGGATGCTCCATCAAATGGAAGCCGGGCAACGAACCTGGTAACTACAACTAGAGCGTGTTCGCGCTATACGCGTCCGCTGATAATCCCCGGTCCCCCGTGGTCGGTCTGTGGGGTGGCGGTCCAGATCACGCCGGCCGCACCACAGACCGACCACGATCAAACTAGTTTCGGCGCTGGCTTCGGCGCCACCTGAGGAACTCCTCCACCTCTCGCTCCGTCGGCCTGGCATCGGTTCGGCCGTAGGCGGTCAGCAGGCGCCAGTCGCGGTAGCCGGGCTCCGGACGGGGCACGAAAGGAGCCTTCCGGAACCAGCCGGGAGCGGCCGTAGCCGCCGCCAACCGGATCGCCTCCCACGCCAGCGACGGATGGCGGACCGCCACCTTCGCGAATGCGGTGCCCATGCGCCCGGACAGGTAGCTGTCAGGCGCACCCCTCAAGTCCCAACAGCCTCGTCGAGTTGGAGTTGGACGAACCGGCGACTCTTCTCAACATGGTGCAGGAACTGTGCACGGTTCAACTCGAACAGTGTCTCGTCCTCGTCGACCTTACGGGTCAGCTTGTCCAGTTCCACGAAGAAGGCCAACTGGCCCGCCTGAAGGAGATCCAGCAGGTCGTCAGCCTCCACGGAGAATATGGAGGCGCCGTCGGACACAATCTTCACGTCTCCCGGATCGACTCCCTGGCGTTTCAGGTAGTTCCAGGCTCGCCCGATCCGCTGGAGCGACAGACCATTGGCCTTGAGGGTGACCACCACCCGCAGCACCACCAGATCCCGGAACGAGTATTTCCTGCGCTTCCCCGGACGACCGTCGGTGCTCTGGATCGAGGGCTGCACCAAGCGCAACTTGTCCCAGTATCGAAGTTGGGATTGGGTGGCTCCGGTCAGTCTCGAGGCGTCCTCGGAATTGAAGCCTTCTCGCAACAACTTATCTCCCTGGAGCTTCGGGTCACCGAGGTGACCGGAAGCTCGTAAGCCGTGTTCTACTGGAACCCACAACCTGGCAGCGCAACTGCGATATCAAACTCAACTGGTTGAAGCCTCCGCCGCGAGGGGTCCGCGAATCCTAACCTGCGCGAGCGCTCAGCGCCCAAATGGCCACCGGGAGTTTCGGCCGTTCGGCAGAAAATCCCGCATCGGCTGGCCCGGGACCCGGGTGGTGAGCCGGAGAATGCGAATCAGGGTCGCCGTCGACAGCAGCATCACGCAGAATCCCCCCACCGCCACCACGGTGTTGAAGGAGAAAGTGATGAGCAAGACGAGCGAACCGACCACAACTCCGGCAACTGCTACGCGTAGATACCACTGGGGAATGCGGTTCAACGAGGAAGTACGTTTGGTGAACTCCGGGTCTTCGGCTTCAAACTGGCGCTCGATCTCGTCAAGGATCTGCTGCTCCCGCTCATTCAATGGCATCGAAGCTGCTCCGGTCCGCGTCCATCGCCATGCAGTATACGCAAGCCAGGATTCGTGCGTAGCCGGTGGTCCGGCCCCGTGTACGCACGGTTTCTGCGGGACCGGCATCCTGCGGAAACGCCCGTTCGGGGGCCGATCGGACGGTACGCTGAGCGTGATGGTATCGGTAGTGCACCTGGTCAGACACGGCGAGGTCGAGAACCCCGACGAACTCGTGTACGCCGACCTGGCAGGCTTCGGGTTGAGCGAGGTGGGCCGGCGCCAGGCGACCTGGGCGAGTACCCATCTGTCCGCGCACCCGATCGGGGCCGTCTACGCCTCTCCACTGGATCGGGCCCGGGAAACGGCCCTGGTTGTCGCCTTCCCGCACGGCCTCCAGCCGCTCGTGCTGCCGGAGGTAACCGAGTGGGCATTGATGAGCAGATGGGCAGGCCTACCCTGGGCGGACCTGCCCATCCATTTCCCCGGTGAATTGGCCGCCTACCTGAACGACCCTCTCAATCTGGACTTCGCTCCGGAGTCGGTCACGGAACTTGCACATCGGATCGGGAGAGCGGTCGATGCCCTGGCTGATCGCCATCCCGAACAGGAGGTCGTGGTGGTGTCCCATCAGGATCCGATCCAGGCTGCCCGCCTACAACTGACCGGGCAGGATCTAGGCCGGCTCCATCATGACAAGCCTCGCCACTGCGAGGTGATCAGTCTCTCACGATCGGCGGTATGGCATCAGATCTCTCGGGCAGCCCCAACTGAAGCAGTAACGACGGCCCGAACTACCACCGACCTCTGAGGAGTGGCCGCCTGCCAGTGGCCAGTGAGCAACCCGGAGCTAATCGAATCCGTTACAGACCTCGACCCTGTAGGTCCACCTGCATCATTCCCTTGTTCGAACATCCACCGACCACTGACCACTGACCACTTGATCACATGACCGGCTTCCCGGTACGGAGTTGCTCGATCAGGGCCGTGTCCGTCTCGAATGCCAACTCGGGCAGATCTTCGAGCGCGAACCAGCCGATGTCGGATGCGTCGGACCCTGCCACCACCTCGCCAGCCGTGGCCGTACCGGCGAACCATATGCACACGCTCACCTTTGCCGGATCGTGGAAGTTGGTAGCCACGAACACCGGAGGGCCGATGGTCGCGACCAGGCCGGTTTCCTCGAGGAGTTCCCGGGCCGCGGCTTCGTGCACGTCCTCGCCGTAATCCACGTAGCCGGCCGGAATCGACCACCGTCCGGACCGGGTGGACTCCGGCCCACGCTCGACCAGCAGCACCCGGCCTGCCTCATCCCGCAGCAGCACCGCGGCCGCCAGTTGAGGGGCCCGGAAGTCGATACGGCCACAGTCCGGACACACGCCGCGCTCCCGGCCGTACCTCACGGCCCGCTCGAGCCCGGCCCCGCAAGCGGGGCAGTAGGCAGCCTCTCCGGGCCACCCGCCCTCGTGTTTCCCGACCACGCCGACCATCGTACCGATCGGCTTCGGTTGGAGGGATCGGTGCGCCAGAATGGGGCCATGCCACCCAGGGTGTCGCTGGCCGCGGTTCTCATCCTCCTGAGCGGGCTCCTGTGGGCCGCACAGGTTCTGTTCGGAACGTCGCCCTGGGAAGCCGGCGCCGCCTCCCTGATCACCATCGGGTTCGTGATCGAGGCCGCGCTGCTCGTGGTGGCCATGCTGCTGTCGCCCGGACGCTGGGTCCGCATCGCGCTAGCCGTAATCGGAGGCGTATGGGCGCTGACCGCCCTTCTCACACCCATCGGCTTCCTCTGGGGTCTGGCGCTGTCGACCGGCGCGGCGGGAGCGGCACTGGCATGGACACGCTCGCTGGACGAGTGGTTCCGTCCGGTCAAGCCGGACCGTGTGCCGACCGAGGCCACGGTCCTGACGCTCGGCCTGGTGTGGCTACCGGGCATCATCGGCAGGTTGGGGGCGCCCGAGGTCACGGTCGGCGGATGGATCCTGGTGGGGTTCGGGCTGGCGGCAGGATGGGCCTACGCCCGGGTCGTCACCGGATCCCTCTGGACGGTCCGGCTAGGCCCGTTGCCGCTGGGCGTAATCGCCTCACTCGGGCTGGCCCCCTGGGCGGCCGCGCTGCTCGTGGCGGCTACCGCGGCGCTCACCTACCTGGCCTGGACGCCGCCCGCCCGCATGGCCACCGAACCCCCGCGGCCCCGGCGGGGACGGCCCGTGTCGATCCTGCCTGAAGTGACCCCGCCGGGGCTGATGGAGGCCGCCGGGTACAGCCGGTCAGGCCGGCGGCTGGAGGAGTCCGACTGACTATGGCCCGGCTGCGCTACACCTTCGCGGTGCCCGTCGGCCTGGCCGCCCTGATAGGAGGCTTCATCGGAGCGACCGTCACGCGCGTGGGATGCGTCGACAGCACGTGCGCCGGCCTGTCCATCCTGATGGTCTCGGTTGTGTCCGGGCTCGTTGCCGCCACCGGGGTGGGGATAGTGGTGGTTCTGGCCGACCGATCCCTACGGGAATGGCGCTCGGAGGGCGGCGACCCGCCCGATGGCCACCCCTCCTCCCCGCAGGATGCCGGCGAGGCGGAATGACCGATCGGCCCAGTAGCGAGGGCAGCCGGGGAGGTTCCCTCTGGGACATTGCGCTGGTGGGGCTGGTGGTCGGAGGGGGCGCCACCTTCGTGCTGGGCGCGGTGGCACTCGGAGTAGGCGCCCTGACGGGACGCATCCCCCTCATCCTCTGGCTGCTCCTCGCCCTAGGAACGCTGGTGGGCGCCACGGGCCTGGTGATCACGCTCATCGGCCTGCGCATCCACCGCCCGGACGCTGACCACTCGGGAACGGACTAGGACGGATAGGCGGCCGGCTCACCACCCGGCGGATGAGCGCGGTTACGCACCCGGTCCGAAGATGAGCACCACATTGTGCCCGCCGAACCCGAAGGAGTTGGTCATGGCGTACTCCACCTCCGCCTCGCGCGGCTCGTTGGGCACGTAGTCGAGGTCGCAATCGGGATCCGGCGTGGTGTAGTTGATGGTGGGCGGGATGATCCCGTTGTTGATCGCCTGGATGCAGAAGATCGACTCCACGGCTCCGGCGCCGCCCATCAGGTGTCCGGTCATCGACTTGGTGGAGGAGACCGGAACGGCCCGGGCTGCCCTCTCCCCCAGAGCCAGCTTGATCGCCTGCGTCTCCGTGACGTCGTTGGCCTTGGTCGAGGTTCCGTGGGCGTTGATGTAACCCAGCTGTTCCGGCCGGAGCCCGGCCGAGGCGATGGCGGCCGCCAACCCCCGGCCCGCTCCGTCCCCCCCCGGCCGGGGCCGGGTGACAAGATGGGCGTCGGAGGTCAA
>JAJEIM010000030.1 GCA_022827785.1 Acidimicrobiia bacterium
GTCTCCCCGTTATGACGGGGCCGTCCCTCCTCCCCCAGCGGATTCCGCGGCTGTGGGCGCCCGCCGCGCTGGCGGGCGCCCACAGCAAGGTCAGATCAAGAGGCTCACGGCCACGAGGCTTCGATGGCTGCGGTGGCCTCGTCCACCGTCTTGTCCCCGTTCACCGCACTGGTCGCCTCGGACCAGAAGGTCCCGGCGCCCACCGCGGCAGGCATCAGGTCCGAGCCGTCGAAACGGACCACCTCAGCCGTGAACAGGATGTCCAGGAAGGACTGCTCCAGAGGCTGGTAGAGCCCCAGGTCGGCGTTCAGGTTGGGCGACAGGAAGCCGCTCAGCACCGCTCCGCCGCCCTTGGACAGGTTCTGGAACCGTTGCCGGTTGTCGGCGTACTCGGGGCTGGCGTAGTACTCCATCACGGCCCAGACCTCAGGAGCATCCCTGAATGCGGCCACCAGCGTCCCGGCGCCGAGCACGGGCCGGTCACCGCTCACCGACGGGAAGTAGAAGACGTCCACACCGTCGGGGCCGAACGCCGTCCCGTCCGGGAAGAAGGCCGAGAAGAAGGAGGCCTGGCGATGCATCATGCAGTCGCCCTCCACCAGCGGCCGTCCGTTGTCACCGAAGAAGGTCGAGGCGATGGTTCCACCCTCCGCGTACACAGCGCCCGGAGTGTTCCAAAGGGCGAGTATCTCGGTCCAGATGGCGTTCATTTCCGGGGTGTTGAACGGGATGGTGTGAGCAACCCACTCGTCGTAGAAGTCGGCCCCCTGGTAACGGAGGGTCAGGTCCTCCACCCAGTCCGTGAAGGCCCATCCGGTGGCTCCGCCGGACTCGATGCCCACGCACCACGGTACGTTGCCGTCATCGATCATCTGCGTGGTCAGAGCCTTCAGGTCGTCCCAGGTGCCGGGGACTTCGTACCCGTTGGCCGCGAAGTCGGCGGGCCGGTACCACACCAGCGACTTGAGGTCCGCCTTGGTCGGGATGGCGTACTGGACGCCGTCGACGTTGCCGAACGCGTTCCACGCCGCGCCGATGTTGGCGTCCATGGTCGCGATGACATCGTCGGGAATCGGCAGCAGCCAACCCTCGCGGGCGAAGTCGGCGATCTTGCCGGGCTGCGGGAACACCGCGATGTCGGGCGGGTTGCCGCCGGCCGCCTGGGCGTTGATCAGATCGGAGAAGCTGCGCTCCCCGGTGTACTGGATGGTCATGCCGTTCTGGGCGGCGAAGATGTCCAGTGCCGCCTGGTGCGAACCGGCCTCGGCATCGGAGCTCTCCGGTCCGAACACCGTGACCGTGGTTCCGGCGAGCGGGTTGACCGCCTCCACCTCGACCGTCTCGGTAACGACCTCCGTCTCGGTAACGACCTCCGTCACCACCGAAGTCACCGTTTCGGTCTCGGTAACGATGGACGTCACTACCACCGTCTCGGGTGTTGTCTGTTCCGACTCGCCACCGCAGGCAACTGCCACCAGTGCTAGCGCCCCCATGAGCGCTAGGAGCCGAAGCACCTTTCCTTTCATGGTTTCCTCCTCTGGATCTTTACATGAGCTACCTGCTGGGAAGGGCTGAGCCACCCAGCCCTTCTCTCGGGCAGCCGGCGTACCCTACCCGGATCTGCGAGCCCGCCACAACACAACATTCGCGGGCACAGCGACCACGGGTCGGCTAGCGCGACAGGCCCGCAATGCTAGGCGCGGCGGGATACCTATGGGCTGGTGAGCCGACATTTTGTCGCTGCCCGCAGTGGAGCGGGAGGATCGGCCGGCCCGTGCCGCAGGTATAATCCGGGGACCGGATCCGATCGCACGCCGGCCCATCCCGCGCTGCTCCTCGACGCCGGCGGAGAACCCCTGTCAAGACCGACATCACGGTGGCGGACGTGCCCCGACCGAATCAGGAGAACGCAGAGATGATGGAGAACCGCGAAGGAGCGCCGCTCGAATACAAAGTCCACGACCTCGGCCTGGCGGAGCAGGGTCGGCGTGAGATCGAGCTCGCCGAACACGAGATGCCCGGGCTGATGGCGCTCCGGGAGCGGTACGGGGCCACGAAACCCTTGGCCGGTGCCCGCATCTCCGGCTCCCTCCACATGACCGTCCAGACCGCGGTGCTGATCGAGACGCTGGCCGAGCTGGGCGCCGAGATTCGCTGGGCATCCTGCAACATCTTCTCTACCCAGGACCAGGCGGCCGCCGCGGTGGTGGTCGGCCGGCCCGAGACGGGCGGGACCCCTGAGGATCCGCGCGGCATCCCGGTCTTCGCCTGGAAGGGCGAGACCCTCGAGGAGTACTGGTGGTGCACTGATCGCATGCTGGCCTGGGCAGGTTCCGACGGCCCGTCGCTGATCGTGGACGACGGCGGGGACGCCACCCTGCTGGTCCACAAGGGCGCCGAATACGGTCGGCTGGGCGCCGTCCCCTCCTTCGATCCCGACCGCGAGCCCGAGGAGTGGGGGGTGATCCTCGACCTGCTCCGGGCCCGGATCGCCGACGATCCCGGCTACTTCATCCGGATGGCGGACTCGGTTCGGGGAGTCAGCGAGGAGACCACCACCGGAGTCCACCGTCTCCACGAGATGCAGACCATGGGGCAGCTGCTGTTCCCGGCCATGAACGTCAACGACTCGGTCACCAAGTCCAAGTTCGACAACGTCTACGGATGCCGGCACAGCCTGATCGACGGCCTGAACCGCGCCACCGACGTCATGCTCGGAGGCAAGCTGGCGCTCGTGGCCGGCTACGGCGAGGTGGGGAAGGGGTGCGCCGAGGCCTTACGGGGCCAGGGTTGCCGGGTGGTCATCGCCGAGATCGACCCGATCTGCGCCCTGCAGGCGGCCATGGACGGATTCGAGGTCAACACCATCGAGAACGTGGTGGAGACCGCCGACATCTTCATCACCGCCACCGGTAACCGCGACGTGATCGGCCTGGAGCACATGTCCCGGATGAAGGACAAGGCCATCGTGGGAAACATCGGCCATTTCGACAACGAGATCGACATGGCCGCTCTGAAGTCGGCCGAAGGGGTGGTGCGCCGCAACATCAAGCCCCAGTACGACGAGTACATGTTCCCGGACGGCCACGGTGTGCTGATCCTGGCCGAGGGCCGGCTCCTCAACCTGGGCTGCGCCACGGGTCATCCGAGCTTCGTGATGTCCACCTCGTTCACCAACCAGGTGCTGGCCCAGCTCGACCTGCACGAGAATGCGGGCGAGTACGAGGCCGAGGTGCTTCGCCTGCCGAAGTACCTGGACGAGGAGGTGGCCCGGCTCCACCTCGATCATCTGGGGGCGGAGCTGACCGAACTGACCAAGGACCAGGCCGACTACATCGGCGTCCCCGTGGACGGACCCTTCAAGCGCGACGACTACAAGTACTAGACCGTTCCCCGAGAGTAGCTTGCATAATCATGCATGAGAGTGCATAATTGTGCGAGTATGAGTACTCAGGCGCGCCGGAGAGCGGTGCGGAACATCCTTTCCGAGCAGGCTGTCTCGAGCCAGGCCGATCTTGCCCGGCTCCTGGCGGAGCAAGGGTTCCAGGTCACGCAGGCCACGGTCTCGCGCGACCTGTGGGCGGTCGGCGCCGTCAAGGCGAGGACACCGGACGGCTCGCTCCGGTACTTCTGGGAGCCCGGGTCCGAACCGGGTGACACCCGGGATGCCCTGGCGATGACCCTGTCCACCTACGTGACATCGGTCCGGTCGAGCGGCAACCTGGTGGTCATCAAGACACCTCCGGGGGCAGCCCACGTGGTTGCCGCCGCTATCGACGACGCCGGCATCGGCGGGATCCTGGGTACCGTGGCCGGAGACGACACGATGCTGGTGGTAGCCGGGGAAGAGACCGGCGGACCGGCGATTGCGAAACTGATAGAAAAGCTAGGAGTGAGCGGATGAACCGGGTGGTGCTGGCGTACTCGGGAGGGCTGGACACATCGGTCATCCTGAAGTGGCTGATCGAGGAGCGGGGCTACGAGGTCGTCTGCTACACGGCGGACGTCGGCCAGGGCGAGGAGGTCGAGGAAGCGGTCGCCAAGGCGCACGCTACCGGTGCGGTCGAAGCCGTGGCCGAGGACCTGCGCGAGGAGTTCGTGGAGGACTACGTCTGGCCGGCTATCCGGGCCAACGCCGTCTACGAGAACTACTACCTGCTGGGCACCTCGCTGGCCCGCCCGGTGATCGCCAAGGGGCTGGTCCGGGCGGCTGAGAAGTACGGGGCGCAGGCCATCTCCCATGGCGCCACGGGGAAGGGAAACGACCAGGTGCGCTTCGAGCTGTCCGCCTACGCGCTGAAGCCCGACATCCGGGTGGTGGCCCCGTGGCGGGAGTGGTCGATGAGGGGCCGCGCCGACCTGGTGGCCTATGCCGACAAGCACGACATCCCGATCCCGGTGACGCCCGAGAAGCCCTATTCGACCGATGCCAACCTGCTCCACATCTCGTACGAGGGCGGCGTCCTGGAGGACCCCTGGGTGGCGCCCCCGGCCGGCATCTTCCAGATGACCAGCGACCCTGAAGCGGCGCCCGACCAGGCCCAGGACGTGGTCATCGCATTCGAGCGGGGCACGCCGGTGGCGGTGGACGGCGTCCGGATGACACCGGCCGCGCTGCTCGGCCACTGCAACCGCGTCGCCGGCGCCCATGGAATCGGCCGGGTCGACCTGGTCGAGAACCGCTTCGTTGGCATGAAGAACCGGGGGGTGTACGAGACCCCGGGCGGCACCCTGCTCCACCACGCTCACCGGGCCGTTGAGTCGATCACCCTCGACCGGGAACTGGCTCACCTGCGGGACGAGCTGATGCCGCGCTACGCCGAGATGGTGTACAACGGCTTCTGGTTCTCCCCCGAGCGGGAGGCCCTCCAGCAGTTCATGGACGGCATCCAGACGGACGTCACCGGCGAGGCCCGCCTCCGGCTGTACAAGGGCAACGCCACCGTGCTGGGCCGGAGGTCCGACTCCCACACCCTTTACGACCAGGAGACGGTCACCTTCGAGGAGGGCGGGACGTACGATCAGGCAGACGCCACCGGCTTCATCAGGCTCAACGCCCTCCGGCTCCGCCTGCAAGCCGGCCGCGGCCCCGGCGTAGCCCCGTGACCACTCAGATGTGGGGGGGACGCTTCTCCGAGGGTCCCGACCGGATCCTCTGGGACTTCACCGTGGACCACTCCGACCGGCGCCTGCTCGCGGACGACCTCACGGGGTCCCTCGCCCATGTCGCCATGCTCGGCGAAGCCGGGCTGCTGAGTGGCGAGGATGCCGGCACGCTCGCCGGGGGCCTGCAGGAGATCGTGACCGAAGCGAAGCAGGGCACCTTCCGGTTCCTGGATGGTGACGAGGACGTCCACTCGGCGGTGGAACGGCGGCTGGGCGAACTGGTGGGAGAGGTGGCCGGCAAGCTTCACACCGGGCGGTCCCGGAACGACCAGGTGGCGCTGGATCTCCGCCTCTACCTGCTCCGCTCCGGCCGGGCCCGGATCGCCGCCCTCCGCCAGTTCTGCCTGGCGATGGTCGAGGCCGCCGAGGATGCCGGGGAGACGGTGGTGGCGGGCTACACCCACCTCCAGCAAGCCCAGGCCGTCCCGCTCGCCCACCACCTGCTGGCGTACGTGGCGGCCGCGTTGAGGGACATCAAACGGTTCGAGGACTTGGCCGGTCGCATGGACGTCTCTCCTCTCGGCGCCGGCGCGCTCGGAGGGAGCAGCCTCCCGCTCGACCCGGACCGGTCGGCCGAGTTGCTAGGAATGTCCGGGCGTTTCGAGAACTCGATGGACGCTGTGGCCGCCCGTGATCACGTGTCCGAATACGCCTTCGCCTGCACCCAGGCGATGGTCCACCTGTCGCGGCTGGCCACCGAATGCGTGCTCTGGACCACCACCGAGTTCGGCTGGGTGACCTTCAGCGACGCGCTCACCACCGGCTCCTCGGCCATGCCTCACAAGAAGAACCCCGACATAGCCGAGTTGACCCGCGGCCGGGCGGCCACGGCCATCGGGCATCTGACGGGCCTGATGGCCCTCCAGAAGGGCCTGCCGATGACCTACAACCGCGACCTCCAGGAGGACAAGGCGTCCCTGTTCGCGGTGGACGACGCCCTGGCAGGGGCGCTGGAGGCGATGACGGCCCTGATCGGCAACGCCGAGTTCCACCCGCCCCCGCCCGACTCGCCGGTGACCGCTCTCGACCTGGCCGAGGCCCTGGTCGAACGGGGAGTCCCCTTCCGTGAAGCCCACCGGGCGGTGGGCGCCCTGCTGGCGGCGCTGGCGGATCAGGGCAGGACGCTCCCGGAGGCGACCGTCGGCGACCTGGCGGGGATCGACCCCCGGTTCCAGCCCGCCGACCTGTCCCTTACCGATCCGGCCGGATCAGTCGGCAGGCGCCGGTCGACAGGCGGCGCCGGCTTCGGCTCGGTACGGGAGCAGATCCGGATGTTCAGGGAGCGCCTGGGCTGACCGGGATCTTGTGGCCCGCCCGGCGGCAAGTCATCTCCTCTCCGGGCAGGGGGTCACGTATAGTTCATCCGGTCCGTCCCAACACTGGAGGAGACCGTGGCCGAGCAGCCCGTAACAGTCACCGTCCGACCCGACGGCCCCTACATAGTCTCGGGATCGGCACCGTTGCGGATCAGGCGCGCGGTGATGTCGGAACACGGTGAGCCCCTCACGTGGCGGAGCGAGGAGGCGAGCGACCAGAAGCCGGTATACGCGCTGTGCCGGTGTGGAGAGTCCTCGCGGAAGCCCTATTGCGACGGGACACACGGCAAGGTGGGCTTCGACGGTACCGAGGCGGCGCCGACCGATTCGTTCCGGGAACGCTGCGCCGAGTTGGGCGGGACCGGGATCGAGGTATCTGACGACCGCAGCATCTGCGTGCATGCCGGGTTCTGCGGCAACCGCGTGTCCAACATCTGGAAGATGACCCCGGAGACCGATGACAGCGTCGTCCGGGCCCAGGTCATGGCAATGATCGAGCGGTGCCCGTCGGGCGCGCTGTCGTACACGGTCGACGGCGCCGAGATCGAACCGGCCCTGCCCGTCGAGATATCGGTCATACCGGACGGTCCACTGTGGCTGACCGGCGGCGTCAGGGTCGAGCGATCGGACGGCGAGCCCTTCGAGACGAGGAACCGCGTCACCCTATGCCGTTGCGGCCACTCCGCCCGGAAGCCGCTCTGCGACGGATCACACAAGGAAGCCGGGTTCACCGGCTGACCCGTAGGCACTCCGACCGGACGAGTCATGAAGCTCGAGAAGCGGACCCGCCGGGTCCTCGATCTCGATATGGCGTACGTGGACGTGGGGTCGGGCGACCCGATCCTGTTCCTGCACGGGAACCCGACCTCATCCTTTCTCTGGCGCGGCGTAATCCCCCACGTTGTGAACCTGGGTCGCTGCATCGCCCCCGACCTGATCGGGATGGGCGACTCGGCCAAGCTGCCCGGATCCGGTCCGGACGCCTATCACTTCGCCCAGCACCGCCGCTACCTCGACGAGCTGCTACGCCTGCTGGGGGTGGACGAGAGGGTGACGCTGGTGGTTCACGACTGGGGCGCCGCCCTCGGCTTCGACTGGGCGGTGCGTCATCCCGGCTCGGTGGCGGGCCTGGCCTACATGGAAGCCATCGTCACCCCGCTGACCTGGGAAGACTGGCCGGAGGTCGCCCGGGGGGTCTTCCGGGGGATGCGCTCGGAGGCCGGCGAGGAGATGGTGCTGCGGAACAACATCTTCGTCGAGCGGATCCTGCCGGCCTCCATCAAGCGCGACCTCACCGAGGACGAGATGGACGAGTACCGGCGGCCCTTCCTCCGGCCGGGGGAGGACCGGCGGCCGACCCTCACCTGGCCCCGCCAGATCCCCATCGACGGCCGTCCGGCCGATGTGCATGCCGTCGTCGCGAACTACGCGACACGGCTGGCCGGCTGGGAGGTGCCGAAGCTGTTCGTGAACGCCGACCCCGGCTCCATCCTGGTGGGCCGCCCCCGTGAGGTGTGCCGATCCTGGCCCAACCAGACCGAGGTCACCGTGGCGGGAATCCACTTCGTCCAGGAGGACTCGCCGGACCCGATCGGGGAGGCCCTGGCCGGTTGGCTTGCCGGACGGGCCACCGGCGATCAGGCGCGCCATCGGTAGGCTCCACCCGCATGGACACCCCCTCCCTCCACGCCGAGCGCCGGGAACGCCTCGCCGCCAGTATCGGCGACGGCATCGCCCTCCTGCCGGCCAGCGCCGAGGTCCCCCGCAACAACGACGTGGAGTACCCGTTCCGCCAGGACTCCGCCTTCCACTACCTGACCGGATTCGACGAGCCGGACGGCATCATGCTGCTCGACCCCCACGCGGCGAGCGGGCAGTACGTCCTTTTCGTCCGCCCTCGTGACCGGGAGAAGGAGATATGGACCGGCCTGCGGGCCGGAACGGATGGCGCAAAGGAACGCTACGGCGCCGACGCCTCCTACCCGATCGGGGAGTTCGACACCCTCCTCCGGCAGAGGCTGGTAGGGCGCCGGACGGTGTTCCTTCCGTTCGGTAACCCCGGCTTCCACCGCCGGATCCTGCAGCTGGTGAGGGGGGCGGCAGGGCTGCGCGAGCGCTACGGCCGGCTCGTCCCGACCGAGTTCCGGGACATCGGCCCGCTGGTGGGAGAGATGCGCCTCGTCAAGACCTCCCAGGAGATCGAATTGCTCCGCGCTGCCTGCGAGATCACCGCCGAGGCCCACGCCGAGGCGATGCGCTTCGCCCGCCCCGGCCGGTACGAGTATCAGGTCCAGGCCGCTCTGGAGTACATATTCAGGATGCGCGGGGCGCGCCGCGACGGCTACCCGTCCATCGTCGCATCGGGGGCCAACGCCTGCATCCTCCATTACACGGGCAACAACAGGCGCATCGCGGAGGGCGACCTGGTGCTGATCGACGCCGGCGCCGAATTCGCCTACTACTCGGCCGACATCACGCGCACCTTCCCGGCCGGCGGGCGGTTCACGGCGCCCCAGCGGGCGCTGTACGACCTGGTGCTGGAAGCCCAGCGCGGCGCCTTGGCGCTCGCTCGACCCGGCGGCAGCCTGAAGGAACAGCAGGACGTGGCCAGCCGCATCCTGACCGAAGGCCTGGTCGCGATCGGGCTGCTGCCCGGGCCTGCCGGGGATGCGATGCGCATGCACCACTACCGGGAGTTCTTCATGCATGGCACCGGCCACTGGCTGGGCATCGATGTCCACGACGCCGGCGCATACCGGATCGAGGGGGCTCCCCGGCCTCTGGAGCCCGGCATGGTGTTCACGGTCGAGCCCGGCATATACGTCGATCCCGACCGGGAGAGCATCCAGCTCGCAATGCTGGAGTTCGACATCGACGAACGCATGGAACGGCGCATGCTCCTGGGCGCGGCCAAGGCCAAGGAGCTCGAGAAGAAGGAGAGCGAGGCGGCCCCGAAGGTGGCCCATCCCATCCCCGAGGAGTTCCGGGGCATCGGCATCCGGATCGAGGACGATGTCCTGGTCACCGGATCCGGACCCGAGATCCTGACCGGCGGCGTGCCTACCGACCCGGACCGGATCGAGAGCCTGTGCGCAGAGGCGCCGCTGATGCCGTTCCTGGAACCCCACCAACCGTCTGCCACGGGCGGCTGACAGTCATGTTCGACTGGCTCCTGACCTCCGGCACGGTCATCGACGGCACGGGCAGTCCGGGTGTCCGGGCCGATGTGGGCCTGGAGGGCGGGCGCATCGCGGCGGTGGGATCGCTGGCGGGTCGCGATGCCCGGCGAACCGTCGACGTGGCGGGCTCGGTCGTCTGCCCGGGATTCATCGACGTCCACTCCCACTCCGAATTCTCCCTGCTCAGGGGCGACGCCGACGAAGCCCGGCTGCGGCAGGGGATCACCACCGACCTGCTGGCACCCGACGGGTTCGCCTACACGCCCGCCTCGCCATCCCGCCTGGCCGACCTGCTCACCTATCTGGAGGTGTTCAACGGGCCACCCGACAAGAGCTGGGAGTGGTCCAGTCCCGACGAGTACCTGGCCCTGTTCGACGGTCGCGTGGCCATCAACGTTGCGCCCCAAGTGGGCTTCCTCGCCATCCGGGCCGAGGCGGTGGGATGGGATCCCCGTCCTGCCGACCCGTCGGAGATCGGGCACATGCAGGAACTGACCCGCCGGGGAATGGAGACGGGCGCCTCCGGGATCCAGGTGGGCCTCGATTACTTCCCTGCCGGGCATGCCGGCACGGACGAGCTCATCGCGGTGGCCCGGGTCGTGGCCGAGTACGGCGGGGTCTACTCGTCACACGTGCGGGGGATACGAGGCGACGTGGCCGCCGGGGTGGAGGAGGCCCTGGAGGTGGGCCGGAAGGCAGGGGTGGCGGTCCACATCTCCCACCTGTTCGGTTCGGACGAGTTGTACCAGGTACTGACCGACGCCAGGGACGGCGGAGTCGATGTCACCTTCGATGCCTACCCCTACATGGCGGCCAGCTCCCACCTGGCCTTCTGCCTGCCCGGGTGGTTCGACGACGGCCCTCCCGAACGCCTCATCTCGAAGCTGGGCGACCCGGCGGTCCGGGCGGCCGCCGCGCCGCATATCGAGGAGTTCTACCGCCGCTACGTGCCGGATCCCGGGAACGCATACTTCTCCGCCCTCCCGGCCGGTCCCTACCAACATCTACAGGGCCGCCCCCTTACCGAGGCGATCGGGCAGGCCGGCCCGACCCTGGCGGAGGCGGTCTGCACCCTGCTGGCCGAGTGCCGGATGCGGGTCCTGATGATCTACCGGTGGAACGACGAGGCCAAGCTCCGGCGGGCCATGACCCATCCGCTGGGGATGGTGGGATCCGATGGCCTCTTCCGGGGAACCCACCCCCACCCCAGAGGCTTCGGCGCCCATGCCCGGGTGCTCGCCGACCTGGTACGGGCTCGGGGATGGCTGGAGCTTTCCGATGCCATCCGGAGGATGACCTCCATGCCCGCCGACCGGTACGGGCTCGGCGACCGGGGCGTGATCCGCCCCGGCGCGGCGGCCGATGTCACCGTGTTCGACCCGGACCGCATCCAGGACCGCGCCACCTTCGACAACGGCCGGGCAACCGCCGAGGGTGTCGGCTATGTCTTCGTCAACGGCGAGGCCGCCATCGAATCGGGCCGGCTGTCCCACACCTCCGCCGGACGGGTCCTGAGGGTGTCCTCCCACTGAACGGGCCGCCGCGCTCCCCGCCGGATGGTCCGGGTAGTGGCGGCGAGGTCGTTCGGTAAGCGGGTGGGCTCCTGTAGGATGGGCGGATGTCACGAATCACCAATTCCTTCGCCCTTGCCCGGTCCTCCTGGGAGGTACTCAAAGCCGACAAGGAACTGATCCTGCTGCCCATCATCTCCGGGATCGCCTCCGTGATCGTCGCCATCACCTTCATCGTGCCGGTCTTCGTCGCGGGAGCGGGAGACGGGACCATGACCGGAACCAGCCTGCTAGCGCTGCTACCGATGTACTTCGTGCTGGCCTACATCACGATCTTCTTCAATGCCGCCCTGGTCAGCGCCGCCAACGAGCGGCTCGAGGGCGGGGATCCGACCATCGGGAGCGCCATCCGGGGCGCCGCCCGCCGGGCGGGCAAGATCGTTCCCTGGGCGCTGCTGTCGGCCACCGTTTCGGTAGTCCTGCGGGCCATCGAGGAGCGGGTCGGGCTCATCGGCCGGATCATCATCGGCGCCGTGGGCCTGGCCTGGTCGGTCATTACCTTCCTGGTGCTGCCGATCATCGTGATCGAGGGATCGGGCGCCGCCGCCGCCCTCAAGAAGTCCGGGTCGCTGCTCCGCGGCACCTGGGGCGAGAACCTGGCCGCGCAGTTCGGGATGAGTCTGGTCGGGTTCCTCCTGATCCTGCCGGGAGGTGTGGTTATGTTCCTGGGCATCTCGGCCGGAGGCGCCATCGGGGCCGTGGGTTTGCTGATCGGGGTGATCTGGATAATCGTTGCGGGGGCATCGGTGGCTGCCTTGAGCGCGATCTACCAGACCGCCCTCTACCACTTCGCGGTGGCCGGAAGTGTCCCGTCCGGATACTTCGACCAGAACGCTCTGCAGATGGCCTTCCGGACCAAGCGCCGGCGTTAGCGGTCGCGGGCGGCCGCCCGGGCGCGGGCCTTGGCGGCTTCCACCTCCCGGTCCTTGGGCGGCGCTCGGGTCACCAGCGCGTCGACCAGCGTCCGGGTTTCATGGGCAATGGCCTCCACGGCTCGTTCGAACGCCTCCTGGTTGGCGCGGGACGGTCGGGTCGAGCCGGAGATCTTGCGCACGTACTGCAGGGCGGCGGCACCGACCTCCCCGTCCGTGGCGGGCGGGTCGAAGTTGTGAAGTGTTCTGATGCTACGACACACAGCGTGTCAGGGTACCGCCCGCCTCGGGGTGATTAGCCGTCGTAGGGGATGATCTCGACACCGTCCTGTCCGGAGACGATCAGCAGGTGGGGGTCCGGGCGGTCATCGAGAATCTCCATCACGTCCTCCAACGCCAGCGGACGCCCGTGCCGGTCCGAGCGTTCCAGGTACCGGACCCGCACGGTGGTCTGTTCACCGAGTGCGTCGGCCATATCTCGGCTATCCCGCGCCACCAGGGTCACCGACCTCACCACCTCGGGAGAAGCTTCGCGACGGGTCTCGGGATCCGGCATCTCTGCCAGGTCGGTCCGGCGCACTGTACGGTGGTAGGCGGCGGTAAGCCCTACGGTGGATACGAGCGCCAGCGGCCACCGGATGGCAAGCACCGTCCCTGCACCGATTCCTGGTCCGAGGATCTGCTCCAAGGCGTTGTAGACGAGCGCCAGCAGGTTCACCAGCGCCACCACTCCCCCCACCCCGAACAGGGAGATCAGGTAGATCCTCCTCGTGGGAGAGGCAACCTCGGGGGACGGGTGGGCGCTGCGGATCCGCTGGATCCTCGTCCAGTGGCGCCACCAGAGCGGCGCCCCCACCGCAAGGACGGTGACGGCGGCTACCAGTTCGGAACGATCGGATGGGTAGAGAACCGTGGCGGGCGTCAGGGCTTGAACTGCGGCGGCGATCACGGCCGCCGCCCCGCCGACCGTGGCGACCAGACCCACCCCGGCCACCGTGTAGTCATGGGCCCGGTCCACCTCGGTGCGCCCTTCCGAGGCCTCCGAACGCATGACCGCGTGGTGGTACCTCCACACCGCCCCACCCACGAGGATGAGAGCGAGGGTCACCGGCAGCTCGCGGAAGTGGGGCCCGGCGGGTCCGATCGGGTTCCCGAACCACCAGTCGAGGGTCAGGTAGGCGAGGTTCCAGACCCCGGCGAGGGCGGTGAAGAGCCCGCCCACCACCCCGGCCAGCAGCACGTAGGCCCGCCAGAGGGTGGTGCGTTCGCCGTGCTGCCCCAGCATCCCCCAGTAGCGCAGCCAGATGGCGCCCCCCACGACCAACTCGATCAGGGGTTGCTGGAACGCCCGAGGGTCGCGGACCAGCATCACCGCGCCCACCGCGGCGTCATACGCCCGCTCGAAGACCCATGTCAGAGCGAGGATCCCGAACACGGCGGAAGCGACCAACCCGATCAGCGACCCGGCCAGGACACCGTGCTCGAGGCGGCCCGCCCGTCCCATCCGATGGTGAACCGCCCAGACCCCACCCCATACCAGGGCCACGGAGGCGGGGGCGATGTCGAAGCGGCCCTCCAGGAGGCTCCCGGCCCAGATCGACAGGCCGGTGGCGGCGGTCACCAGGCTGATCAGCTCGGCCAGGACCAGGTAGCCACCTCCCGAGAACCCGGACTCTCCGCCGGCGCGGCGGCGTTCCCGGCGCACCACCAGGAGCAGGGCCGGAACGCCCACGATCACGCACGAGAGCATGAAGGCCAGGTAGCCAGGGCCTGCCGCCACGTCAGGGTCGGCCACCGCCAGCAGCCCGGTCACGCCGGTCGCCGCCAGGATCACCAGGGCAAGCAGCATCCCCTGCTGGAAGAAGCGCCGGAGGGTGCCGCCGATGTCGCGGCCCGACCGGCGGGCCAGCAATACGATCAACCCGACGAAGGCGCCGCCGAGCAGCAGGATCGGGATCAGGATGGCGAGAACGACCTCCACGGTCAGACCTCCGGCTCAGACAGGACCGCGTCCGCCGAGCACTCGAACCACGGCCACTCCTGGTGCGTGACGCGCCAACCGCCGGCTTCCGGGATCAACCGGAACTCGTAGGTGTCGGAGCGGTGGCCACCGAAGACCCCCGGGTCGGATCGGGTGACCGACACTGTCACCCACGCCTCTCCCGGGCCGAGGGCCGTGTCGAGCCATTCGATCCGGAATGCCTGGTCGGCCAGGTAACGGGGGAAGCGGGTACCGCAGCCTTCCAACTCGTCCGCCAGGTATGACCTGGCCTTCGGCCGGTCGCCGGCGATCACCGCCCGTAGGTAGTCCTGAACCACCCCCTCCGGCGTACCCGGGTCGAGCTCGGCGTCCCCCACGAACGAGAAGGCCGCGGCCAGCACCACGAGTGCGGCCAGTGCCCCTCCGGACCAGAGCAGGAGTCGGCGTTCGGAGGGTGGAGCCCTTCCACCCGGATCACTTTCCGGGTGGCCTCGGGCGGGATCGCTCATGGCGCCAGCCTACCCATCGACCGCCTGCCTTTCGGGTTCCGGAACGGCGGTATCGTGGGAACCATGAGCACCACATATGACAGCATCCTGCGCCTCAGAGCCATCCGCAAGTACGCCGACAGTCCCGTCGAGCCCGAGGATCTCCGGCGGGTCCTCGAAGCAGCTCGCTGGACCGGAAGCGCCAAGAACCGCCAGGACTGGTCGATCATCGTCGTGGAAGATCCCGAGCAGATGGACCGCCTGGCGGGTTGCGCCCCTTTCGGCGGCCCCCTGTCGGCGGCGCCGGTGGCGCTGGCCCTCGTGCAGGAGGGCAGCACCTACGGGTTCGACATCGGCCGGATGGCCCAGAACATCATGCTGGCGGCGGCCGCTCTCGGCCTGGTGTCCTGCCCGATCACCCTTCACAACCAGGAGAAGGCCGTGGACGTGCTGGAGATACCGGAGGGCCGGCGTTGCCGGTATGCCATCGCCCTGGGGTATCCCTCTCCGTCTTCCCGCCCGGCCAAGGCCGGAGGCCGCAAGCCGCTCGAGGAGATCATCCACCGCAACTCCTACGGCCGCTAGCGACCAGTGCCCATGTCTAGCGTCATGAGCGCCTGAAAGACCGCGAAAATCGCCCTCCGGCAACCCGGCGCACCGCGCCGGGCCCTCCCCCGCCACCACCTGTCCTTGGCTGGGAGCGTGTTCGGCCATGCCCGGGCTGCTGCCGGGTATCGGCGGTTCGCTCCCTTGAAGCCCTGTATGTCCCCTGCGGGCCGGGCGCTCCGATCGGCGAGGCGTTTGCGTCCGGTATAGGTGCTTGACGATAGGCAACGTATAGCGGGGGTGTGACATATTCCAACCTCCCGACCGGTCCGTGAGCCGATCAATGGTCTCACGTTGGGAAGGAACCGTTACGAAGGGGAGCGTGCCTTCGGGCTTCCCGGCCAGGTGTAACCTCGGTCGGTGCGTTCTCTACTCCCGGAGGCCAGGGCCCTCCTTTCCCGAACGGTGGACCTCCGCCGCCGGCTCCATCGAAACCCCGAGCGAGGCAACCACCTTCCCGCTACCCGCTCCCTGGTGCTGGGCGAGCTGGAATCGCTGCCGCTCCACATCACCGAGCACGAGACGACCAGCGGGCTGGCGGCGGTGCTCCGGGGCGCCCGGTCCGGCCCGACTGTCCTGCTCAGGGGCGACATGGACGCCCTCCCCGTTGCGGAGGACACCGGCCTGCCCTTCGCCAGCGAGCGCGCCGGATTCATGCACGCCTGCGGACACGACATGCACACCGCCATGCTGGCGGGAGCAGCCCGCCTCCTGGCTGCCCGGCGTGACGAGTTGGCCGGCACGGTGCTGTTCATGTTCCAGCCGGGAGAGGAAGGCTTCTTCGGCGCCCGGCTCATGCTCGAAGAGGGCCTGCTTGACACCGCCGGCGAGCGTCCCACCGGCGCCTTCGCCCTGCACGTGTCCAACCTCTACCCGTCCGGCACCGTCTGGTTCCGGGCCGGGCCGCAGATGGCCGCCACCGACGAGGTGGCCATCACCATCGGGGGCAAAGGGGGCCACGCCTCCACTCCCCACCTGGCCTCCGACCCCATACCGGTGGCGGCCGAGATCATCCTGGCGGTCGAGACGGCCGTGACCCGCCGCGTCAACGTCTTCGAACCGGGCGTGATCACCTTCGCCAGGATCGACGCCGGCACCACCCACAACGTGATCCCCGAGACGGCCCGGCTGCTCGGCACCGTCCGGGCTCTCTCCGGGACCACCCGCACCGAGCTCCACTCCATCCTTCACAGGGTGGCCGCCAACGTCGCGGCCGCCCATGGCGTGGAGGCGGAGGTCGAGTTCGGCGTCGGCTACCCCGTTACGGTCAACGATCCCGGCTACACCGCCTTCGTCCGCTCTGTCGCGCACCAAGCCCTCGGAGAGGACCGCGTCCGCGAGACTCCGTGGCCGTCCATGGGAGGCGAGGACTTCTCGTTCGTGCTCGACGAAGTGCCGGGAACGATGGCCTACCTGGGCACCTGCCCGCCCGGGAAGGAGCCCGGCAAGGTTCCCAACAACCACTCCAACCGGGTCGTCTTCGACGAGGACGCCATGGCCACGGGGATGGCCATGCACGCGGCGGTGGCCATGGCGCACGGCAGGGGTGACCTCGCCTTTAGGAACTAGTAAATGACCGCAGAAACCGTCATCGAGGCAGCCCGCCAGCCCGAACGCAAGATCCTCGGCCACGGCTACCGGCTGATAGTCGAACAGGTCCGCCGGGCGCCACGGGAGTTCGCCATCGGGTTCGGATTCACCGCAGTCCATTCGGTTGGCACGATCGCCTTCTCGTACGCGGTAGGTTGGGCCACAGACACCGTCCTGATTCCGGCCACCCGGCGTGGCGACGTGACCACCGCCTCCCTCGTGGCGATGACCCTGGCACTGCTAACGCTGGGAGCAGTAAAGGGCGTCGGACTGGCCGTCCGCAGGTACGCCGCCTACCTGGCCATGTACCGGCTGGAGCAACGCGACCGGGTAGACGTCACCAACCGTTACCTGGACCTTCCCATCGAATGGCACCGGCGCCATCCCACCGGCCAACTCCTCTCCAACGTGGGCTCCGACACAGAGGCTGCCGCCCAGATCGCGGCGCCCCTTCCGATGGCCTTCGGGGTGATGCTCATGCTGGCGACCACCGCGGTCCTCCTGCTCCTCACCGACCCGTTTCTCGCCGTGGTCGGCTTCCTGATCGGGCCGGCCATCATGATCAACAACGTCTTCTACCAGCGGAGGATGCGGGTCGCCGCTGCGGCGGCTCAGCGCACCCGGGCGGAGGTCGCCGAGGCGGCCCATGAATCGTTCGACGCCGCCCTGGTGGTGAAGACTCTGGGCCGGGAGGAAACCGAGACCAGCCGCTTTGGTGGCTTATCGAACCGGCTGCGTTACGACATGGTGCAGATGGGCCGGATCCGGGCTGTCTTCGATCCCATCATGGAGGCGCTCCCCACCATCGGCGTGCTGGCGGTCGCCGCCGTCGGGGCGTGGCGGGTCGATCAGGGGCTGATGACCGCCGGCACTCTGGTCACCTTCGCCTACCTCTTCCGTCTGATCGCGATGCCGATGCGGATCTTCTCCTGGCTGCTTGGCCTGTTACCCGCCGCGGTGGTCGGGAAGCAGCGGATCAACGCGGTCCTCAACGATCCCGACACCTTCGTCTACGGCCGCCACGCCGGTTCGAGCAGCGGCGGCGCCACCGCCAGGGCGCAGGAAGTCTCGTACCTGCACCCGGAGACCGGGTTGAGCGATCTGGGTGACGAACCGATCGATGCGGTCTCCCCGGACCTTCCCGCGCCCGAGAACGGGGACCGGCGGGGGGTGGAGGACATCTCCTTCGTCACACCGGCCGGCCAGACCGTCGCCCTGGTCGGCCCCACCGGCTCGGGAAAGTCGACCATCGCCCAACTACTGGTACGTCTGTTCGACCCGGACTCGGGCACCATCCGGCTGGACGGCGCAGCCCTCCCTGATCTGTCTCGGCGGGCTATGGCCGGTGGTGCTGCCCTGGTGTTCCAGGACGCGTTCCTCTTCGATACGAGCGTGAGGGACAACATCAGCCTGGGCGCTGACTTCAGCGAGGACGAGATCGAATCGGCCGCCCGCCTCGCCCAGGCGCACGAGTTCATCCTCGATCTCCCCGAGGGTTACGACACCGGGGTCGGCGAGCGCGGAGCTGCCCTGTCGGGCGGCCAGCGGCAACGGGTAGCCCTCGCCAGGGCGCTGGTCCGCCACCCGCGCCTTCTGGTGCTCGACGATGCCACCTCCGCGGTCGACCCGGCGGTCGAGGCCGCCATCCTGGCCGGCCTATGGAGGATCGACACCACGGTGGTGATCGTCGCCTACCGCCGCACCTCGATCCTCCTGGCGGACGAGGTGATCTACATCGAGGCCGGCCGGGTGGTCGATCGGGGATCCCACATCGACCTCTACGACCGCCTACCGACCTATGCGGCTCTCATCGACGCCTACGACGTGGGGCCAACATGATCATCGGCGCGGAACGCAAGGAGGCCCGGCAGCAGGGGGGCACCGAGGCCTGGACCACCGTCAAGCGAGGCCTGAGCCTGTCGCCGGAGATCCGCAAAGGAATGTTGTTCACCTTCGCGCTGGCGTCCGTCGCCACGGCGGGCCGCATCATCATTCCGGTGGGCATCCAGCAGATCCTTGACGGGGGACTCTCCGAGGGCGGGGCGGACATGACCTTCGTCGGCCGGATGGCGCTCGTCTCGCTCCTAGCGGTGGTGATTACCGCCATCGCGACCGGCCTGATGCATCTCCGGCTTGCGGTCACGTCGGAGGTAGCTCTCTCCAACCTGCGCGTCCGCGCCTTCCGGCACATCCACGACCTATCGATGCTCCACCAGGCGTCCGAGCAGCGAGGTGTCCTGGTGGCCCGTGTTACCTCCGACATCGACCAGATCAGCCGCTTCATGCAGTGGGCCGGGCTGATGATCCTGGTCAACGGAGGCCAGGCGATCCTCGCCATGGTGGTGATGGCGGCCTATTCCTGGCAACTCTTCCTAACCGTGGTGGCCCTGCTGCCGGTGATCCTTTTCTCGATCCGGTGGTTCCAGAAGCGGTTGGCAGCCGCCTACCTGGTGGTACGCGAGAAGGTGGGCCGGATGCTGGGCGCGCTGGCGGAGGCGGTTGCCGGCGCCTCGGTTATCCGTGCCTACGGCATCGAGGATCGCGTGCGCGCCGATCTGGGCCGGGTCATCGAGGAGCACCGGGCGGCGGCGGTCCGGGCGGGTGGGATGACTTCCGGATTCTCCGGCGTGAGCGAGCTACTCACTTCGGCGGTCACCGCGGCAGTGCTGGTGGTGGGCACTGTGCTGGCGGTGGGGGGAGACACCTCGGTCGGAACGGTGGTGGCGTTCATATTCCTGGTCCAGTTGATGATCGTGCCCATCCAGTTGTTCGGCGAGGCTATCAACGAAGCCCAGGGAGCGGCGGCCGGATGGAAGCGGGTGCTGGACGTTCTCGACATTCCCCCCGACGTGGCTGATCCGGGGCCTGACGGCATCGACATTCCCTCCGGCTCGTTGGGGATCCGGTTCGAGGGGGTGACCTTCCGCTATCCGAGGCCGGGCGAGGCTGCCCGCGACGCCACCGGCACTACCGCCCTCGAGGATGTATCAGTGGAGCTGGCCCCGCGCTCACATGTGGCGGTGGTGGGCGAGACCGGCTCGGGCAAGACCACCTTCGCCAAGCTGGCCACCCGCCTGATGGACGCCTCCGAGGGAGAGGTCCTGCTAGGTGGCGTGGACGTCACCAGGGTACGTTTCTCGTCGCTCCGCCACCGGGTGGTCATGGTGCCCCAGGACGGGATGCTCTTCCGGGGAACCATCCTCGAGAACGTCCAGATGGGCAAGCCCGGCGTGGCCAGGGCCGACGTAGAGCAGGCCTTCGTGAGCCTCGGCCTGACCGGCTGGCTCTCCGAACTCGGTCAGGGACTCGACACCCCGGTCGGCGAACGAGGGGGGTCCCTATCGGTGGGCGAGCGCCAGCTGGTCACCCTGGTGCGGGCCGCGATCGCCGACCCCGATCTGCTGGTGCTGGACGAGGCCACCTCGGCGGTCGATCCCGCTACCGAGGTCAGGATATCCAGAGCCCTGGGCAGCCTCACCGAGGGGCGCACAGTGATCACCATCGCCCACCGGCTCTCGACGGCCGAGGCCGCCGACCGGGTGCTGGTCTTCGATCTGGGCCGGATCGCCCAAGACGGTCCACACCGGCGCCTGGTCGGCGAGCCCGGACCGTACCGGCACCTCCACGAGGCATGGGAGCGAGGAGCTGTCAAGCAACCCACCCGCTCGCGCTAGGCGTCTCTTCTCAGGATGCGGCTATCGGGCGGCGGCCAGGCGTTGCTCGGCGAGCCGGTTGGCGGCCCACGTGGTGGGCATGCCCTCGCGCCTCGATGCCTCGATGACCCGCTCCACCACCCCGTAGATGCGCTCCGTCTTCGCCCTGGCCACCGCCGGGTCGTACGCGGCGCCTACCTCGGCGGAGAGGTTGATCATGCCCCCGGCGTTGATGACGAAGTCCGGGGCGTAGAGGATGCCCAGCCGGTGCAGCTCATCGCCGTCGGCGGCAGTGGCCAGCTGGTTGTTGGCTGCGCCGGCCACTATCCGGCAGGTGAGGCGGGGGATGGTGTCGCGGTTGATCACGCCGCCGAGGGCGCAGGGGGAGAAGATGTCGCAGTCCACGTCGTAGATCTCGTCCGGGGCCACGGTCTCGACGCCCATGCTCCGGGCTTTCCGCAGGGTGCTGTCGTGACGAGCGGTCGCCACCACGTGCGCTCCTTCGGCCAGCAGGTGGACGGCGGCGCGGGTTCCCACCTTGCCGAAGCCCTGCATGGCCACCCGCCTGCCCCGGAGGCTGTCGTTCCCCCAGACCGCCTTGGCGCAGGCCTTCATCCCCACGTAGAGCCCCAGGCCGCTCATTATCGAGCTGTCCCCGCTGCCGCCTTGGGACACGGGCAAACCCACCACATGGTCCGATTCCTTGCTGACGATCTCCATGTCCCGGCCTGTGCCCCCCACGTCCGCGGTGGTGACGAAACGTCCCTCCAGGGCGTTGAGGCAGCGCCCGAAGGCCCGCAGCAGAGTCTCGGTCAGGCCGGTACGGGGGTCGGCGATGATGACCGCCTTGCCACCGCCGATGTCGAGGCCGGCCACCGCTGCCTTGTAGGTCATGGCGCGAGCCAGTAGCAGGACGTCTTGGAGTGCCTCCTCCTCGCCGGCGTATGGCCAGATGCGGGTCCCGCCGCAGGCCGGCCCCAGCGTGGTGTCATGGATCGCCACGATGGCCTTGAGGCCCGCCTCCGCCTCGGTGAACACGGTGACCTGCTCGTAGTCCCGGTAGCTCAGGTGATCGATAACCAGCATCGTCTAGGCGGTTGCTCGGTGCATGCCCGCGTCCACGCGGCCGTCTAGCTCGCGGACGAGGCGAGCCGGCCGGCGCCGGACCCGGCTATCCGGCCGAAGACCGCGCCGATCGTGAGGCCGAACCCGGCCAGGTAGCCGGCGGTCAGCACGTTGCCCGACATGATCTCGCCGGCGGCGAAGAGGTTGTTCACCGGGCCCTGATCCGTCTGCAGGTGGGCCTCGGCGTCAACCTTGACACCGAGGTAGGTGAACGTGATCCCGCATCGCAGCGGGTAGGCGTAGAAGGGCGGCGAATCGATTCGCAGCGCCCAGTTCGACTTCGGTATGTCGAGGCCGGTCGTGCTCCGTCCGTCGAGGCTTCCGTGATCGAAGGGGGGGTCGGATGGAACCGAGGCGTTGAACTGCCGGACCGTCCGCTCGAGCGCATCGAGAGGCAGGCCCGCCTCCCGTGCCAGACCATCGAGCGTGTCCGCCTGGTACGGGGGGTAGAGGCCCGGTATGAACAGGTTGTTGACCTGCGAATCGAAGATCGAGTAGGCGATCTGATCGTCCTGCGCTGCGATCAGGTGACCCCAGCTGGCATATCTCCTCGGCCAGAGGTCGGCGCCCTCGTCCGAGAAGCGCTGACCGGCCTTGTTCACCATTATGGACAGCGGCACCGAGTCGATCCGCGTAACGATCCCGCCGTCGAAGTCCGGTGCCCGGGCGTCGACGCTGATCGCATGCGCCCCCTTCGGATTGCCGACCGACATTGCGCCGCGTTCGAGAAGGGCCTTGAGGGGTCCCCCCATGTTGAAGGGCGACCCGCGAATCACGAACCGGTCGGCCGCCGGGCCCCAGTTCTCGCGGAGCCAGGCCTTGTTGGCCTCGAACCCGCCCGACGCGACGACCACCGATCGGGCACGTAGCTCGGTGGGCTCCCCGTCGATGACGGCAACGACTCCGGAGGCGCGGCGCCCCTCCACCAGGATGTCCGTCACCGGCGTCTCGTAACGCACGTCGATCTTGTGCCTACCGGCCGACGCGTACAAGGCATTCAGCATCGCCTTGCCGCCCCCGAGGAAGAACCGGTTGGTCCGTGACAGGTGTAGCGTGCCCTTCAGGGACGCTTGCCAGTGGACTCCGTGCTGCGCCATGAAGCCGGGCACCGACTCGGATTCCCGGATCACCATCCGGGCGATGTCCTCGTCGATGTCCTCGTCACTGACCTTGACGAGGTCCTCCCAGAGTTCCTCTTCCGTATAGGAACCGGTCAGGACCCCGTCGCCGCCCGCGTGGATGTGGCGGATGTTGCGGGTGTGGCGCGTGTTTCCGCCCCGCATGTCGATCGGCGCCGACTCAAGAACAAGGACGTCGTCCACGAACCGGCGGGCGGTCAAAGCAGCGCACAGCCCCGCGTTGCCACCGCCCACGACGATCACGTCGGCCGTTGTCTTCATCGAGGACCGCTACCCGCCGTCATCGGCCCCGAAGCTCGGCGGTTCGAGCGTACGCACGATTGTCGGATGCCCTGCCGTGTCGAATACGTGCATGGCTGTATCCTAGGGTTCGTGAACCCGCCGAGTATGCGCGTGCCGACCGCAAGCGTCGCTGTCGCGGCCGATCCCCCGCGGATCCTCGATGCCGACCTCCTCAGCGAGGCCCAGCGGCAGTTCGACATCTGCAATGCATGCCGGTACTGCGAGGGGCTTTGCGCGGTCTTCCCGGCCCTCGAGCGGCGGTCCATCTTCACCGAGGGCGACGTCCTCTACCTGGCCAACCTGTGCCACGACTGCCGTAGCTGCTACGACGTCTGCCCGTACGCCACCCCGCACGAGTTCGCGGTGGACGTCCCGCCGCTGATGAGCCGTATCCGGGAACAGACCTACCAGAGCTACGCCCGTCCCCGAGCTCTCGGGAGTGTCCTGTTGGGACCGACCCGGGGAAGGGCCTGGCTCGCGACGCTTGTGGTCGTGGTAACCG
Organism: Acidimicrobiia bacterium; assembly: GCA_022827785.1. Classification (GTDB taxonomy): domain Bacteria; phylum Actinomycetota; class Acidimicrobiia; order Spongiisociales; family Spongiisociaceae; genus Spongiisocius. The sequence continues at coordinate 23,471 of JAJEIM010000030.1, forward strand.
TCGTACTCGGGCTGTTCATCCTCGGGTGGGACCGGCTCGTGGCCCCTCCCGCCGATGAGGAAGCGTTCTACGAGGTGATCCCGTTCCTGGTGATGACGATCCCGGCGTCCGTGCTATCGGGCCTCGCCCTGATATTCATCGGCGCCGGCATGGTTGCCTTCTGGCGGGATACCACCAAGGGAAGACCAGATCTGGGGTCGGTACGGGAAGCCCTATCCGCCGCGTTCAGCCTAAGGAACATGCACGGCGGAGGACCGGGGTGCACCTATCCGGATGAAACACCCGCGAAGAGCCGCCTGGTCATGCACTCCCTGGTGTTCAACGGATTCCTCGCCACCTTCGTGGCCACCATCCTCGCCGCCATCTGGCAGGAGTTTCTCGGAAGGATGCCGCCCTACCCGCTGCTCAGCGCACCGGTGATAATCGGGACGATCGGTGGGGTGGCGACCATCGCAGGATGCGTCGGGTTGGTGTTTCTGAGGGCCGGAAGTCGTAAGGAGCTCGAGACGGCCGGTACCCGGCGCCTCGACATGGACTTCATCGTCCTCCTCGTTCTCATCAACGGGTCAGGGTTGGCGCTGCTGGCCCTGCGGTCGACGACAGCTATGGGCCTGCTCCTGCTGGTACACCTCGCGCTGGTGGCGGCCTTCTTCGTCAGCCTCCCGTACGGCAAGTTCGTCCACGCGACCTACCGGACGAGCGCGCTCATCCAGGACTCCCTGGAAATCCGCACGGACGACTGATCCGGATTTTCCGGTATGGCGACGAACCGTAGGCCGGCGAAGTGTCGATGGCCTCGGACCACCGCTGCCGGGTCAGGAAGCGGAAGCAACCAATGAGTCGCTCTTCCTGATCAGTGCTACGCCCAGCAGGATGACCCAGACCACCTGAACGAACACACTCACATTGCCCAGGAGGTACAGGGTGAAGACACTGCTCTCTATGAAGGTCGCTACGAGCAGGAGGACGGACCCGACAACCGCCGGAGCCACTCCCAGCCACAAGGCCAGGGGTCTGTCCGCACCGATCAGGTCGGAGTTCGCCAGAGAAACGGCAAAGAAGGCAACGCCTACCAGGGCAAGAACGGTGGCGAAGATGCCGATGGACCCTCCTATCACCATGAACATGACAGCAGTGGTGACAGCATCTCCCGACTCTATGGCTTCCGGCGGCGAATAACTGAGCGTCACAGTTGTCAAGAAGCTCAACGCAAAGGACGCCGTACGTACTGCCAGGGCGATCGTTAGGAATAGGACTCCGATCTTTCTCAGGTATCCCTCACTACCCGTATCGGCCATCACATCTTTGACGCCCCAGAGTCCCAGCAAGAGCCCGAAGGAGGCTATGAACCCGATAACAGTGAGGAGAGTCGCCAGTGAACTATTCGGCAACAGGGACAGAATGGCAGCCTGCATAGCAGCTTGGGGCCCTCCGGTATGTTCCCCCGGAAAACTGCCTGGCCGAACTGTACTGACGATGACGTCAACCAGAGGCCCTACGACTAAAAGCCACCCCGCTATGGTGCCTAGTCTCGCCCGTGTCATCTTTTGCCCCCTTTGTAATACTGATTCCCGATGCCGAAGCAGGGTCGCATGCTCGCGAACCAACGTTAGCCCCCGATCCTCTGATTTCTCAGGAGTCGGCCCAGCATGGGTCTCTCGGTCTGCGCACGAGCATGATACGGCCGACGTTGATGTTCGGTCAACTGCAACAGACGGTACCGGACGGCCCGAATCGGGCCGTCCGGAGGCTCAGGATCCTGTGCCTGCGGGCCTGAGGGCTCGGACGAGGAATGAGGCCATCTGATCGCGGCGGACCGGTTGGTCGGGGCAGTACCGGAGGGGATCCTTCCGGCAGCCGGTGGTTACGCCCGCGGCGTAGATTCCCTCTACCTCCCCGGCGTGAACGCTGCCGGCCGGGACATCGGCGAAGACTCCGACCGGGTCCTCTACCCTGTCGATGTGGGGGAAGGCTCGGGCCATGAAGACTGCCATGTCCAGCCTGGTGACCGGATCACCGGGTCGGAAGGTTCCGTCCTCGAAGGGTTCGACCACCCCCAGATCGGCCAGCCGCTCGAGGCTGGACAGGTACCAGATGCCGTCGGGCACGTCCGAGAACCGGCTGGTCGCGACCCCGGCGCCGTCGTCCACGCCGAGCGCCCTGGCCAGGAAGGCGATCATGTGGGAACGGACCACAAGCCGTTTCGGACAGAACGTGTTGTCCTCCGGATTCCCGCATCCCTGGGTGATGCCCAACTCTGCGATGGTCTCGATGTTCTCCTCGTGGACGCTGCCGTCATCGTCCGAGAAACGGCCGGAGGGTGCCGGTTCGGCCGGCAAGACCACCGATTCGTCGACGACGCGCACCACGTAGTTGTTCGCGACCCGCTCCACCACATCCACGGTCGCAGCCCCCACCTTGAGAGTGTCGCCCACGCCATGGACATGATCGACCATGCGCGCTATGTCGCGCCTGGTCAGCGTGTCCGCATGGCCGGCGCCGGGTTCCGTGGGCGGGTAGGGCTGGATACGCCCGTTGGTTCCCCAGCAAGCCCCTGCTGACGGGTAGGCACACGCCCCTTCCCGCTGGTCCATCCGGTACACCTCGACGCCCTGCCTGGGGATGGAGGAGTCGTAGCCGATGGCCACCCGCGCTCCCAGAGCGGTGAACACACCCTCGCGCCGGCCGGGAAGCACGAGCATCTGTATCCCGCCGTCACCGGGCGGGCGCAACTCGTAGACTTCCGTCGTCCCCGGGTCGTGGACGGCCACCTCTTCGGGGAGGATCCACCCCGCCGCGTAGCGGTTCACCGCAATCGTCCCCGTCCGCAGGTCCAGCGCGAGAGCGCCGCTCATGACGTCCATGGGGTTGTCGTACTCGTACACCCCGGTGAGCTGTCCATCGGCCGACCAGGTGATCCTGCCACCGAAGGAGTGGGGAAACCCCAGGCCATGGCCTATTTCGTGAACAACCGTCGAAAGCCGCGGCCTGCTGAAGCCCGGCGCCGTGACCACCGTGCCGCCGCCGACCACCACGAGGTCGTTTCCCCACGCGTAGCCGTCGTTGGCAGCGCTGTCATCCACGATCAACACCGGAGGATCCGGCGCCTGCTCGGCCACCGCCTGCTCGCACCCGGACCTTCCCGATGTGGTGGCGAACCCTTCATCATCACTTGCCACCATCCCCGCCACCCGGAACGCGGGCCGGTACCTACCGCCCGACACCCACTCGAAGTACGGAGTCACCTCCCGGTTCAGGCGTCTCTCGACCGTGGACTGATCGATCGAAGCATCACCCAGCGGGACATCGCAGACCCACACCGTCCATGTCTGGGGCCCGAGGCTGTACTGCCGGTAGACATCGGCGTGGGCGATGAGACCCAGAGGATCCGCCGAGTAAATGTCCTCGGTCTGCTCCTCCGTTGCCTGCTCGCTCTCAGATTCGGCGTTGGCCAACTGGAGAGCCAAACGGGTAGGAATCCTACCCAACAACTTGTTACCATCAAGATTTAGCTTCTTCAGATTCTTGAGATCGGCCAAAGACGACGGAATCCTGCCCGACAACTCATTGTCGTTAAGATACAGCACTTCCAGTTTCTCGAGATTCCCGAGCTCCTCGGGAATAGAACCCTCCAACCGATTACGGCTCAAAGCCAGAACCCTCAACTCCGACAACCCGCCCAACTCCACAGGAATCCCACCCGACAACTCATTGCCAAACAAGTAAAGATGCTCCAGCTGTTTGAGATTTCCGAGACTCGTTGGAATCGGTCCAGAAATACTCGAACTATGAATCACCAGATACTCCAGATCAGCAAGATCCCCCAACTCCACAGGAATTCTCCCGCTGAATCCGTTACCCCCCAACTCCAATAGAGTCAACCTCGACAGCCGGCCCAACTCCCCCGGAATCTCACCGGATAGGGAGTTCGTCTGAAGGTTCAGATGCTCCAGATGGCTCAGCCGGCCCAGCGCCGGCGACAACGGCCCCAACAGACCCGCCTCAGGCAAGCTAACCCAGACCACTCCCGCCGAACCGGTCCCCACACCTTGCCAATCCACGAACGGCGTACCCGGCCCCCAAGCACCCTCATTGCCCGCATCGTCCAGAACACCGACATCATCCAGACCCGAATAGAACTCCCACAGTGCCTCGCAATCCGACCGCCAGGCCTCCTGCCCGGCAGGAAGCACCGCTTCCGAATCGCAGGGAGACTGGGCGCCGGCAGGAGCCGCCGACAACAGGACTACCGCGGCTGCAACGGCAACTACACCCAGCCACGACCAGAGCGAACGAATCCCGACGACGGCCCGGATCAACACGACCTCCAGTCTCTTGGCAGGCGACAACATCAGAAACAGGGTGGGTCGGAGCGTACCGGGCTCCCGGGGCACAGATGTCCACGCTGCGCGCCAACGAATGCGGGAGTCACTGCGGGGTGCGAGCCGGTTGGAGGGAACGAGTAGAAAAGGGTCATGCAGCCGCGGAGGAACGGGTTCGACTGTGGCGCCGGTTGACAGCCGCCAGGACGACCCACGCGGGCAAGGAGAACGCGGTCACGAGAATCGCAGCACCCTCCGATTGCAACAGGCCGGCAACGATGAAGCCGGCAATCGAGAGCGGCATCAGCAGCGCCGCGCAAAGATAGGCTGCCAGGCGGGAACGCCGGTGGAGCAGTAACAACGCCAGGCTCAACGGGATGGATGCGGGCCAGGCCACGATCAGCAGCGACGACACCAGGGCGAACCCGAACTCCAAGTCCCCCCGGTAGAAGGACGTCCATCCGGTGGCGAAGTGTATGACGAAGGCAGACGCCACCACCAGGGGCAAGACCAGGGAAAGGACTGCGGTTCTTGCTACTACGGCCAACATGGCTGCTCCAGGGTTTGCCGTTCCCCCGAGGGTGCGGGAAGAAACGCCGACCGATACGCGCCACCCTACTAGCGGGCACGTCGATGAGTCCTGCCCCGTCGTGCTCGTGATTCCAATGCGCCTCTGCCGACGAGCGAGCCACTCCCCATGCGGTTCGGCGCCGACCGCCCGCCTAGGACGAGCCGGCACGGGATCTGCGAGGATCGTTCCGTGGGTGATCAGAAGGTGAACGTTCCTGACATCACGGTTGTCGCATCGACAGATGCCTCGACCCGCGCGACGTTGCGCCTGGTCTCGGCTGCAATACGCATCTCGCAGCCGGGGTAGACGGGATTGGAGAAGCGCACCTGAGCGGCCGACAGGCCGGCCGGATGGGCGCCCACGGCGGCTGCCACGGCACGGGCGGTCATGCCCATCGTGGCCAGGCCGTGCAGGATGGGCCTTTCCAGGCCCATACCGGCCGCCACGACCGGGTCGATGTGGACGGGATGCTTGTCGCCGGTCAGCCGGTAGAGCGTCGCGGCGTCCGGCCCGACGCCCACCGCGCCGGTCCAGTCCGGGACGATGGGCGCCGGCCGCTCGGACGGTGCCGGCGGATCCCCGCCCCAGCCTCCGATGCCGGGTAGGAGGATGGTGTAGACAGCCAGGAAGCCGGGGCTCTGCACCTCGATCTCGATGATTGTGAGCCGACCCTTGTCGAAGACGGATCGGACGCGACCGTGGGTGCGGATCGGTGCGGGCCTGAGTGGCTGGTACACCGTCAGGCTCTGGCCGACATGGAGGGATCGGGTGCGGTCGTAGGCGCCGAGTTCGCCGGCTGCATGGACCGCCCACAGACCCAGAGCGCATGCGTATACAGGCAGGACCCGCAGATCCTGCTCGTAGACCAGGTCGAGGTGCGAAGAAGGGGCGCCCACGGCCAGCGCGTAGAGGATGGCGTCGTCAGCCGAGAAGTCAACGCGGCGCGTGCCGAGATCGAATCCTGTCAGTTCACTTAGGTGCATTCGTTCCGATCCTTGCCGATCCCGGCTCGGCGGGCTTCCAGCGCCGCTCGACGGGTCGGTGACGCCAGGAGGGCCTCTCGTTCGGACTGCCAGTCGGCGGCGTCGAACCCCCCACCGCTGTCGAGCGCTGCCAGCAGTGCCTTGGTCGCCGCGGTGGCGGCAGAGTCGGCATGGGCCGCGAGCAGGCCTTTTGCCGTCTCGACGGTGGTCCCGGCTCGCACGATCATTGCCGCGCCGGGCGGGAGCTGCCGGCTCGACAGTTCTTGCTGCAGCACGATGAGGCGGCGGACGGTCTGCGAGCCGAGGCGGGCATGCAGGCGAGCCAACGATGACGGGTTGTAGAGGATCCCCAGGCCGGCGGAGGGCACGGCGAGACGCGCCTCGTCCGAGACCACCACGGCATCGCAGGACCACGCCAGGTCGACGGCGGCACCGTAACAGGCGCCCTCGACAGCCGCGACGATCGGCAGCGGGCTCAGGGTGAGGCGCCGGCAGAGCGCTTCGAGCTCGTCGTCGAATCCGAGATCGTCGATCGTGCCGTCCAACTCGAACAGATCCGCTCCTGCGCTGAACCGTTCGGGGCCACCCGTCAGCACCACTCCTGTCGCTCGGGCTGCCCCGGATCCCTGAGTCTCGACCGCGTCCAGGACCGCTTCGATCTGGCGAAACGTCCGGCGCCGGAGGGCGTTGGCGCGCTGCGGCCGGTTGATCGCGATCTGCCGGATCGACCCATCGACGCTGCTGACGACATCGCTCATGGGACTGACAGGCGGGGCGAGAGTCGGGCGAAGGGACGCAGGTCCAGTGCGGTCTCGAGTTGCTCGACGAGCGACAGCAACTCGGTGTCGCCCCCGTACCGTCCCACCAGCTGGATCGCGACCGGGAGGCCGTTGGCAAACCCGGCGGGCAGGACCACCGCGGGATGTCCGGAGACGTTGAAAGGCGCCGCGAACGGGAAGGCCCCCCACAGCCGGCCCACCGGCTCGCCCGCGATGGTCCTGGGCCGGGAGCCCAACTCGAAGGCGGTGGTGGCCGTGGCGGGAGTGGCGATCACGTCGTAGTGACGGAAGTAGCGATCCACCCGCTTCCGGTACTGCGTCAGGGCGGAGCGTGCTTCCGCCAGAACACCCGGATCGAGTCGCTCGGCCGCCATCAGGGACCGCTTTTGATACCAGGTCAACTCGTGCGGACCGCGAAGCAGGTGGCCGCGGCGTTCGCCCTCCTCGGCCAGCACGAGTGGACCGAAGATCTCCTCCCACCCCCCGAGGTCCAGATCCACAGAGGTCACGTCGTGGCCGCAGGCTGCCAGTCGCCTGACCGCGGCTGCCAGCACATCGCCGACGTCGGCTTCGATCGGGCGGCCTTCGGGCTTGGGACACCAAGCGACGCGGCGCGGGCTCAGGTCGTCCTGGGTGTCTCGGATCGCCGTGCCGTTGGCGGACAGCACCGAGTGCAGGCGACGGGAGTCGGCGGCGGTGCGCGCAAGGGGCCCTACGGAGATGAACGGGCTGAAAGCTCGGAATCCCCCTTGGTCGTCGATCGTCCCGTATGTGGGCTTGAAGCCCACGAGTCCGCAGAACGAGGCCGGGATCCGGATGGAGCCTCCGCCGTCGGACCCGAGGCCGAGGGTGCAGGTACCCGAGGCCACAGCGGCCGCCGCGCCGCCGCTGGACCCGCCGGCGGTGCGGGAAGGGTCGTAGGGGTTCGCGGTGTCCGGGCCCAGCAGGTTATCCGTAGTCGCCGACTGGCAGAACTCCGAGACGTTGGTCTTGCCGACCACGACCGCTCCCGCGCGGAGCAGGCGGCGCACCGCCCCGGAGTCGCGTCGCGCCACGTCGTTGGCGTGGGCCAAAGAGCCGAGCGTGGTGACGTGTCCCTTGATGTGGAAGGCGTCCTTGATCGAGACAGGGACGCCGGCGAGAGGTCCGGCGCTGCCGTTCCGGTAGGCCGCTTCGGCAGCTACGGCCTGGCGGCGGGCCAGGTCGGGGGTGGCGAGGACGAAGGCGTGCAGGGTCGGGTTGACCTGGGCCAGGCGGGCCTGCGCCAGCTCGGAGACCTCGACCGGCGACAGCGAGCCGCCCCTGTAGGCCTCGACAAGCCGCTGCACCGGCCACCACAGGGGTCCCTCATCCACGAGCCGACACACCTCCGGAGACGGTGAACACCTCACCGGTCACGTAGCCCGCCTCATCCGACGCCAGGAACGACACCATGTTCGCTACATCCTCAGGCTGCCCCACCCGGCCCAGGAACGCCTTCCCGGACAGGTAGCTGTCGAAGAACTCCTGCGGGTAGATCCTGCGCAGGAAGTCGTTGTATATCAGGCCCGGAGCCACCGCGTTGACCCGCACCCCGTGGACTCCGTTCTCGGCTGCAGCCACCCGGGTCAGCGCGAGGACGCCGGCCTTGGCCGCGGAGTAGGCGGCGCCATGCTCGGCGGACATCTCCCAGGCCGCTATCGAGGAGATGTTGATGATCGAGCCGCCGCCACGGGCGATCATCGCCTCGAGCGCGTAGCGCATGCATACGAATGTGCCGGTCAAGTCGACGTCGAGGCACCGCTGCCAGGTTTCCAGGGACATCTCGGCCACCGGTTCGATCCTCGACCAGCCCGCATTGTTGACCAGCACATCGAGCCGGTTCTTGGTGGCCGCCACTTCTGAGATCACGCTGCGCACCTGATCGTGGTCGGTGACGTCGAGGTGGTAGCCGGCCACCTCGCGCCCCACCTCCTCGGCCAGTGCAGCGGTAAACTCGCGGCACCGTCGCTGGTGGGCGTCGGTGACGACCACATCGAATCCGTCGTGGGCTAGCCGCCTCGCAACCGCCGCTCCGATGCCGGCGCCTGCTGCCGCGGTCACCAGCGCCACGCGCGGGTTTCCTGCCATCAGCTTCCTCCTCCTGCCTCGACGGCACCGATCACGGTGTCGGCCAGCTGTGCCAGTCGTTGCTCGCGCCCTCCCGACAGCAGCGCGAAGGTGATCCGGTCGATGTCGAGCTGCCAGAGCTGACGGAGCCGGTCCACGCACATGTCGAGGTCGCCCGCCAGCGCCACCGATCTCACGAAGTCGTCGGACACGGTGTGCTTGTGCTCAGCCTGCAGCGAGAGGTGGTCGACGAGGCCGTACTGCTCCGCGGCCCGCGCGAACTCGGGACGGAACCTCTCCCACGCAGCCGGCATCCGCTTCCATTGGTGGAAGGTGGCCGCCTGGCTGGTGGCCCATGCTCTCACGTCGTCAGTGGCGCTCTCGACGTCGCCGCCCACCGACATGGTGACGAACAGGTCGACGGTCAGTTGCCCACGGTCGCGTCCGGCCGCCTCCAACCCCTGGTGTATGTGGTCGAGTTGCCAGGAGCAGAACTCGGGATCTGCGGCGCCCATGAGCACGGCTCCGTCGCAGGTCTCGCCGGCGAGGCGCAACATGGCGGGCTGCGAGACCGCGAGGTAGATGGGAACCTGCCGCTGGGCGGCGGCCAGGCGGACCTGGCTGCCATAGAGGTCGCACGGCTCGCCACTGAAGAGCTGGCGGAACTCGTCGATACCGGACCGCAACTCGCCGAGCCGGGACGGTGTGCCGCCGGCGCCGAGCACGGCGGACCAGCCTGCACCGAGGCCGAGAACGGCGCGGCCGTCGGAGAGTTCGTCCAGCGCAGCGGTGGCATTGGCGGTCACCGTCGGGTGGCGGGTCACGAGATTGGTCACACCCGCCCCGATAAGCACTCTCTCGGTCGACAGCGCCGCCAGGTTCATAGCGGCATACACGTCTTTCATCCCGAGCTGGAAGTCGATGTACCACAGTGCCTCGAAACCCCTGAGGTCGATGTCTCGGGCCAAGTCCGCCGTCCGGCTCAGGGGCTCTCGGGGACTGACTCCCAATGAAATGCCGTAGCGCTTCTTCATTCAGTACACCTTTCGTACAAGAGTTGCGCGAGCAGCTTGCCGTAGGCGTCGGGTTGGTCGACGGAGAGAAGATGGCCGGCCCCGGCCACCTCGTGGTACCGGCAGTCGTCGACATTGTCGACGATGATGTCGGCGGCCTGGCGCGGGCAGAATACATCGCCGGCCGCCCCGATGACATCCACAGGAACCTCGATCTGCCTCAGCCGGGGGTTCAACGGCTCGGAGCGCATTCCGATCATCGCCCGGGCGGCGTTGATGTAGCCGCGGCCGTCACCGACAGCGTCAAGGCGCTTCGAGGTGAGTGCGTCGATGTCGGCTTCGGTGACAACCTGGCGGGCCGTGTCATCGTGGAGTCCGGAGGCGAAGCCTTCCCGGTCGCGGGCTTCGAGCTGGGCGATGCGACCTGCGAAGAACTCGGCCGCCGCCGAACCGACCACCGATGACGTTGCGGCCGCGATCAGGTGGCCGATCAGAGTTCCTGGTGTGGACGCAGCCTTGAGCCCGATGGTTCCCCCCAGTGAATAGCCGACGACAGCGGCAGGGCCGGTCACGACGCGCAGGAAGGCGGAGAGGTCATCGGCCAGTTGCGACAGGGTTCCGGCGGCCTCCCCCGAGGTAGTGCGGCCGTGACCGCGAAGGTCCACCGTGTGGACAGCGAATCCGCCCAGATGGGCAGCGACGGCGTCCCAGGAGCGGAGGTCCTCGGCCAGTCCGTGCAGCAGCACGACCGGCTGCCCCGAGCCGCTGCGCCGGTAGTTGACCACGATGTCACCCAACTCGACGGTACTCATCCGGCCGCGCTCCGATCCGGACCCACGCCGCCGGGGTCCGCTGTGGCAGTCGAGGCGGATGCGTTCAAGAGTTCATCGCGCAACTGCTGCTTGCGTATCTTGCCGGAGGCTGTACGCGGGAGGCGATCGACCTGTATCAACCGTTCTGGCCAGTATCGCCGCGGCAGGCCCTGCTCGGCGCAGGACGCGATCACATCGTCGAGCTCGAGGCGGACGCCGGCCTGCACAACCGCGCAGATGCGCTCGCCGAGACGCTCGTCAGGCCACCCGATGACGGCCACACCGACAACGTCGGGGTGGCCGGCGATCGCGTTCTCGGTCTCTACGGGGGAGATGTTCACCGCCCCACGGATGATCAGGTCCTTGGCCCGTCCCGTGATCGACACGTATCCGTCAGGATCGATGCGGGCGAGATCGCCGGTGCGGAAGAACCCGTCGCCGACGATGTGCTCGGCGTACAACTCGGGTTGGCCGTAGTAGCCGTTGAACACCCCGGGGCCCCGCATGACGAGCTCGCCGGCCCCCGTGGCGTGCAACCGCATGTCCGCGTCGAGGATTCGCAGTTCCAGCCCGGGAAGTCCGACCCCCACGGTGTTCTCGACCTGGCTGCCGGTCGAGGAGGGCACGCAGGTGGTGAGGCCGCCTTCGGTCATGCCCCACAGGGGCGTGACGAACGTGTTCGGTAACTCGGTTCGACAGCGCCGGACGAGGGCAGGCGGCACCTGGGCTCCACCGCATAGGAAGCTCCGCAGCGACGCCAGCTTCGGCTCGCGGCCGCTCCACGGGGCACTGGCCAGATCCATCAGGAACGGGGTCGCCGCCGCGGTGAAGTCGGCGCGGTGACGAGCCACCAGTTCCAGCGCGGTGACCGGGTCCCACTCCCTTTGGAGGATGAGCAGTGCGCCCAGGAACAACGACAGGCGAGCACCATGAATGGCGCCGACGCTGTGGCCGAGAGGTGAGGGCATGAAGACGGGCGTGCCGTGGTCAAGCCCGAAACGATCGGCGAACTGCACGTTGAGAGCGGCCAACGTGTCCTCGCTGTGGCTGACAGCCTTCGGGGGCCCCGTCGTGCTCGAGGTGAACATCACATGTGCGGTGGCGTCGGGCACATCGACGGCCCGGGCCGGGGGCACCGCCGGGCCGTGCATCGTGAGGCGGGCTCCATCCACCGCAGCCACAGTGACCCCGGTTGAAGCTCCGGCGGCGGCTCGCCGGATGGCGTCAGCCGGCGCCGTTCTGCGGCTTGAGCCGGCGCAGACGGCCAGGACCGGCCGGACCAGATCGAAGATGTGGCGCAAGTGCGCCTCGGGCGTGGTGACCGGAAGCGTGGCCGGAACGTGACCCGCTCTCAACACGGCCAGGAACATGACGACCCACTCCACACAGTTGGGCAGGAGGACCACCACCACCCGCCGGCCCCCACCGACGGCCCGGCGGATCTCCTCAGCGGCCTCGCCGGACGCATCCCAGAGCTCGGACCGCGACAGCGTGTCGCCGCCGCTCACCACGGCAGGCTCGCCGGGCGCCTCGGTGGCGTGCGCCTCGAAGCGGTCAACCAGCCGGCGCCCTGTCCACCATCCGGCGAGCCGGTAGCGCTCTGCGATGCCATCGATCACAGCACTCCTCCAATCCCGGTCTGGCGCCCTGCCGCAGTATCACAGGATCGACCTATAACAAAAGTCGACGTCACTTTTGTTGTTGGGTGGAGGGGACGAAAGGTAAGATCGTTCGCCGCGGGGTTGCAGACCCGAGACGACCCGAACAGGGACCAGCGACACGGGGCCCGGTCACGTGCCTCACAACCTACCGACGCCCGCGAACGATGGGAGCGCCCATGGCCACCGAGCCGACCACCCCTAAAGGCCAACGGACGCGGCAGACGATCCTCGACGCCGCGTCGAAGGTCTTCACCAAGGACGGCTACGTCGATGCCCGCATGAGCGATGTCGCAGTGCAGGCCGGACTCTCCCTCGGCGGCCTGTACAGGTATTTCGATAACAAGGAGGACCTGTTCCGAAGCGTCATCCGGGACCTCCACGAGGAACTCTTCCGGAGGAGCCGGTCGTCGACACCCATCGCCGAGGACCCTAAGGCCGCTCTGTACGAAGCCAACCTCGGATACCTCGAGCACTACCGCGCCAACAGCGGCGTGCTGCGGGCATTCATCGAGGCGACAACGGTCGAGGAGCGATTCACCACCATCTGGTGGACCATGCGCGAACGCCACGTCGCGCGGTTCGTCCATGCGGTGGAGAACGACGACCGCGTCCAGCTCGACGGGCTCGATCCGTCCACGGTGGCCCGGGCCATGGCCTCCCTGGTCGAGCAGACCGCCTACACGACATTCGCCCACGCCGCTCTCAACACGGCGTCCGTGGATGTGGAGACGGTAGCCCGCGTCGTGACCAGAGCCTGGTACCGCAGCTTCTACGGGAGTCCCCCCGCAGGCTGACAACCCCCGACCCGCGGCACGGTCGGGGATGGGCCCTGCCGGCGCCGTGCCCGACGGACGCCTCATATCTCCGAGCCCAGATAAGCGGCAGCCAGCCTCTCGTCGGACAGGAGGGCCCGGTTCGAGGCCTCCAGGACCACCTCCCCGGACTCGAGCACGCAGGCTCGGTCACAGATCTCGAGCGCTTCATGGGCGCGTTGCTCCACGACGATCGTTGCGGTCGTCTCGCTCTCAAGCAGCCGCGCGATGCCCTCGAAGACGCTGTCCGCGGCGCGGGGAGCCAGCCCCATCGAGGGTTCGTCGAGCATGAGCAGCCGCGGGCAGGCCATCACGCCGCGAGCAACCGCCAGCATCTGCTGCTGGCCTCCCGACAACGCGCCTCCGTCCCGGTTGAGCATGCCGGCCAGCGCGGGGAATATCTCAAGCACCAGATCGAGGCGTTCGTCGTGTCGGTGCTGGGCGCCACTCCGGTGGCTGCCGAGGCGAAGATTGTCGGCCACCGTCATCGATGCGAAGATCATCCGCCCCTGGGGCACGTGGACGATTCCGGCCTCGACGCGCTTGTGCGGCGGCTGGGAGTGAAGATCCTGGCCTTCAAAGCGGATCACACCCGTGTCTACCCCCACGGTGCCACTGATCGTCTTCAGCAGGGTGGTCTTGCCCGCACCATTCGGTCCCAGGATGGCCACACGCTCCCGCGCACCGACCTGGAAGTCGACAGAGCGCAAGGCCGGGACCCCGTCGTAGCTCGCACACAGGTCACTGATCTCTAGCATGTTCCATCCATCTCGATCCGAGGTAGGCCTTGATCACGCGCGGGTCCGACACGACATCCGCCGGTGGGCCCTGGACGACGACGCGGCCCTCATCGAGCGCGACCACCGACTCGACGTACTGAATCAGCGACCGGACCGAGTGCTCGATCACCACGATCGCCGTCTGCGGGGTGACCAGTTCGTCGACAGTCGTGAAAAAGCGGGCTCGTTCCGCCTCGTTCAGGCCGGCGAGTGGCTCGTCGAGCAGCAGCAACTCCGGCTCGCTCACCATGGCCCGCGCCAACTCGAGGCTCTTGATCTCGGCCGTGGTGAGGGCGCTCAACTCGCCGAGCGCGCTATCGGCGAGGCCGACCCGCTCGAGCATTGCCATCGACGCCGCTACCGGATGCGGTATCGAGGCGCCGATCGCAGCCACCACGACATTGTCGAGCGGAGACATGAGATGGAAACCCTGGGGCACCTGGAATGTTCGTGACATGCCGAGTTCGTAGCGCCGCGGCGCGCGCATCCGATCCACCTTCATCCCCTTGAACAGGATCCGTCCGGCATCGGCGCGCAGGTGGGCGGTGATGATGTTGAACAGCGTCGTCTTGCCCGCACCATTGGGGCCGATGATGCCGACACGCCGGCCCGCATCGATCCTGAAGGCCACGTCGGACAGTACGCGATTGGCGCCGAAGCTCTTGGCTATGCCTTCCACCTCGAGCACAGGCGCGTCGCTCGGCCGCGGCAGCCGCGGCCGCACGCGTCTCCGTGACATTCTCAAGAACGGCGACGGCTGTTGTGGAGGCACCGCGAGACGCCCGAGAAAGCCCCGACCTCCCGGCTCACCTGATCGACCGGGCCGGGTCGCGACCCAGCGGCAGCCTCTCTCGATCGCGGGAAGGATTCCGCGCGGTATCAGTAGTGCCACGAGTACGAGCGCGGCCGCGTAGACGAGCTCCTGCGCGCCGGGCACGGACTCGCCGATCGAGTCGTCCAGGAACATTGCCAGCGGGATGAGGAAGGCCGCGCCGACGACCGGCCCCCAGGTCTGCCCCACTCCGCCCACGAACGCCACCGACAGCATGACGATCACCACGGTAATGCCGAAAACCTCCTCGGCGACCGTCACCCGCAGGACCGCCTTCACCCAGAGTACGGCCATGGCCGCCGACAGCGCCGCCGAGATCATGAACGCCGCCGACTTCCATGCGACAGTACGGATGCCCACCGCCCGGGCCAGCACCTCGTTGTCTCGAATGGCACGCAGGGCGTATCCGAACGACGTCACATCGATCAGCTCGCTGATCACCAACGCAACGACGAGCATCCCCAGGCCGACCCACACGTAGGTGTGGGGATCGGAGAACTCCATGAACCTCCACTCGCTCTCGGGGTGGTACGGAACCGTGAGCTCGGGATCCCCGTAGTGGGACACCAGCAGTTCCATGATGAGCGGGAAGGAGATGGTGGCAAGCGTGAAGTAGAACCCCCTGAGCCGGAAAGTGGGCAGGCCTATGACAAGCGCCACCACCGCGGCGACGCCCATGCCGATGGCCATGCCGATCCACGGCGAGGTGCCGCCGCCTCGCAGCAGGATCGTGAAGCCGTACGCGCCGATGCCGACGAACGCGCTGTGGCCGAGCGAGATCTGCCCGGCCTTGGCCATCAGATTCCAGGCGACGCCGGCGAGCGCCCAGACGACCGCCAAGGTGAGCACCCTCACGTGGAACCGCTGGTCGAGCCAGCCGTTGAGGGAGGCGACGGCCACCACCAACACTATGAATGGAACTAGCCGCCGCATCAGATGGCGCGCTGCGCCTTACCGAACAGACCGTTGGGGCGCACGTAGAGGATGAGCAGGAACAGAGCGAACACCCAGACGTTCTTCACCGCAGCCGACGTCCACACCTGCGACACGGACTGGATGATCCCGATCAGCACGCCCCCCACGAAGGCGCCCCTGACACTGCCGAGACCGCCGAGCACCACCGCGGCGAACATCACGACCACGAACCGGAGGCCCACGAACGGCGTGATGCTCTGGAACGTCACGAGGGCCGAACCGCCGACCGCGGTGAGCGCCACGCCGACTCCGAACGCGATGCGGTTCGTTCGATCGATGTCTACGCCCATGTATGTCGCTGCCTCCCAATTCTCCGACGCGGCCCGGATGGCCCGCCCGGTGGCGGACCGGTTGAGGAACAGGAAGACGAGCGCCGCAACCAGGACCGAGAGGAGGAAGGCGTAGAGACGCACCCGGCTGACGAATATGTCGGCGATGAAGTCGCCCGAGTTGGCGTAGGACGGCGCGACCACCCGCGGCTCAGACGAGTACTTGATCAGGATGAGATTCTGGAAGATCAGGCCCAGTCCGATGGTGAGTATCACCTGAGCATCGTGATTCTCACGCCGACCGATCACGAAGCGGATGAAGAGCCAGTGGACCGCCATCCCCAGCAGCAGGAACACGAAGAATACGGCAGGCACTGCCAGGAACGGGTCCAAGCCGACGCCGCCCGCGAACAGCGCCCATGAGAGGTACATGGCGAGCATCATGAAGTCGGCCTGGGCGAAGTTCACCACCCGCATCACGCCGAAGATCAGCCCGAGGCCTGACGCCAGCAGGGCGTAGACGCCGCCGATCAGGATCCCGGGAACGAGGAACTGCAGGAACTCGACCATAGCCTCAGCAGGCACCCGGCGCGCGGCGCGCTCGGCGCCGGCGCCTCACGTCCTCACCGCGCCCGCGCGGTCTGCCGTCGCTAACTCCTCGGCCTTCTTTGCGCCGGCAGAGCCCGCGGCCGGTCCCGACGCGGACGACCTCGGGGCGCGGGCACGGAGGGAGCGCGCCACCGAGCCGATGAGGACAACGCCGTCCATTACCTCCAAACCGGTTGGCAAGCCGCGAACTCGACCGGATAGACGGTGCACGGGATCATCCTCCCGTCAACCTCCTGCCACTGTGCCAGCACGCCGAAGTGCTGGTCGATGCGACCGGTCTCGCTGAAACTGATCTCTGACGTCGGCATGAGGTCGACCGCGACGCCCTCGGTCAGCCTGATGGAGTTGAACCCCTCGGTAACCGCGGCCGGGGATGGATCGCCGACCTGCTCGAGCACAGCCGCGATTAGATGTATCACGAAGTAGCCGCCGATGTGGTCCTGGCGGGCGTACGGCTGGTCGATGGCGGCTGCGAGCTCGGGAAACGCGTCATTACCGGCAAGGGGATTGGCATACACGAACGTAGACAGCCCGGCCACCTCCGGACCGAGGTCCGCCCATGCGGGCAGCAGCCCCTGCCCGCCGTTCTGGACGACCGGCGCGGTGACGCCGCGGGCGATCAGCTCGTTCTGGAGTCCGCTCACGTCGCTGAACGCGAATGCGATGTTGAAAATGACGTCGACATCGGCGTTGGCGATCTTGGTCGCCACGCCCGAGGGGTCGTCGAGCCCACCCGGCGCCCACGTGTCAGTGACCGCGACCTCGATCCCTCGCTCGCTGAACTCGGCCAGCAGGGCTTCCTGCAGCGGCACGGCTGCAGCCGATGTGGAGCCCACCACCGCCACCCTCTCCATGGTGATCCCCGCCTGGTCCAGGCCAGGCTGGATAGCCTCGAGTATGAGGCCCTTGATGGCCGAAGCCGGAGGCGAGTAGCCGAACACGTGGCTGAAGCCCTCACGGTCGGTCACGGAATCGGCGAAGCTCTCGGTGACGAACGGAATCCCCGCGCGCTCGCTCACCTCGGTCGCGGCCAGGCTGAACGACGACAGCCAGGATCCGGCGATGGCCGACACGTCGGGCTCGTCGTCGAGGAGTCGCTCGACAGCGGTGGCCGCCTCCTCGGCGGAGCCGCCCGCGTCGTAGACAGCCAACCGCAACGAGGCCCCGCACAGCGACTCGATGCCGCCCGCCGCGTTGATGTCCGCCACCGCCTTGGTCGCCCCTGCGATCTCGGCGTCTCCGACAAAGCTGAACGTACCCGACATGGGCCACACGGTGCCTATGACCACCTCATCGACGCAATTGCGATCGTCGGCGGGAGCCTCCTCGACCTGCGCCGCGGCCTCTGTCGTGGCCGCCGCCGTTGCCGCAGTGGTGGCCGCCGTGGTAGCCGCGGTCGTCGCCGCGGTCGTGGCCGCGGTCGTGGCCGCGGTCTCCGGAGCAGGGTCTGACGAGCCGTCGCCGCATGCGGCGGCGACGAGGCTCACAATCGCGACTAGCGCGGGCAACAAGCGCAATCGGCGAACCGTCGCTCCCCTATCGGGTCGGATCATGTACATGGTCACTCCTTGGACTGCCAAGACCCGGCGGAGACCTACGGCACCGACCGGAATCCGACGATAGGCAGCCTCACTTCACCTGTCAAGAGAGTGATATCGCTTTTTTGAATCTCGGCAGAGTTCGGCCACAGCACATGTCGCAACCCAGTGACGAAGCTAGGTGGGGGTTCGGGATCTGTCGGGTCGTCCGGCGATCAGGCCGCAGCGAGCGCGGCCTCTATCCACGGATCAATCCTGTCGCGGTTGGCTGCGATCCAATCGGCGGCCGCGGCTGCGATCTCGGCGTCGGAGTTTGCGCCGGCGTCGATGGCGACCGCCTGAACGGCCACTGCAAGCGGATCCAACTCGAAGTTCTCGAGCAATGATGCCGCGGCCGGGTTAGCGGCCAGGAAGTCTTTGTTGGCGGTCACCACGATGTCGGACGGCGTGAACATGGTCGTGCAGGGATCGTTCGTGCAGGCGTCCCCTACCGCAGAGACACCGTCCTGACCTTCGAGGGCTTGTTCTGGCTCGATGGCGAGCCACAGCACATCCCTGCCCGGTACGAGCTTGCCAACGAACGCGGTGGGCGTCCACACATACTGGAGAACGGGACCGCCCGCCGTGAAGCTCGCCTGCGACTCCGCGAACAGAGCCGAGTGAGTAGCCGACACTTGCGCGGCCCGGTCGTCCCAGCCGTTCTTGGCGAGGGTGTCGTTAATGACCTTCTGGCATCCCCACCCGTCGTCGCAGCCGTTGATGTCGGCCTTGCCGTCACCGTCGGTGTCGAAGTAGGCGACCGCCTCGGGGTTATCGAGCAACTCTCCGAGCGTGGTGAAGCCGAACCGTTCGAAGCTGGGAATGTCCACGAGAAGACCCTGGAGCGCTCCGGACGCCATCATCTTGCCGATGTAGCGGGCCTTGTCGCCGAAGGTACCGCCATCCGGACTCTCTCCTTCGAGGAGCGGAGTGTGGTTGAGCGGCCACGACGACGCCCACAGGTCGTAGTCTCCCTGAGCCACAGCCGGGTAGAACGTCGCCGGCGCGATCTCCTCCGGGTCGGTGACCTCATAGCCGAGCTCTTGGAGAAGTTGCTGGACCACATAGTTCTGGAAGTTGGTCTCGATCCAGTTTCCCCGGGCCATGGTGACGGTGACACCATCTCCGGGCAGGGCCGTCTCGGGTTCGGCTTCAGCGGTCGCAGGCGCAGGATCGGTCGTCGAGGTGTCGCCGCCGCATGCCAAGGTCATCAGCACGAACGTGGTTAGCAGGGTGAGAAACGCTCGCCCTCGGCTGGTGGTCATGCGATCCCCCTCCCATTGTCCGGCTCCCGGAGCGTCCGGACAGCGAAGCCTTTTTCGTGTCTTGCCTTGGGAACGATCTTACAAGGAATACAATAACGACATCTCTTCTTCTTAGACTTTTCCTTGCCCTGGTCAGGCCGGATTGCCGGCCCGCCAGCCCCTGGCGGCGATGATCAAGCCGCCGACGACCACCAGGAAGGCGCTTGCGCCGGGTGAGACAGCCGGGGTCGCCAACCGGACGAACGTCGCGATCCAGGCCGCGGCGATCGCGGCGATCGCGCATCCCAGCCCGAACGTCATGAGGGCGAGGTATCGCTGTACGGCATGCCGGCGCACCAGTCGGCCGAACACAGCCGCCATGGATGCCATCGTGAGAACGAGGATGATGTAGCCGATCCCCGGCCCATCGGGATCCAGGCCGCGGACTGTGACGCGGCGGGTCTCGGCCAGTGCCTCGGCCAGCACCTCTGCGGCCAGTCCGCCCTGGTCGGCCCCCTCGGCGTCGGCCGCCAGCTCGGCGGCGATCTGGGCAGCGTCGCTGCGCTGGTCCAGGATCCAGGATCCTGACGCTCCGGCGAGTCCGAGGAACAGGGCCAGAACGACCATGCCCGCCAGTTCGCGTGTCCCCACGCGCGCCGGCTCACCGTCGTGGCCCCCGCGGAGCGCGGCCCAGCAGCCACCCGCGAGGATGATCAGCGAGCTGAGCAGCGCCAGCCACACACCGGTACCGTGGCTGTAGTTCTCCCCCCGGGGCGAGACGGTCAGGTACGCGACGGCAAGCGAAGACAGCACCAGACCGGCCGCCAGGTAGGCGCCTCCGGACGCGACGAACCTGTCTCTGCTGCGCGGACGCCACAGCGTCGATGCACCGCCGTACGCGACCGTCAGGCCTACTAGGGCGAATACGATCCCGAACCACGAGCCGCCGGTGGCGTCCACACCGCTGTGGGCTCCGGGAAGGTCGGTATCGGCGAACCGGGCGTAACCGGACAGCAGCCCGGCGTCGTTACCCCAGGTCAGCAGTGCCGAGGACGCGGCCAGCAAACCCCCGACGAGGGCGGCCAGCGCCCGGATCCGGTGCGAGGCCGCCAACTCCGGCTCGGCCGGAGCCACGGCCACGACCGGGGTCTGCGGCTCGGCTTGCATTCCCGGTACGGCGGGCACCGCAGGGTCAGCTCGCGTGGACCAAGCGCCGAGCATCCGCGCGAAGAGGCTCCGCCTGTTATCGCTGTCCTCGGGCTGCGAGATCCGGTCGAGGAGTACCCCGACGAAATAGAGGGCCGCTCCTGCCGACGCTCCCAGGGGAATGTCGGCGGTGTTGAGCGCCGTAAGGATCGGTTTCCCGAGACCTCCGCCCGCGATGATCGCCACGATTCCCACCATTGACAGCGACAGCAGCAGGGTCTGGTTGAGACCGGCCATGATCGCAGGCCGGGCCAGTGGCATCTGGACCTCGCGCAGGACCCGAGTCTCGGTCGCTCCGAACGCGCGGGCCGCCTCCACCACGTCGGCGGGAACCTGGCGGATCCCCAGGTTGGTGAGCCGGACGATCGGGGGAAGGGCGAAGACCAGTGTGGCCAGCACGCCAGGGGTTCGGCGGACGCCGAACAGGAAGATGATGGGCAGCAGGTAGACGAACGGGTGGATCACCTGCATGCCGTCGAGTACGGGGCGCAGCCGGCTCCAGAAGGTGTCGATCCGAGCGGCCAATATCCCCAGCGGGATGCCGATGACCGTGCAGATCATCACGGCCACGATGATCATCCCGATCGTCTCCATGGTGAGGTCCCAGTACGCGTTGCCCAGCAGCCCGCATGCGAGCAGCCCGGCCGCGCTGCCAAGCCCCACCAGGAAGTTCCTGGTCAGTGCTCCCAGCAGGAAGAACAACAACAGCACGACCGGCCACGGGAGCCAGTCCTGCAGCAGGTTGTCGATAATGAGTTCCAGCAGCTTGTCGACAGGCCACTTGACGGCGTCGAGGAACCCCCTCACATGGGTGGTCAACCAGAAGACGATCTCCTCGATCCACAGACCGAACGGGATCTCCCAGGCATCGAGGTTGCCGTTGTCCCAGAATCCGGAGGCGAGCGTTCCGGGGTTCATTGTCTCGCGCCGGCCGGATTCAACTGCTCGGCGACGCCCTCGACCCGCCCCAACTCGGCCAGGACGGTCAGGGGTCGGACCGATCCGACGAGCCTGCCGTCCCCATCCACCACGGCAACAGGCAGGCCCGATCCGAAGAGCTGGTACACCTTGGCCAGCACCGTGACTTCGGTGACGGTCGGCACCGTCTCGACCAGGTGCCCCAACTGCTGGTCGCCGCGGGAACGCGCCATCTCGGCAGCTTCGCGAGTGACCACCCCGAGAGGTCGCCCGCCGGCATCGACAACGTGGGCGGCCTCCACCCCGAGGCTGTCGATAGCCCTCAACGCATCGGCGACGGTCGCTCCCGCCCCAACCGTGGCGGCGTCCTCGCGCACCGTCTCGACAGCCAGTACCCGGCCCTGGTCGACGTCTTGGACGAACTCGGCCACGTACCGGGTCGCGGGGCGGAGGAGGATGTCCTGTGGTGTACCGAT
Organism: Acidimicrobiia bacterium; assembly: GCA_022827785.1. GTDB lineage: Bacteria > Actinomycetota > Acidimicrobiia > Spongiisociales > Spongiisociaceae > Spongiisocius. The sequence goes on from JAJEIM010000030.1 coordinate 45,397, forward strand.
CTGATGGATGGCTCCGTCCTTCATGACGCACACCCGGGTACCGACCCGGAGCGCCTCGTTGAGATCGTGGGTGATGAAGAGGATCGTCTTGTGGAGCTTGTCCTGGATCTCCATCAGCTCGTCCTGCATCTGGCGGCGGATCAGCGGATCAAGTGCGCTGAAGGCTTCATCCATGAGCAGGATGTCGGGGTCGGTGGCGAGTGCCCGGGCAAGGCCCACCCTCTGCTGCATCCCTCCGCTGAGTTGCCGCGGATAGCTGGTCTCGTAACCGCTGAGCCCGACGAGCGCGAGCGCCCTCTCCGCCGCCTCGTCTCGCGCCTCGTGATCGACACCCTTCACCCTGAGTCCGAAGGAGACGTTGGAACGCACATCCTGGTGGGGAAAGAGAGCGAAGTGCTGGAACACCATGCCGGTGCTCTCGCGGCGAAAGGCCTGAAGCTCCTTGGGGCCGAGCGCTGTGACATCTGTCCCGTCGACGACCACCCTGCCTGCGGTCGGCTCGTAGAGCCGGTTCACACAACGCAGGAGGGTCGACTTACCCGAGCCGGACAGGCCCATCACCACGAAGATCTCCCCCTCCGCTACAGCGATGTTGGCGTTGTTGACCCCCACAACGTGGCCCGTGCGCTCCCTGATCGCCCGCTTCGAACAGCCGGCCCACAGCAACTCGAGCGCCTCTCCGCCGGGATCGTCGCCAAAGATCTTGGTTACATTGCCTAGTTCGACTTTGGTCAAAACCTCTTCCTGTTCGCAGGCCTGATCCGAAACCCTCGCAGTGGCCGGCAGGCTCGGCGGGACGTGTCTCGACAATCGTAAATCCTCGAAGCTGACATCGTCTTTTTGCACTCGGCGTATGACGGATGTCAGTCGATGACCGGTATCCCGGAGACTCTGGTTCTCCGGAGTGTCGCACAAGACCCGGGAACGGCCCCCCCGACTGGAACACTGTGGGCCCGGCGGGAATCGAACCCGCGGCCTTCGGATTAAAAGTCCGCTGCTCTGCCTACTGAGCTACAGGCCCACCGGAAGGGTAGCGATCACCGGGCCGTCCATGAGCCTCCCTCCACCGCGCCCGGGAGCGATAGGCTGCCCTGGTGATCACGTTCGGATACTCGGGGCTGCCCCCGGCGGGGATGCCCGATGGGGAGTTCCTGGACGGGTTGTCGGAGCAGGGCTACCAGGCCTTCGAGCTGGCGTTCACCAAGTCCTTCCCGTGGAACGAGCGACGCTGCAGAACCTTCGGGGAGGAGGCCGCCGAACGAGGGATCCCGCTCTCCATCCACGCCCCCTACTTCGCCGTCCTCACCATCACCGACGAGGACCGGGCCCGGAAATGCCGGGGAGCGATCGAGCACACGATGAAGCTGGCCGCCGAGATGGACGCCCGGGTAGTGGTGGCCCATCCGGGCGGGCGGCGCAGGGAGGAGCCGGGCTTCCTGATGGACACCATACGCCGCCATCTCGATCACCTGGCCACCAAGGTGTCCGACCTCGGGGTCGGCCTGGGCCTCGAGACCACCGGGCGGGCCTCACAGATGGGCAGCCTCGGCGACATCGCTCTCCTCGGGGCGGAGTACACGTTCGTGCGGCCGGTCATCGACTGGGCCCACGTCCACGCCATCAGCGGCGGAGGTCTCCGGTCGGTCGAGGCGTTCGAGGCGGTGCTCGGTTTCCTGCGGGAAAACTTCGCCGGGTGGAAGATCGATCCGCTCCATACCCAGTTCAGCGATGTCCTCTACGACCAGAGCGGCGAGATCCGCCACCTCCCCTACGGCCAGGGCGATCTACGGGCCACACCCCTGATCGAGGCGGCGCACCGGGCCGGCTTCCGGATGACCGTCATCTCCGAGTCCCGCGACGAGCCTTCGCATCGCCGGATCGGGGCGGAGATTGCGAAGGCGCTGATGTCCGTCACCAATCCCGAACCGCCCGGACGGCCCGCCGCGAGCGGAGCGGTGGCCTTCCCGGCCGCGCCCCGCGCCGTGGAGGCCGATGGCCGGCACGCCCTGGTCGGCTACGACCGGCCCTTGCGGCTTTCCAACCTCGACAAGCAGTTCTTCCCCGACGGCTACACCAAGGGCGACCTGATCTCCTACTACGCCTCCATCGCGCCGCTCCTGCTCCCCCATCTGGAGGATCGGGCGATCGTCATGGCCCGGTTTCCCGACGGCGCCGAGGCCGACTCCTTCTACGAGAAGCAGGCCCCCGGCCACCAGCCGGCCTGGATGCCGCTGGTCCCGATCGACTCGGCCCATCGAGGCAGGGTGATCGATTACGTCACCGCCGGCCGTCCCGAATCCCTGATGTGGCTCGCCAACATGGGTTGCATCGAGATCCACCCCTGGCTCTCGCGGGTCCCGTCCCTCCACACCCCCGACTTCGCGGTGTTCGATCTCGATCCCGCGGAGGGCTCGAGCTGGGACCAGGTGGTGGCGGTCGCCGGCCTCCTCCGGGAAGCCCTCGATCATCTACGGCTGAAGGGCTATCCGAAGACCTCCGGATCGAGGGGTATCCACGTCTACGTACCGCTCGACCCGGTCGCCGACTACGCCCGGGTGCGAACGTTCGTGCAGCGGCTCGGCCAGCTGCTGGCCATCGCCAACCCGGACGACGTGACCATGGATCGCCACATCCCCAACCGTGCGGGCAAGGTGTACATCGACTCCGGGCAGAACCGGGCCGGCGCCACCATCGCGGCGGCCTACTCGGTGCGGCCGCGACCCGGAGCGCCGGTGTCCACCCCGCTCCGATGGGACGAGGTCGATTCCATCGACCCTGCCAGCTTCACGATCGCCACGATATGGAACCGGACATCCCGCTATGGAGACCTGTTCGCCCCCGTTCTCCTGGGAGGCCAGCGACTCGACCAGGCCGAGGAGTCGCTGGGAATAACTGACCGCATCGAGGACAAAGATGTGAGTGACCACTCCTAGAGTGGGTGCTATGGCTGGCAACGCTACGGCATACCGGGTGGAGCAACTGGCCGCCGAGGCCGGTGTCGGGGTCGACACCATCCGTTACTACCAGGGGATGGGGCTCCTGCCCCCCACTGATCGGGAGGGCCGCGCGGTGGTGTACGGCGGCGCCCACCTGACCAGGTTGCGAACCATCCGAGCCCTAGCCGATGATGGCTTCACCCTGGCCCAGATCAAGCGCCTGCTGGACGAGTCCGGGCATCCGCTGCTGGAATCGCTGGCCGGGGCCACTGTCGGTCTGGAGCGGGCCGAGCTGGCCGAGCGCTCCGGGCTTCCCCCCCATCTGGTGGACATAGCGGTGTCGGCCGGCCTCATCCAACCGCTAGGCGACGGACAGGAGGAACGATTCGCCCCTGATGTGGCGCCGATGCTGGCTGCCGGCATGTCGTTGCTCGAGGCCGGGTTCCCCCTGGACAAGCTGGCGGCCCTGGCGACCCGGCATGCCACATCGGTGGAGAGCGTGGTAGACGGCGCCATCGACCTGTTCAACGACCATGTCCGCGAAAGCCGGCCCGACCGGCCCGTCGAGCTGGCCGAGATGTTCCGGACCCTCGTGATCCACATCACCCGTCTGGTAGCGCAGCACTTCCACCACACGGTGATCACCCGGGTCAAGGAACGGTTGGACGACTCGGAAGACGCGGCCCTGGTAAAGGCCTTGGAGGACATCGAGGAACGTCAACTGGTGATCCACACCGAATGGCGATGAGCGATCGCGGACGGCTGGAGCAACGCGTGGCGCGCGCCGCCGCGCGCGCCGCCGTTTCGGGACGTCCCTCGATCGTCACCCTGGCTGCACCTGCGAAGGAGACGGATGCGCTCGCCGTGTCGCTGCAAGCGGGGCCTCCGTTCGCCTACTGGGAGATGCCGGACCGGGGCTTCGCCATGGCGGCCACCGGTGAGGCACGCACCATCGGAACCCCGGCGGACGCCGGACGGTTCGGGACTGCCTCGGCCGCCGTGCGCGACCTGGCGAGCCGCACGCACCAGGTGGCTGTCGACGGAGCGGACCGTGCCCCGCTACTGATCGGGGGCTTCTCCTTCGCTCCCGACAGCGGATGGCCAGGATTCCCGGCGGGCCGTCTCGTGCTTCCCGATCTGGCCTACATCCAGCGGGACCCGGGCAACCGGGTGTGGATGGCGGCTACCGAGGTCCAGGCCGACGCCGATCCGGCCACGGTCGCCGGAGCGCTGATGGGGCGGATCAGGGCCGCCCGCCGCATGGCGCCGGCGCGAGTCACTCCCAGGGTCACGGAAGACCGGCGAGCCGACGACATCGACCTACGCGATCCCGGATACGTGGCCGGCGCCGCGCAAGCGATCCGATTGATTCGCGATGGGGGCCTGACGAAGGTGACCCTCGCCCGCAGGGTGGACGTCGATCACCAGCCGGAGCTCGGGCCCTTCCTCGCCGCCCTGCGCCAGATCCACGGCGCCTGCGCGGTCTTCGCATTCGCCCGACCCGGAGGCGCCGTGTTCTGCGGCGCCACTCCCGAGCTGCTCGCCCGGGTCGAAGGGTTGACGGTCGAGGCGCTCGCCCTGGCCGGAACCGCACCGCGGGGGTCGTCCGGGTCGGAGGACCAGCGTCTCGCACACCTTCTCCTGAACGATCCGAAGGAGCTAGAGGAGCATGCCCACGTTCGCGCCGAGCTCATGCGCCGGCTGTCGGACCGTGGCTTCGCGCTGGACCCCCCGGAGCCGACCGGCGTCCTCGAGTTGCCCGGCATCCTCCATCTCGCTACCCGGATCAGCGCGGTGGCTCCGGTCGGCACCGGCGTGCTTGACGTGGTGGGCTCCCTCCATCCCACCCCGGCGGTCGGAGGTCTGCCTCGGGACCATGCCACGAGCTGGATCGCCGCCCAAGAACCTTTCGACCGGGGTTGGTACGCCGGGCCGGTGGGCTACTGCGACCTGTCCGGGAACGGCGAGTTCCATGCCGCCCTGCGGTCTTGCCTGATCGACGGCAACCGGACCAGCCTGTTCGCCGGCGCGGGAGTCGTATCGGCTTCGCAGCCGGAAGAGGAACTCCGGGAGACCGATCTGAAGCTGGGCGCCCTGCTCCCGTCTCTCACCGGGATGACCGACCATAGGTGGCGAAGCTACGCCACCGCCGACGCCCTGGCTACCGCCCTGGCCAAGGGAGGCGTGGCCGGCGTGATCATCTCTCCGGGCTCCCGCTCGACACCGCTGGCCCTGGCGGTGACCGACGAGGGCCCACCTTCCAGGATCGTGCTCGATGAGCGTTCCGCCGGGTTCACCGCCCTGGGGCTGGCCAAGGCGACCGGGAAGCCGGCCGCAGTCGTCAGCACCTCCGGTTCGGCGGCCGCCAACTACCTGCCGGCGGTCGTGGAGGCCGATCGGGGTCGGGTGCCGCTGGTGGTCGTCACCGCCGATCGCCCGCCCGGTTTCCTGGATCGGGATGCTCCGCAGACCATCAACCAGATCGGGCTCTACGGCTCGGCGGTGCGCGCCTCCGCCTGCCTTCCGGTGGCGCACGAGGGCGATCCGGAGTGGGTGGCCGGCGAGGTGTTGCGCGTGCTCGAGGCCGCCTGCCCGCCCGATGCCGGGCCGGTACATGTGAATGTCCCGTTCGACAAGCCCCTCGAGCCCCCGGCGCGGCGCGACACCAGACCATCCTTCGAGATGTCGCTCCCGGAATCCCGGGACGAGCGGGTGCTCGGATCGTCGATGGAGACGCTGGAGGCCTTCATGGACCGGGCCGGCGCCGGCGTGATCGTGGTGGGTCCCAGAGCGACCGACCAGATCGAACGCGACGCCGTGCATCGGTTGGCGGCACGATGCGGATGGCCGATCCTGGCCGACGGAATGTCGGGTCTGCGGAACCGTGACGCCGAGAACCTGGTGACCGCAGGTGACATGCTGGTCGGGGACCGAGCCTTCGCGACCCGCCATACCCCTGATGCGGTGATCCGAATCGGCGGCCTCCCCACGGGCACGGTTACCCAGAACTGGCTCGAAGGGCTTCGAGCACCGGAGATCCTCCTGGATCCGGATTTCCGGTGGAGGGCGCCCGGTCCGGAGGCGGTCCTGCGCGATCCGATCGCGGCCCTCATTGACCGGGTGTCACCTTCGCCGGTCGACACCTGCTGGACCCATGCCTGGCGTACCGCCGAACTGCGCGTCCGTGAGCGCCGCCGGTACGAGCGTTCCCACCACCCTGACACCGAGTTGGCCATCACAGCGGAGGTGCTCGACAACGAGGCCCTGGTCTGGGCGGGTTCCAGCATGCCCGTACGCCACGTGAACGCCATGCTGGAGCCCGATAGTGGCGTGGTCGTGTTCGGCAATAGGGGCGCGAGCGGCATCGACGGGACCCTGGCGTCGGCGGCCGGCGCCGCCTTGGGCTTCGGAAGGCGGGTGACCGCCGTGGTGGGGGATCTCACCTTCCTCCACGATGCCGGATCGCTGACCACTGCCCGGGCGTTGGGGGTGGACCTGTCGATCGTCGTGCTCGACAACGGCGGGGGCGCCATCTTCGGGATGCTCCCCTACCTCCGATCCCTCCGGGAGTCCGGCGCGGAGGACGCCTACGCGCAGAGCCATGCACTCTTCGTCACCCCCCACGACCAGGATCTGGCCGCGGTGGCCGGCGGTTTCGGTGTGACCGCCGAGCGGATCGAGCCCGGCGAGATCGTGGAGGCGCTGCGAGACGCAAGGTCCCGACCCGGTGTCAGCGTGCTGGTGGCCAAGACCGACGCCGAAGCCATGTTCGCCGCCTACGACCGCCTCTACCGAACCTGAGGAACACAGCACCACCAACAGTGCGAGAAACCTGAGGAACAGGGCACCGCATGTGGTGCCCTGCGCCCCAAGAACGTTGGGATCCCCGAAGGCCGCGAGAATACGATTCGGTCTCATGTGATCGGTGATCCATCTCGCTAGAGTCGCCGCAGTGAGTTGGACATTCGACAACGGAACCATCCTGACCAGGGCGGCATTGGTCGGCGAGTACGGCAATAACGCATTCGTGGTGGCCTGCGCCCGGACCGGCCGCGGAGTGATAATCGACGCCGCCGCCGAACCGGACCGGATTCTTGAGCTGGCCGACGGGGTGGAGGTGGACGCTCTACTCACCACCCATGGCCACTACGACCATCTGCGGGCCGTAGCCCCCGTGGTCGAGGCCCTGGGCGTGCCCTTCCTCCTCCACCCGGCCGACCACCAGCTGGCAGCGCGAACCACCCCGGTCTCTCCGACGGCGCTGTCCGACGGGGAGGTAATCGCCTTGGGGGAGACCAGCCTGCTAACCATGCATACTCCCGGCCACACGCCCGGTTCGGTGTGCTTCCTCAGTCCGGGCGTGCTCTTCTCCGGTGACACCCTGTTCCCGGGCGGCCCGGGCGCCACCGAGTACGAGGGCGGGGACTTCGACCAGATCATCAAGAGCATCAAGGAACGGCTGTTCACCCTCGACGAGGACACCGATGTCTATCCGGGGCACGGTCCGACCAAGACCACCATCGGCACCGAGAAGCCGGAGTTGCCCGAATGGATCGCCCGGGGCTGGTAGCCGCCGGACGGTAGGACGAGTTCCCCCGGCTCGGGCACCTACCGAGCTAATCGCCTCCACGCGGATGGGGATGGTCATCCTGGGGGCCGCAATCGTCGCAGGATCCGAGAAAAGCAAAGTGGTGGGGACTGGTCTGGAAGCCGTATTTGCTGCGGAGGAGTTCGAAGAGGGAAGCGAACTCCGCGTGAGGTATCTCGAGAGTTCTGCCGCAGACCTCGCACACGAGGTGTTCGTGGTCGTGGTCAAGCGTGATGTGCCATCTCCCCGACTGCCCGCTGCCCAGCTGGATGTGGTGGACCAGCCCGATCCGGGCCAGATCGTCGAGGATCCGGTAGACGGTCGACGCTTCTATCCGGCCCACCGTCTCCCGGACGTGCTCGATGATCAGCCGGGCGCTGATGAACGGCTCCTCACTCGCCGCGAGGGCGCGGACGACGGCCCTTCTCGGAAGGGTCAGGCGGAGTCCGGCTTCGCGGATCCGCTCTATGAGCAGGTCTTCGGTCAGTATGACATCGGTCGGCATGCGGCTGGCACACTGTAGCAAGTGCCTGATTCAGATAGTTGTGACTCTATGTCATCAGAGTGACTTGTCAACTATGCCCCGTACCCGACTCCGCTAACGAGGCTCATCGCAACTGTCGGTCTCCCGGGGAAGTATGCATATGCAACGAGGGTGCGGTTGGAGAACGAAGCCTTCGTGCCCGTCGGCTTGAGTACGGCCGACCGAGTGCCCACGTAGCCCCGATCCGGCTCAACAACCGAAGGTCGCTGGTGGATCGCTCGGCAACCTCCTAGACTGACCGGCACACCGGCCGGAAAGGCGCGACCCTGTTGGGCGGGCCAATTCCTCTCACGGTTCACAAGATGACCATATGCTCTCCGGCCTTCATGGCCGGGAGGTGTCCCCCAACCTGGATGGTGGGGAGAAACGGAGCAGTTATGTCAAACGCTACGTCGAGCCATCCCCCCGACGCCATTCGCAAGAAGGTCACCGCGCCTGCGGTACGGGCCCGGAAGGGCCGGGAACCGCTGACGATGGTGACCGCCTACGACTTCCCCGGCGGCAAGGTCGCCGATCAGGCCGGGGTCGACATCATCCTGGTGGGCGACTCGGTAGCCAACGTGGTTCTCGGATACGAGACCACCAACCAGGTGACCCTCGCCGACATGATCCACCACACCGCCGCGGTCGCCCGGGCCCGTCCCCGGGCTCTGCTGGTGGCCGACATGCCCTGGATGACCTTCCATGTCAGCCCCGAGGAGACCCTGCGCAACGCCGGAAGGCTGGTCCGGGAGGGCGGGGCCGAGGCGGTCAAGCTGGAGGGCGGCGCACCTCGGGTGGAGATGATCCGCAAGCTGGTATCGGCCGAGATCCCGGTGATGGGACATATCGGGCTGACCCCCCAGTCGGTCCACGCCGCCGGCGGTTACCAGGTCCAGGGGAGGAGGCTGGAGGACGCCAGGCTGATGGTCGAGGACGCCCTGGCCCTCGACCGGGCCGGGGTGTTCGCCCTGGTACTCGAGGGAGTCCCCGCCTCGCTGGCTCAAGCCATCACCAGGCGGGTGAGCGTCCCCACGATCGGGATAGGCGCCGGGCCCGGCACCGACGGCCAGGTCTTAGTGATGCATGACATGCTCGGTCTCAACTTCGGCCACTACCCCAAGTTCGTCCGGCGCTATGCCGACCTGTCAAGAGAGGCCGTGGCAGCGATCGACCGCTGGATCCGGGATGTCCGCCGGGGCGCCTTCCCGAGCGAGGATGAGTCGTACCACATGATCGACGCCGCCGCCCTGGAGTTGATCGAGGAACCCGGAACCGACCTGGCAATCGGGCGCCGATAAGACCCGGCGGCGCGTTTAGGGGTAGACCACCGTCAACCTGCTCTGCCGACCGTCTCACCAAGGCCATCGGTGGATTCGGGCCCAAGTCTACACTCTCAGGTATCGTGGCGGATTTGGGCGCGTTGGACGGTCACTCTGAAGGAACGGAGGGTCGCGGCCCTGACTATGGGCGTGACATCGGCATAAGCAGCGCATTCGACAGTCGGTCTGGAGAAACGCAGGGTCAGGTTCCGCCGACCGGCAACTGGATGGCGATCATCGGCATGGTGTTCACCATCTGCGCCACCCTGATGATGTGGATGAGGGCGTGGCGGTTTCTCGAACTCATTGGCGTCTTATGGATTCTGGGAATGTTTTTCTCGATCGTCGGCGTGATGAGGTCCCGCCGTGGAGCACCCTATGGTGGCTTGGCCTGCTGCGGGTCGGTGATCTCCCTGGCGGGCTTCATTCTGGTCTTCGGGTTGCTGGCCATTTTCGGCGAGTTAAGAAGGTAGCCCGTGCGCGGCGGAGTATCCGGTTGGTGTGTTCGCAGGTCCCTCTTGTTGGTTGTTAGTGGTCGCAGTGGTAAACGTCGAGGCTGCGGGTGTGTTCGATGATCCGCTGGGCCGGACACCGAAGGAAGGGTGCTGCTGATGCATGACAAGCTTGACCACTCCCCATATTCCTGCGGTGCTACACGGAGTTGGGCGGAGAGGCCATAGCGGCGATGGACCGCTGGATCCGGGACGTTCGCCAGGGCGCGTTCCCGAGCGAGGATGAGTCGTACCACATGATCGACGCAGCCGCGCCGGAACTGCTGGAGGAACCCTCCGGGACCGGGCGGGCCACCGGCCACTGAACCCGGTTCCAGAACAGCCCGGACCGTCACGGGTAGACTCGGCTCGTAGCTCGGACCGAAGGGAAGGCCATGAACGATCCGTCCGAAGGCATGACGGGCCAGGTTGCTCCGACCGGCAACGGGATGGCGGTCGCCGGCATGGTGCTAGCCATCTGCGCGGTGGTGCTCTCGTGGATGCCGGTGATCAATTTCGCCTGCTGGTTGCTCGGGCTGATCTTCTCCGCAGTCGGACTCAGGAACGCCAACCGGGGTGCGCCCTATCGCGGCATGGCGATCGCCGGGTTGGCGATCTCCCTGGCGGGCATCGTTCTGATCATCCTCCTGATCATCAGTATCGGAATGGTTTTCGCACCCTGATCGGGTCGCAGCCAGGCGTCGACCACTCGGGATGCCGCTGCCGGACCTCCGTGCGTGACGCAACCTGGTGATCGAGGGTCTTGAAAGGGTCCCTGAAACCGCTTACGTTGCCCGGCATGGGCAATTGGTCAATCGAAATCAGGGTTCCGAGATCCGGCGATGCCGACCTCGACACCGAAGTTCACCGGCGGGCACTGAGCGAGCTCGAAGGTCAGAAGAAGATAGGCCGGGAGTTATACAGCCTCCTCCGCCGGAAGCACCAGGGTGCCTTCCTCAGCAGCGAGGGCGCCAGCGCGGTGTCTACCGTCGCCGGGGCCGCCCTGGCCATGACCAGGGCGCTGGAGGGCGTCCAGCAGGGCCTCCCGTCCGAGATGACCGTCATCCTGCATAGGAATGGCTGAGCCGGCCTGCGAGAGCCCGAGCCCGTACAAGCCTGCCCCACCGGCCGGGTATCTTGCTGCTATGGCAGTTGACGCAGTGGCCTTCGACTTCGGAGGGGTGGTGATCCGGACCCCGTTCGAGATGGCGGCCGGGCTGGAGGACCGGCTCGACCTCCCGAGGGGCAGCATCGATCTGGCCGGCCCCTTCGACCCGGACGCCGACCCCCTCTGGCGGAGATTCCGGGCAGGGGAGTTCACCGAGCTCGAATACTGGCATCGCCAGGCCGACCGGCACGCCGGGATGATCGGCGCCGGCCCGGACCGCCTGCGCAGCTTCATCGACGCCCTGTTCGACGCACCCCGCGACGAGGTGATCCGTCCCGAGACCTGGCACCTGCGAGGCACCCTCCGCTCCATGGGAATGCGGCTGGCGGTCCTTACCAACGACCTGAGCCGGTTCCACGACCCGGCGTGGATCGAGCGCATGCAGGTTCTCGACTGTTTCGACCCTTTCGTCGACCTTTCCAATACCGGCATCCTGAAGCCCGATCCTCGCGGCTACCTGCGCCTGCTCGACCGCCTGGAACTGCCGGCCGATCGCGTGCTGTTCGTGGATGATCAGCCGGTCAACATCGCCGGCGCCGAGAAGGTGGGCATGCAGACCGTTCACTTCGACGTGCTCGACAGAACCGCTTCGATCAGGCGGGTACTGGACCTGGTCTCGGCCTAGGAAGTCCGCACCCTCCTGGCTCCGACCTCGGATTGCCTCAATGCTCGAACCGGCGGGCTCGCCCGACCCTGGCGGAGTGCGCCGCCCTACGCGGCCCGGCTGGACTTCTCCCTACGGCGCCGGGGCGTGCGCCGTGTCCACCCAGTCCGGGCTGTTGACCTCGTCGAAGAGTTGGGTGATCTCCTCGGAGGGAGGAGATGTCGCCAGGGTCGCGGCGATGGCCAGGACCGTTGCGACCGCTACCCCCGGAACTGCCGGGTTGATCTCCCATACGCCGATCTCCTGGAGGCTGTCGACAGCGGCGGAGAATCCCAGAGCCTTCGTCAGGTCGAGTAGCCCCTGGTTGCCCAGGTCCATCAGCCACCAGAGGGTGGAGACCACGGTGCCCGAGATGAGGCCGGTCAAGGCCCCCGCCAGGTTGAAGCGCCTCCAGTAGAGAGCGAGCACGGTGACCGGACCGAAGGCGGCGCCCATACCTCCCCAGGCCAGGGACACCAGGGCGAACACCGATTCCGGCGACAAGATCGAGATCAGGGCGGCCAGGAGGCCGATCGTGACGAGCAGCAACCTCCCCATCGCCACCCGCCCCCCGGTTCGCATCTGCCCGGCGATCCGCCTGAGCCAGGGCACGTCGCCCGAGGCGATGGCAGAGGCCAGCAAGAGTTGCGAGTCGGCGGTGCTCATTACGGCCGCCACCACCGCGGTCAGCAGCAGGCCGCCCACGATGGGGTGGAAGAAGACCGACGAGATCACCAGGTAGAGCCGTTCCGCGTCGGGAATATTCACACCCCGGGCGGCCAGTGCCGGCGCCGCGACCAGCCCCATCAGCAGCGCCAGCGAGAACAAGGGTACGGCCCAGCCCAAGGTGATGGAGGTGCTTCTAGGAATGTCGCGTTCGTCCTCCATGGCCATGAACCGGGCCAGGAGCCTGAGCGCTCCGAAGGCCCCCAGTCCCCAGCCGAGGGCCGAGACGTAGGTAAGCAAGCCCAACCCGTTGCCGTTCGCGTCGGTGAAGGGGTTCCAGAATCCGGGAGCCGTCGACTCGAGACCCTGGAGAGGATTGCCGCTGCTCAGGATGAGGGTCAGGCAGATGATGACGAACCCGCTAAGCATGACCAGCGCCTGGAAGACATCGGTGCGGGAGACGGCGAGAAACCCCCCGATGAAGGTGTAGGAGAGGACGGCGACCAGGGTGATGAGGACCGCTACGTCATGGCCCGCGCCGGAGTGATCGAGGTCGAAGATTTCCTCGAGGAGCTTGGCGCCCGCGATCAGTCCCGAGCAGACGTAGAGCGTGATGAAATACAGGCTGATGCCGGCGGCCAGGCTTCGCAACGCGCCGGTGGTGTCGCCGAAGCGCCTCTCCCAGAACTCGGGGATGGTAAGCGCGTCGGTGGAGATGGTGTAGCGGCGGAGCCGCTTGGCCGCAACGACCCATACCAGCCATGCGCCCAGCACGATTCCGGCTGCGGTCCATAGGTGCATGAGGCCACCAGCGAACGCCAGCGCCGGAAGGACCAGCATCGTCCAGCCGCTGGCGGAGGATGAACCGGCGCTCAGGGCGGTGGTGAAGCCACCGAGGGAGCGGCCGCCGAGAACGAAGTCGGCCATATTCGCCATGCGGCCCGACTGGTAGAAGGAGATACCGATGAGAATGACGAAGTAGAGGATGAAGACGATCAGTACCCAGACCCAATCGGCCATGCGAAACCCCATGCCTCGATTCGCAATTGCTCCCAAGGTCGCCCGCGGGCCCGGACAGGCCCGGCAGCACGGCCGGGGATCGCCGATTATACGGCCGGGTTCCCCTGGATCCATGCCAACCATCCGTTTGTGCCCCGTACTCAGGGTGAGCATCGACGAGTCCGGCTCACTCACCCATCAAGCCGACCATCCGACCTGGCAGTGAAGGCGTTGTCAGGCCGCCGGTGTAACGATTCCCGGCGCTTCCGGCGATAATGAACACGAGGCAACGGACAGGAGGGACGAGCATGCCGGACCCGGCATCTACGACATCCGCGTACACGATGGGCTATGACGAGGACTTCCTGCAGATGCTCCACTGGCGCAGCGCGGAGACGCATGCCCGGCACCTACTCCCGCACCTAAGGCCCGGACTCAGACTGCTCGACTTCGGATGCGGACCAGGGACCCTGTCGGTGGGCCTGGCCAGGGCCGTGGAGCCCGGCGAGTTCCACGGGGTCGACATCGAGAGGTCTCAGATCGAGATGGCCCGTGCCGCCGCCGAAGCCGGTGGACACGGCAACGCCTCTTTCCAGGTAGCGGATGTGACCGATCTGCCCTTCGACGACGACACGTTCGACGTGGCCCATTGCCATACCGTCCTGAACCATGTTCCGGACACCGATGCCGTCCTGGCCGAGGTCAAGAGGGTCCTCAAGCCCGGCGGGATCATCTCCTGCCGCGAGCTGATAGCTGCCTCCAGCTTCTCGGAACCTGCGTACAGCCTGGCAGGAGCATGGGAGACCTTCACGAAGCTCGTGATCGCCAACGGCGGGCATCCCCAGATCGGGAAGGAGCTCAAGCGCAGGCTGCTGGGCTCCGGCTTCGAGGATGTCCAGGCGACCGCTTCCGTCGACATGTTCAGCACTCCCGAAGCCAGAGCCGTTCTCGACGCGGTGATCACCGAGTGGTTCTTCTCCCCCAAGGTGATGGGCGCCGCCATAGCATCCGGTTTGGCCACCCAGGAACAGTTCGACTCGTGGCAGCGCGACCAGGCGAGGTGGCGGCAGGATCCGGGGGCCGTGGGAGCCATCGCCTTCGGCGAGGTCATAGCCACCAAGCCGTCATAACGACCCGAATTCACTCCGGCCCGAGAAGTTGGAGGAGGCCTGCGCAGCTGGCGGCGACTCGGGTGTGGTCGAAGTAGAAGCCGGGCATGCCTACCGCCTCGGCGCCGTCGAGGTTGACCGCCATGTCGTCCACGAACAGGCACTCGGCCACGTCGAGTCCCATGCGCTCGGCGGTGGTGGTGTAGGTGAGGGGATGCGGCTTGCGGACCCCCAGGGTCACCACGTCGATGACGTGGCAGAACAGGTGGGCGTAGGGCCAGGAGTCCCACCATCCGTATCCCAACCACTCGCTCGAATCGTTGGAGAGGGTGGCCTGGCGGAACCGCCGGCCGAGGGTCTCGATGGTGGCCATGACTTCCGGCCGCTCGGTGCCCGTCCAGCCGATCTCGCCCTTCAGGTCGACGGGGTACCCACGGGCGGCGCTGGCCTGCTGGTACCTCCTCCAGTACTCGGTCTCGGTCAGCTCGCCGGTGGAGCACTTCGCGTATTCGGGGTCGCCTTCAGGTGAGAAAGGCCCGCGCGGGAGGGTTCCTGGCGGCCAGCCCTTGGAGACCTCCAACCCGTCGAGCAACTCGAAAGGAGTCGGGTAGAGGATGCCTCCCATGTCCCAGATGACGGCGCGGATGTCAGCCATCCCCACGATCCCACTCCCGGGCGTGGTCCAGCATCATCTCCCGCCACGAAACGGCCGCGGGAGGAGCGGGCAGATCGACCAGTACGTTCCCGGACTCGATCCGGACCGGATAGGTCTCCAGGCGGAGTTCCGGCTCACCGCACTTGGTGCCGGTGCCCGCCTCGTAGCGCCAGAAGTGCAGCGGGCAGGTGATCACCCCGTCCCTGACCAGCCCCCCGGCGAGTGGTGAGGCCTGATGCAGGCACTCGTTCCGGTAGGCGTACACCTCGGAGCCGACCCGGACCACCACCGCCCGCCCGTCCCCGATCTCGACGCAACGGTCGGTGGGCAGGTCCTCTACGGCGCCGGCGCTGACCGTCGGCAACGCCTCAACCGTCCAGCTTCATCACCACAGCCTTGGATTCGCTGAAGAACTCGTAGCTGTACTCGCCGCCCTCACGGCCGATCCCGGAGTCCCCGTAGCCGCCGAAGGGCGCCCGCAGGTCGCGCACGAAGAAGCAATTGACCCACATCGTGCCGGCTCGCACCTCTCGGGCCACCTTGTGGGCGGTGTTCACGTTGGTCGTCCACACCATCGCCGCCAGTCCGTAGCGGGTGTCGTTGGCCATCTCGATCGCCTCGTCGATCTCATCGAAGGGGATGATCATCTCGACCGGCCCGAAAATCTCGTCCTGGCAGGACCGCATGTGGTTGTCGGCATCGGCGAAGATGGTCGGCGCCACGAAGTTCCCGCTCGCCAGGGCGCCGTCGGTTATCCGGTGGCCGCCGGTCATCAGCTTGGCCCCTTCCACGGTTGCCAGGTCGATGTAGGACAGCACCTTCTCCATGTGCTCCCGGGTGACGAGCGGGCCCATGCCGGTAGCGGGATCGAGCGGGTTGCCCACCACGTACCGCTCGGCGCCGTCCACCATCCGCGCCACGAATTCGTCGTACACGGGACGCTGGACCAGCAGGCGGGCGCCGGCCAGGCACACCTCGCCCTGGTTGGTGAAGATGCCCCGCAGTGACCCGGCCACGGCCTTGTCCAGGTCGGCGTCGGCGCAGACGATGTTGGGTGAGTTGCCACCCAGCTCGAACGACAGTTTCTTCAGGCTAGGCGCCGCGGCCGCCATGATGGCCTTGCCGGTCGCCGACTCTCCGGTGAAGGTGATCCCGTCCACATCGGGATGCCGGACCAGGGCCTCGCCGGCCTCGTCCGGGCCGAAGCCGTGGACCAGGTTGAACACCCCGTCGGGCAGGCCGGCGTCACGGCAGATCTCCGCCAGCAGGGTGGCGGTGATCGGGGACTGCTCGGCCGGCTTGGCCACCACCGTGCAGCCATAGGCGAGGGCCGGCGCCACCTTCCAGGTCAGCAACATCAGGGGGAAGTTCCAGGGCGAGATTGCGCCCACCACGCCGAGCGGCTCACGTAGCTCGTAGGTGAGGACCCCGTCCCAGGGCTTGGAGAAGGCCTTGGTGTGGGCATGCTCGGCAGCGTCGGCGAAGAAGCGGAAATTGTGGGCGGAGCGGGGGATGTCCTTGGAGCGAGCGGCCGAGACCGGCTTGCCCATGTCGCGTACTTCCCATTCCGCCAACTCGTCGAGGCGGGCATCGATCCCTTCGGCCACCCGGTAGAGGGCCCGGCGGCGCTCGGCGGGGTCCATCGATGACCAGACCGGAAACGCAGCCCGGGCAGCCCGGACCGCCCGGTCCACATCCTCGACGTTCCCTCTGGGGACGGTTGCGATCGGGGCGTTGTCGATGGGGCTCACCGACTCGAACGTCTCGCCGGACGAAGAGTCCGCGAACTCGCCTCCGATGAAGTGCCGCAGCGTGATCATGCCGTCCCCTCCTCCGTGCTCTCCGCTTGGGCAGCCGCCGCCTCCCGTTCGGCCATCACGAGGCGGGCGGGACGCCCGGCGATGCCGAAGCCGTGGGGTGCCAGCTCGTTGACCATTATCCGTACCGTCTCGATTGGAGCGTCGAGGCTCCTGACCAGGGCATCGGATACTTCGGCGATCATGTTCTCGATTTGCTCCGGCGAGCGCCCCTCCACCAGATTGACGGTGACTATCGGCATGACGACTCCTCTCTGCTGTGCTGTTAGGGCGTGTTCACGCTACGAGCGTTCGTTTGTTACCACGATCAACTACTCGTGGACCCGCATCGACGTGCTTCCGAGGCGATCCATCTCTACGAAGACGTTCGTGCCCGCCATGAGATCGATCGGACCTGTGAGGCCGCCGGAGATGATCAGGTGACCGGCCTCCAGCCCCCGGCCTGACGCGGCCAGCCTCCGCACCAGCCAGGCGACACTGGCCGCCGGATGACCGAGGGCGGCTGCGCCTGACGAGGTCTGGAACAGTTCCCCGTTCACCGTGACCACGACCCCCACCCTTGACAGGTCGAAGGTCGGCGTGGTGGCCCGGCTGCCCAGCACCACCATCCCGGCGGACGAGTTGTCGGCGGTGTTGTCGAGCGCCCGGAACCGGAAGTCCACGAACCGGGAGTCGACCACCTCGATGACCGGCATCACGTAGGAGGTGGCGGACAGGACGTCCTGGGCCGACACACCGGCGCCCTCCAAATCCTCGCCGAGCACGAAGGCGATCTCCGGTTCCGCCTTCGGATGGATCAACTCGCCCAGCGACACCCGCCCGTCCGAGACGACCATCGGGTCGGTGAGCCAGCCGTAGTTGGGCGAGTCGACGCCCATGGCCTGGCGCATGGCCGCCGAGGTGAACCCGAGCTTGGCGCCCACCACCCGCTCGCCGGAGGCCACTCGCAGGGCCACGCCGCGGTCGGCAATCGCGTAGGCGTCGGCTTCGGTGAGTCCCGGATGGTCGTCGGTCAACCTGGTGGTAGGGGTCCGGGACCGGCGGGCCTCGTCGAGCCGGTCGGCCAGTTCCATCGTGGTCTCCCGGTCGAGTCCCGGCGCCGGGGCGGAGCCGCTCATGCCACGGACAGCCCGACCGAGCCGATCCGGTCGAAGGAGGCGACCACCGAGTCTCCGGGACCGATGGGCACCGCACCGGTCAACGCTCCGGGCAGGACCAGCGAACCGGCGGGGAGACCCTGGCCTCTCTCGGCCAGCTTCCGCACGAACCAGGCGACCGCCGCGGCCGGATGTCCCAGGACCGCGGCACCGGCGGCGGTGCCGACCACCTCCCCGTTCTTCTCGAACACGCACCCGACCAGAGCCAGGTCGATGCCGTCCAGGGGCACGGGATTCCCCACCAGGAAGGCGCCTGCACTGCAGTTGTCGGCTACCACATCGGCGAGGGTGAAAGAGTAGCCCGCGAAGCGGGAGTCGAGTATGTCGAGTGCCGGCGCCACGGCGGCGGTGGCGGCGAGGACGTCGTGGAGTCCCACCGGTCCTTCGAGGTCACGCGCTGTGACGAGGGCGATCTCCGGCTCGGCGCGGGGCTGGATGAGCCGACCGCTGTCGAGGGGCTGTCCGGGGTCCAGGCGGTGCCGGTCGGTGAGCCACCCGTACAACGCCTCCGAGACACCCATCTGCTCCTGCTTGGCCCGGCTGGTCAACCCGAGCTTGGCGGCGACGATGGTCTCGCCGGCCACCTCGGCACAAGCCAGCACGGTGTCCTGGATGTCGTAGGCGGCGTCGACCGTGAATTCATGCTCGGCGACCAGGGAGCTGATGGCAGTCCGGCTCTCGACGGCTACGACCAGTCTGGCCGCGAAACGCTCCACCAGATCGCTAGTGGGTGCTGGGCGGACCATGACCGGCTCCTCTCAGATGGCGGCGGGTTGGGCCGAAGCCGCCCGGTGCTGGAGTTCCATCGCCACGTCGATGATCATGTCCTCCTGGCCTCCCACCACTCTCCGCTCGCCCAGTTCCAGCAGTATGTCCCGGGTCGGGACCCCGTATCTCTCGGCAGCCCGCTTGGCGTGGAGAAGGAACGACCCGTAGACGCCCGCGTAGCCGAGCAGCAGGCCGTCACCGTCGATGACCCCCTGCTCGGGTCGGATGGGGCGCACCGCCCGGTCGGCCACCTCGATGAGCGAGATCGGGTCGATAGCTGTCTCCCAGCCGGTCTTCTCGCAGGCCGCCACCAGGACTTCGGTGGGGCAGTTCCCGGCGCCGGCGCCCAGGCCGGTCATGCACCCGTCGATCTGGTCCACCCCCTCCTCGAGCGCGGCCAGGGAGTTGGCGACCGCCAGCGAAAGGTTGTTATGGGCGTGTATGCCCACCTCGCATGACAGACCGGCCTTGAGGGTGGCCACCCGGCGGCGGGCATCGTCGATGGTCATCGCGCCGGCGGAGTCGACCGTGTAGACCACGTCCGCCCCGTAGGACTCCATCAGCCGGGCCTGCTCGAGCAGCGCCTCCGGTTCGATCATATGGGACATCATCAGGAACCCCACCGCCTCCATGCCCAGTTCCTTCGCAAGAGCGATGTGCTGTTCGGAGATGTCGGCCTCGGTGCAGTGGGTCGCGATCCGGGCCACCCGCACGCCCATCCCGGCGACCCGGCGCAGGTCGTCCTTCACCCCGATCCCGGGAAGCATCAGTACGGCGATCTTGGATTTGGTAGCCGTCTCGACCGCTACCCGCACGAGGTTCATCTCGTCGGTGTGGGAGAACCCGTAGTTGAAGGAGGATCCCCCCAGCCCGTCGCCGTGTGTGACCTCGATCACCGGCACCCCGGCCCCGTCCAGCCCGGCCACGACCCGCCGGACCTGGTCCTCTGTGAGCTGGTGGGCGACCGCGTGCGAACCGTCCCGTAGCGTGGAGTCGGTGAGGCGGAAGGCGGCGGTCATCGGGCGGCTGCCATGGCCTCGGCCACCCGGACGGCCGAGGCGGTCATGATGTCGAGGTTGCCGGCGTACGGCGGCAGGTAGTCGGCGGCGCCCTCCACCTCGAGCAGCACCACCACCCGGGCCTTGACGTCCCCGCCGGGGGTGCGGAACAGATCCTCGTCGAACACGGGCTCGGCCTTGATCCGGTATCCGGGCACGTAGGATGCCACGGTGCGGACCATCTCCGTGATCGAGTCCGCTACCTCTTCCCGGTCGTACCCGTCGCCCAAGGCGCAGAAGACGGTGTTGCGCATCAGGATGGGAGGCTCGGCCGGGTTGAGGATCATGAGCGCCTTGCCGTGGTCGGCCCCGCCCACCTCGACCAGCGACGCCGAGGTGGTCTTGGTGAACTCGTCGATGTTCTGCCGGGTACCCGGGCCTGCCGACACCGACGACACCGTGGAGACGATCTCCGCGTAGGGGACCGGCGCCACAGCCCCGACAGCCGCCACGATGGGGACGGTGGCCTGCCCGCCGCAGGTGATGAGGTTGAGGTTGGGCGAGTCGAGGTGGGTATCGAGGTTCACCGGAGGGACCACCAGCGGCCCCAGCTTGGCGGGGGTCAGGTCGATCGCCGTGAGCCCCGCCTCCCGGTAGCGGGGGGCGTTGAGCCGGTGTACCCAGGCGGAGGTGGCCTCGAACACCAGATCGAACCCGGCGGCGTTCTCGATCAGCCAGTCCGCTCCCTCCGAGGTCGTTTCCACCCCTTCCGCCCCGGCGCGGGCCAGTCCCTCGGAGGCAGGGTCTATTCCCACCATGGCGGCGACTTCGAGGACATCCGAACGGAGAAGCTTGTAGAGCAGGTCGGTGCCGATGTTCCCGCTGCCGACGATGGCGCAACGCATCCGGCCCAAGTCAGGCCATCCTGAGGGCGACCGGCCCGAGACGGTCGAAGTCGGCCCGCGCCACGTCCCCGGCCCGGACATCCACGGCGGCGTGGAGCGAGCCGGTCATGATGAACATCCCCTCCTCCAGGGTGACATCGTGGCGGGAAAGGGTGTTGGCCAACCATGCCAGCGCGGTGAGCGGGTTCCCCAGCGCGGCCGCGCCCGCGCCGGTCGCCACCACCGAACCGTTGAGCGAGAAGGTCATACCCACCAGCCGCAGGTCGAAGTCAAGAGGCACGATCCGGCTGCTCATCACCACACCCCCGATGGAGGCCAGGTCGCTGATGGTGTCGGCCAGCTTTATCCGCCAGTCGGCGATGCGAGAGTCCACCACCTCGATGGCGGCTACCGCGCCGCCCACCGTTCGGGCGGCATCGAGGGTGGTAACTCCGGGACCCTTGAGAGGCCGGTCCAGGACCAGTGCGATCTCCGCCTCCACCTTGGGCTGGATGAAGGAGGAAGCGTCCAGGTCGCCGTCGTGCACCATGGAGTGGAGGACCGGTCCGAAGTCCGGATCGGAGATGCCCATCATCTGCTGCATGGCCTTGGAGGTCAGGCCCAGCTTGTAACCGCATATCGAGTCGCCGTCAGCCAGGAGCATCGAAGCGAACCGGGTCTGCACCGCATAGGCGTCGTCCGCCGACATGTCCGGGTCGGCGTCCGTGAACGGACCTATGGGAAGGCGGTCCTTACGGGCTGCGTAGAGCGCTAGGGCCCGCTGCTCAGCAATCGTCATGGGGGGCGTGGCTCGTCCTCGGTCGCCGGTACGCGTGCGCGGGTCACGGTACCCCTGTGACCTGCCCTGTTCTGCGGCATGTTCCCCTATACGGTACAAGCCGGGCATCCACGAAGGACCAGTCGACCTCACAGACCGAGACCGCCCCGGAAGGCGGTCTCGACCCTACCGTCGTATCAATAGGGGAAGTCCTGGGATTGTATCGCAGGTCGAGGTCCTGCCATCCACCTTGTAGGTTGTTACCGCCAGTTGCTGACGAGACTCCCGCCGATCATCACCTGCGATAGCCCAACTGATGGGAAGCTACCGCCGCCGCTTCCTGGACGGATCGGGTCAGGACGTGCATCTCCGAGCCGAGCCTCCGCTCCTCGCCGGCCACCGAGACAGCGGCCACGACGGTGCGGGCGCGGTCGCGGATCGGGGCGGACACCGAGATGACCCCCAACTCGGACTCCTCGATATTCCGGGCGTATCCGAGCCGGCGGATCTCCTCGAGTTGGTGGCGCAGCACGGCAGGATCGGTGATGGTGTGGGCGGTCTTACGCTCCATCTTCCACCCGTCGAGGGTCCGGTCGAGCATTGCATCGTCCAGGTGGGCGAGCAGGCACTTCCCGGTGCTGGTGGAGTGGGCCGGCTGCCGCCGTCCCACCTTGATGAACAGGCGAAGCATGTGCGGTGAGTCGAGGCGCTCGATGTAGATGACCTCGCGATGGTCCAGCACCCCGGCGTGGACCGTTCCGCCGGTCACGTCCTGGAGCCAGTTCATCGGCGGGGTCAGGGCGGCGTGAAGGTTCAGACCGTTCACCGCGGTGTTGCCCAGGTCGTACATGGCCAGGCCGAGCCGGTACCTGGCCGTGCCCGGATCCTTCACAAGGAGATGTTCTTCGGTAAGAGTGGTCACCAGCCGGTGAACGGTCGACTTGCCCAGGTCGAGCCGGCGGGCCAGCTCGGTCACCCCCATCTCCGGGCCGTGAGCCGAGATCTCCTTGAGCAGCCGGGCGGCGTTACGGACCGATGACAACGTCCGGGCGCTCATGCGTCCCCCCTGAGGGCGGTGAGCACGGCCCGGCGCACCTCCTTCCGGTCCCCGGTGCGCGAGGCCGCCTTCACGGAGTCGCTCCACGGCGCCAGCGCGCACGCCACCAGCCCGTGGGCTCGGGTCAGCCCGGCTGCGTCGGCGGCGGCCAGCTCATCGACCAGCCCGCCGTCGCCGCCGGCGTGGGCCCGGATGGCCTCATAGTCGCGAGCGGCGGCCAGGTGGGCGTTGGCCAGGCCGGTGCCGGCGTGGGTGGCGTGGTGGGAGGTCAGGTCAGATCCGGGCCGGACCACCAGGTGGTAGTGGTGGCTACCGATTCCGATGACCCTCCGCACCCCCGCCGGATCGGCTCCCTCGGTCCCTTCGGCCCGGGCCAGCGCCGGGAGCACTACCGGGTCGAGAAAGCGCAGGGTCCACTCCATCCCGTCCTGCTCCTGCTCCCAGGCCACCTCCTGTCCGCGGGGAACCGAAAGGGACTGACCGGTGGAGATCACGTGCAGGTTGCGGGCTCCGGCCGCCACCACCGTGAACGGCGCCACCAGCAGCTCCAGGCCGCCCTGTACGGCGGGCGGATGGGTCGAGGCAACCCGTAGATAGGCGGCGTGGACGTTGCGGACGTATTCCGCCATGGATGCGCGCAGGTCTTCGGGTCTCGCCCCGGTCATACAGCCAACTCTAACCGTTCCGTTCCTACATGCGGAACAAGGATGTAGGCCAGGAGCCGGCCGCCGTAAGTTACGGCCTGACCTCGAAGAACGCGCGAAGGAGCGAACCCGGTTGGGCATTCTCCGGCTCAGTCACGTGGACATAACCGTGCCGGATCTCGATCTGGCCTCGGCCTACTACACGGATGTAATGGGGATGATCGAGGTGGAGCGGACCTCGGACCGGGCCTTCTTCAAGTGCTGGGACGAGGAGGATCATCACTCCCTGGCGGTCCGCTACGACCCGCGGGTGGGCATCGACCGGTTCTCGTTCAAGGTCGAGAGCGACGATGACCTCGCCGGGCTCGAACACCGGGTGGAGGAGTTCGGCTTCCGGGTCGAGCGAATCTCGAGGGGGGCGGAAGTCGGTCAGGGGGAGTCGATCCGCTTCGCCACCCCATCCGGCCACACCATGGAGTTGGTACGGGAGGTCGAGCACGTAGGGGGACTGCTCCCCAAAGTCAACCCGCCGCCCGTTCCTCCCGATCTCCCCGGCATCGCACCTCCGCGAATGGATCACCTGCTGGTCACCGCCGAGGAAGTAGGGGAAGCCACCAGGTTCTACACCGACGTGCTCGGCTTCCGGATCACCGAGCAGCTCCTCGACGGCGACGGCCACCAGATCGGTACCTGGCTGGAGCGCAGCCACTCGCCGCACGACCTGGCGGTGGTCTCGGGACCGAACGGAGGTCTCCACCACTTCGCATTCTGGCTCGACGCTTGGGACGACGTCCGCCGCTCGGCCGACATCCTCGCCTACCACGCCATCCAGATCGACGTGGGTCCCACCCGTCACGGCATCACCCGGGGCAGCACCATCTATTTCTTCGATCCGATGGGCACCCGCAACGAGGTGTTCACCGGCGGTTACCGGCCCGATCCCGATTTCCCGACCATCACCTGGACGGAGGACAACATCGGCAAGGCCATCTTCTACTACGAGGGCGAGCTCAACGAGCGCTTCATGAAGGTCCACACGTGATGGACCACCGCGCCACGACCCCGGAACGGTGGCCCTGATGGGCATCCTGCGCCTCTCCCACGTAGTGATCCGGGTTCCCGACATCGAGTTGGCCACGGCCTACTACTCGGAGGTGATCGGCCTGATCGAGACGGCGCGGGAGCCGGAACGGGTCTACATGAAGTGCTGGGACGAGCACCAGCACCACAGCGTTGTCCTCGAGTACGCGCCCACCTACGGCCTCGAGAGGTTCGGGTTCAAGGTGGAGCACGAGTCCGATCTGGATGACCTGGCCACCCGCATCGAAGCCGCCGGGATCCCGACCAAACGGTTCGAACCCGGCGAGTTGGGCCCGGGCGCCGGCGCCACCGTGCAGTTCGTGGCCCCCTCCGGCCACACCACCGAACTGGTCTGGGGGATGGCGCAGGTCGGGAACATGCTGCCCCTCACCAACCCCCCGCCCGAGCCGCTGGGCCTGGTCGGCATCCACCCGCCCCGTCTCGACCACATCTTCCTGATGTGCGAGGACGTGGACGAGACCACCGCCTTCTACACGGATGTGCTCGACTTCCGCCTGACCGAGCAGATCCTGGCGGACGACGGCCACCAGTTGGTCACCTTCCTGGAACGCACCCACACGCCCCACGACATCGCCTTTATCACGGGACCCAACCGGGCCTTCCACCACATGGCCTTCTGGCTGGACGACTGGAACGAGGTCCGCAAGGCGGCCGACATCTGCTCCTACCACGGCATTCCCATCGACGCCGGCCCCACCCGCCACGGCGCCACCCGCGGTCACGGCCTGTACTTCTTCGACCCGGCCGGCAACCGCAACGAGGTCTACACGGGCGGCTACTGGGCCGACCCGGACCGCGAGCCGGTCACCTGGACCGAGGCCGAGATCGGCCGGGCCGTGTTCTACTACGAAGGGGTGATCGACCAACGCTTCATGACGGTGCACTCGTGAGCGGCCGGCCTCCCGACCTGCCGCGCACCGAGCGGGACGAGGCGCCCATGTACCTGGCCCGCTATCTCGAGCGGGCGGCGAGGGCCGGGGAAGCCGAGGAGGAGAGCGACGAGGGCAATCCCCTCTACCTGCGCCGCTTCCGGCGGCGCCGGGCCGCCAACGTGATCACCGCTCCCCTACCGCCGCTGTGGGAACGGTCCGACCACGGCATGCAGATGGTCCTCAGCGAGGACAACCGCAACAAGGAGATAGGAGCGCCGCCGCAGGCCACCCGCCCGGTCGTCAACGACGTCTACCTCGTCCGGCACGCCGAGACCCAGGGGTATTCGACGGAGGCCGGGATCACGCCGCTGGGCGCCTGGCAGGCGCGGTCCGTGGGACACACGCTCGCCCGGCGGGTCGGCACGGGCGAGAAGATCGTGCTCGCCCACGCCGCCACCAACCGGGCCGGACAGACCATCGAGCAGCTGCACCGGGCCGTTCTGGACGGGATCGAGCTGTTCGAGAAGGATGTCAAGGTGGTCGACCCCAGGCCCTACGAGGAGTTCCGCAACTTCATGGTCGCCACTCCCGACGGCATCATGGACGTGACCTCGGCCTTCCGCCTCTACTACTCGGTACTGGAGCGCTTCGAGCGGACCGCGCTGGGCGACCGGCCGGCCTGGCTGGTCGAGATCGATCGGTTCTGGCGCACCCAGCAGGGCGGAGGCGATCCGATCCAGCACTGGCTCACCATCCCCATGCTGCACTTCGAACCGCCCGCACTATGCGTGCGCCGCTTCTGGACAGGGATCAGGTCCCTCGCCGCGGCCGATCCCGGGGCCCGCATCGTCATCACTACCCACTCGGGACCGATCCGCGCCTTCGCCATCTGGGCGTTCGGCTATGACCCCGGCGAGCCCTACAACACGGAGCACGTGAGGGTGAAGCTGATGGAGGGGGGGCGGGAAGCCCTGGTGGTCTACCGCAACCGGGTCCAGGAGGTGATGGTTCCCGAGATCGGAGACCTCCCCACCTGGTCGCTCGACGAGCAGTGGACACCGCCGGAAGCCGAGAAACGCTATGTCTAAGCCCGTCTGGACCATACCGACCGTATTGAGCGGAACGCTGCTCACTGGCCACCGGCCACTGGCCACCGACCACTGCCGTGTGTGATGCCTGCCCGACCGTCGGCCCCGCCGCCAACCTTCCCCGTCAGGCGCCGACTCCGGCGCGGGAGCCCTTCATGAGCAACCGGTTCATCGTCTGGTTCAACGACTACCGGCCCGACGACAGGCCCCGGGTTGGAGGCAAGAACGCCGGACTGGGTGAGATGATCAACGCCGACCTGCCCGTCCCGCCGGGATTCGCGGTCACCACCGAAGGGTTCGAGACCATCCGGAACCATCCGCGGACGGTGGAGGAGGTTCGGGAGCTCCTGGCCACCGTCGACTTCGGCGATCCGCCCGGAATCCGGGAACTGTCCCGGAAGATCCGTTCCCTGATCGAGGCCCTGCCCATGGCGGCGGACGTCGAGGAATCGATCCGGTTGGCCTACACGCAGCTGTGCGGACGCTGCAAGCAGGACGACGTGCCCGTGGCGGTGCGATCCAGCGCCACTGCCGAGGACCTGCCGGACGCCAGCTTCGCCGGCCAGCAGGACACCTTTCTCTGGATCCGGGGCGCCGACTCCGTGGTCCAGCACGTCAAGCGGTGCTGGTCGTCCCTCTTCACCGACCGGGCCATGTCGTACCGCCACGAGATGGGACACGACCACGAGGTGGTATCGATGTCGGTGGCCGTGCAGCAGATGGTCGATCCCAAGTCGGCCGGAGTGGCCTTCACGCTCGATCCGGCCACCGGTGACCGCTCCCAGGTCGCCATCGAGTCCTCGTGGGGACTCGGCGAGGCGGTGGTGTCGGGAGAGGTGACACCGGACAACTTCCTGGTGGACAAGGTGATCCTCGAGATACACTCGCGCACCATCTCACCCAAGCACACCGAGTTGGTGATGCGGGCCGACGGGAACGGCGTGGAATGGCACGACGTCACGGCCGAGAGGCAGCAGGCCCCGTCGGTCAGCGATGCCGAACTGCTCGAGATCACCCGGATGGCGAAGGCAGCGGAGCGGTACTTCGGCGCACCCCAGGACGTCGAGTGGGCCGTGGACCGCCACCTCCCCGAGGGGCGCAACATCGTGATGCTCCAGAGCAGGCCCGAGACGGTGTGGAGCCGCAAAGCACCCCGCCAGGTGTCCGAGCCCGGCTCGGGTTTCATGGACAGCATCGTGTCGACCCTGCTCTCCCCGGTACACACCCGGGGGTCCGTACCCGCCGACGACGGGGAGGCCTGACAGGACCGGACAAGGCGGAATGGCAGACAACCGGCACTCAAGCACCAGCCAAGCACCAGATCGAAAAGGAGACCTACCGATGGCCAATCGCTTCCCGAGCCCGTTCGAGGCGGAGACCCCACCCGGCGCCGAAGGATGGGAAGACCTCTACACGTATTCGCTCCCGTTCTCCGAGGATCGGCGGGACTACGAGGAGGCCACCTTCTGGTTCCAGGACAGCATCCACTGGGCCGAGCCGCTCACACCGTGGGATGCCACCTGGTACGAGTACGCTATAGCGGCGCTGTCCCAGTACAACACGCGCCATTACCTGATCCCTCCCGCCCTGGGAATCGACTACCGGTTGCTGAACGGCTACGCGTACCTGACTCCCGTACCCGTTCTCGACGGCGCCGAGATCGAGGCCCGCGTCCCGCAGTTCATGGAGCGGGCCGGCTTCTACTTCATGAACTGGGGCGACTTGTACGACAAGTGGCTGGTCAAGATGAAGGATCTGATCGCCGAGATGGAGGCCATCAGCTTCTCGCCCCTGCCCGAGAAGGAGGATATGGAGGTCATCACCGAGGGTCACGGAACCGGCTCCGGCCTCACCATCCAGGAGGAGTACAGGGGGCTGCTGAACCTTGGCCTCAAGCTGTGGCACTACCACTTCGAGTTCCTGAACCTGGGCTATGCCGCCTACCTGGACTACTTCGGGTTCTGCAAGCAGGCCTTCCCCAACATCCCCGACCTGGCCATCGCCCGGATGGTGGCCGGAGTCGAGGTGGATCTGTTCCGGCCTGACGAGGAGCTGAAGAAGCTGGCCGCCATCGTGGTGGACAACGGCCTGGAGGATCAGCTCGCCGGAGGCCTGGCCGCCCTGGAGGGCACGCCGTTCATGGACCATTGGAACTCGGTGAAGCATCCCTGGTTCAACTACTCGGCGGGCAATGGCTTCTACCACAGCGACAAGGTGTGGATCGAGCACCCCGAGATCCCGCTCGGGTTCGTGGCGGGCTACGTGGAGCGCATCAAGGCGGGCGAGGACATCTCCCGTCCGATCGAGAGGATCCGTGAGGAGCGCGACCGGATCGTGGAGGAGTACACGGCGTTGCTCTCCTCGGACGAGGACCGCGAGGCCTTCCAGGGCAAGCTGGGCCTGGCCAGGGTGGTGTTCCCCTACGTGGAGAACCACAACTTCTACGTGGAGCACTGGAGCCACTCGGTGATGTTCCGCAAGATGAAGGAGCTAGGAGACGTGTTCGTCAAGGAGGGCTTCCTGGCCTCCCGCGAGGATGTCTTCTACATGAAGCGCGACGAGGTCAACGAGGCGCTCTGGGACATGTATTCGGCATGGGCGGTGGGCACGTCGCCCCGCGGCCCGGTCTACTGGCCACGCGAGGTGGCGCGGCGCAAGGGAATCGTTGACGCCCTCCGGCAGTGGACGCCTTCACCCGCCCTGGGCGAGCCGCCCGAGGTGGTCACCGAGCCGTTCACGATCATGCTGTGGGGTATCACCTCTGAGAGCATCGGGATGTGGCTGGGCGCCGGGGAAGACGCCGATGGCGGCCTCCGAGGCTTCGCTGCTTCACCGGGCGTGGCGGAAGGACCGGCCCGGGTCATCATGTCCGCCGACGACATCGGCCAGCTGGAGGAAGGGGAGATCCTGGTGGCACCGATCACCGCGCCGAGCTGGGCGCCCGCCTTCGGCACCATCGGCGCCGCGGTCACCGATATCGGGGGCATGATGTCCCACGCAGCCATCGTGTGCCGGGAGTACGGCTTGCCGGCCGTAACCGGAACCGCGTTCGGCACCAGGGACATCGAGACCGGGACGATGCTGCGGGTGGACGGCAGCTCCGGCACTGTGACGGTGCTCGACTGACCTTCGGGGCGGCACCGCCCCACCCCTATCCCGCATCCGTACAGAAGCAAAGGAGAGAGGCGAATGCTTTCCAAGGAGCAGAACGAGCGGCTGACCCGGGTGGGCCCGGGTACGCCGATGGGGGACCTGTTGCGCCGCTACTGGTACCCGGTCGCCTTCGCGCGCGAACTGGAGGACTGGCCGATCCGCAAGGTACGCCTGCTGGGCGAGGACTTCGCCCTATGGCGCACCCCCGAGGGCGGCTACGGCATCATCCAGGAAAGCTGCCCGCACCGGGCCGCCTCTCTCCTCTACGGCGTGGTCGAGGTGGACGGGCTCCGGTGCGGCTACCACGGGTGGAAGTTCGACGAGAGCGGGAACTGCATGGACCAGCCGGCCGAGCCCGGCAAGTCCGCCTTCATGCGGCACGTCAAGGCTTTCGCCGGCAAGGCGGAGGCGCTGGGAGGCATGGTCTGGGCCTACATCGGACCCGACCCGGCGCCCGAACTACCCCGGTTCGACGTGTTCGTCGATCCGGGCTTCATCGACGTGGGCCATTCGATGCTGCCCTGCAACTGGCTCCAGATCATGGAGAACTCGGTCGATCCCCACCATGTCGAGTACCTCCACGGGCGGTACTTCGAGTTCCTGGGCTCCCAGCAGGGTTTCGTGGCGCCCAAGTCGTTCCAGAAGAAGCACCTCAAGGTCGGCTTCGACGCCATGGAGTGGGGCATCCTGAAGCGGCGCGTGCTGGAAGGCCACACCGAGCAGGACGACGACTGGGCGATCGGCCATCCGCTCGTGTTCCCTCACTCCATGAGGGTGGGAGGCGCCGGGATCGACCAGATGCAGATCCGGGTGCCCATCGATGACACCACCACCTGGGCGATGTTCTACTCGAACCACCATCCGGAGGGTCTGGACCACTACCCGGAGCAGATCTACCCCGTGGACTACGAGTACCAGTGGATGGACGACAAGGGCCGCCACATCGTGGACTACATCGAGGGCCAGGACGTGATGGCCTGGGTCAGCCAGGGAGCTATCAATGACCGGACGGCCGAGCACATCGGCAAGTCGGATATCGGGGTGATCATGCTACGGCGCATGTTCAAGGCCCAGATGGCACGGGTGGAGGCCGGCGAGGACCCGACGGTGGGCTTCACCCGTAGCCCGCACCAGCGGATCGAGCTTCCCTGCGAGAAGAAGAAGTTCGGCGCCAGCATCGACTTCGCCCTGGCCTGGCTGGACATGGGCTCGACCAGGTATTCCCCCGCGCTGGACACCCTGCGCAAGATCCATCTTGAGGCGGCCCGGGTTCGCGGCGAGACGCCCAACTCCGATGAGTACGCCACCGCCCAGCACGTGGGGATCTATTGAGCGATCCGGAGGCTTCGGACCCGGGAGCACGGGTCTCCGGCGCCCACTGGTGGGACCCCGACCGGGCCAGCCACCTGGCCGACCGGCCTCGCTTCTGCCCCAACTGCGGGAATGGGGTGACCGGAACGGAAGGAATCTCGGTCGAGTACTGGGAGGCAGACCGCCGTGTCTTCCACACCTGGTGCAACACCTGCGGCTGGTCCGGCAACATAGTCCGCGTCGAGCGAATGGTCGGCCACGAACCCGAACACTGACCCCTTTCCCCCGTCAACTCAACTTGACAAGGAGATTCCCGCTCGCGGCCTTCGACTTTCTTGTCTTGAAGAGTTCGGGGTGGGACTTGATCAGCAGCGATAGTTGCTTGTATCCGTAACTACGGGAGTCGAAGGCGGGATCCAGCTTGCGTATGTTGGTGCCAACAACCCCGAGCGAGGCCCAACCATCGTCCTGTATGGCCATCTCGATAGCCTGTTCCACTGTCGGAGTCCACTCTGGTCTATCCGACTCCGGAGCCTTGGGTGCGTGCTCCGCCGACCGATCAAGATTCTCCGTATGGACAAAGATCTCGCATGCCTTCACGAAGGACTCGGGCGTCTGGGACTGGCCGATACCCATCACGAACAGACCCTGCTCACGGATCCGGGTAGCCAGCCGCGTGTAGTCGCTATCGCTGGAGACGATGCAGAACCCGTCGACCGTGCCCGCGTGCAGTAGGTCCATCGCATCGATTATCAGGGCACTGTCAGTGGCGTTCTTGCCGACGGTGTAACGGAACTGCTGGATAGGTTGGATCGCGGAAGTGTGAAGGCTGTCTTTCCAACCCTTCATCTGCGACAGGGTCCAGTCGCCGTAGATACGCCTCGTGGTCACGATCCCGTACTTGGCGATCTCGGCAAGGATGTGCTCGATCAGAGACGGCTGTGCATTGTCACCGTCCACCAGCATTGCTATGCGACGTGAAGTTGAGGTGGGTGGCTCCATCTAAGTACGACCTGGTTCCATCGGCTGCGTTCCCTCCACTCGCACTCTAAACCCCCGACAACGATCGTACGGGTTAGTCGGCGGGCCTAGGGGTGGCAGGGAGGTTCGGTCTCCTGGTGACGCGGTACAGGGCTAGGAGGGGCCAGGTAGCGAGGGCGGGTCCGACGAGCCAGATTGGCCTGGTCAGCCACCACTCGAGGGTGGGCTCGGCGGGGGGTACGTAGCCGAAGCCGAACAGGATCGCGACCACCACGGCCATACCCGTTGAGTGAAACAGGTAGAGGGGCATGGCGTGTTCGTTGATCCATCCGACCACCCGTTGGGCAAGGTGCCCCTTATCGAGCCATGCCAGCACCTTGGGACGGATCACGAGCACGAGTCCGATCTGGAGGAAGGTCAACGCCACGATCGCCAGGGTCGGAGGCCCCATGTTCGAGAACCGTTCTCCGGGCACGCCGACCAGGGACCGCGGGTAGAAGCCCATGTTGGTGAGCGCGATCAGGAAGAATAGACCGGCCCAGAACAACATCCACCCGATACGGCGCGGCGCCGCTACCAGACGCTCGTAGAAGAACCCGAGCTGGTGGGCCAGGCCCCAGATGACCAGGAAGTTGGCCCACGCCGCCCAGCCCTGTCCATGGACGAAGCGCAGTACATCCAGGACCGCAGCCAGACCCAGCAGCCAGACGGGCACCACCTCGCCCCAGCGCCAATGGGCCCGGATCGCCAACGGAGCGATCAGGACCAGCACCACGTACACGACCAGGAACCAGAGGGGCGACAGCACCAGGATCACTGCCGGCCACGTCCACGCCGGGTCGATAGTGATTTCGAGCACCGACCCGATCACCAACCAAACCGCTATCAACCCGAGGGCCGGTCCCAGCAGCCTCCCCATCCGCCGCTTCAGGAACCGCCGGGATGTCCCCTTCGTGTAGTTGCGGAACGACCGATGGTGGGTGTACCCGCCGACGAAGAAGAACACCGGCATGACCTGCAGCACCCATGTGGCCACCCAGAGACCGCGCGTGGACCCGATCGGGTTGGAAGGCGAGACCGTGTCAGGCGAGACCACCAGGATGGTGAACACCCAGTGCCATATCACCACCACCACCAGCGAGATCGACCGCAGAAGATCGACATACTGATCCCGGTACAAAGCCATGCACACGGAGCCTACCGATGGCTGCGGGTAGCATCCGACGCGATTCGGATGCTGGTCCCGGTTCGGGAGGTATGTCAGATGCAGGGTGAGATGGTCAAGCTTGGCTTCGAGCAGTCGCGGCGCCTCCTCGAGAGTTCCAGGAAGGTGATTCCCGGGGGGGTGAACAGCAACGTCCGCATGGGGGAACAGCCCCATCCCATATTCTTCGAGTCGGCCGAGGGTCCCTACCTGTTCGATGCTGACGGGAACCGGTTGATCGACTACGTGATGGGCCAGGGCCCCATGCTCCTCGGGCACCGGCCCGACTTCGTTCTCGAGGCGGTCGAGCACCAGCTGTCACAGGGCATCCTCTACGGCGGCCAGCACGAACTCGAGGTCGAAGCGGCGCGCCTCATCACCCGGATGGTGCCCTCCGCCGAGATGGTGCGCTTCAACATGACCGGCACCGAGGCGGTCCAGGCCGCCCTCCGGATCGCCCGGGCCGCCACCGGCCGCCACCTGGTGGTCAAGTTCGAGGGGCACTATCACGGCTGGGCCGACAGCGTGCTCTTCAACGTGGGGAGCGGGTCGGGTCCCGCTGCGGAAGGCCAAGGGATGGCGGCCGTGCCCGAGTCGGCGGGCATGGCGCCGGAGGCCGGGGCGTCCCTTGTCGTGGCGCCCTGGAACGATGCGGAGGCGCTGGACGAGGTATTGGCCTCGGTGGGCGACTCGGTGGCAGCGGTCATCATGGAACCGGTCATGGCCAACAGCGGCGTGATCGAACCGGCGCCCGGCTACTTGGAGGCCGTGCGCGACCTATGTGATCGCCATGGAATCGTCCTGATCTTCGACGAGGTCATCACGGGTTTCCGGGCCGGCCTGGGTGGCGCCCAGGGCCGCTACGGCGTGACCCCCGACCTCACCACCATGGGGAAGGCCCTGGCGTCGGGTTTCCCGGTCGGCTGCGTTGCAGGCCGGCGGGAGATCATGGAGATCGTCAGCACGGGAACCGTCACCCACGCCGGCACCTTCAACGCCTCCCCGATCAGCATGGCCGCCGCCCGAGCCGCTCTGGAACACCTCTACCTGGGCGGCAGCGAACTCTACGACACGCTGGAAGCGCGGGGCCGCCGCCTCATGCAAGGGCTTCGCGGGGTGGTCGAGGACCGTGGCCTGGCGTGCCTGGTCCAGGGTCTGCCCACCGTCTTCAACCTGATGTTCACCGAGCTGACCGGGGTACGGAACCACCGCGAGGTCCTCATGACCGACAAGGCCCGGCGGGCGGCCTTCCAATCGCATCTGGCGGCAGCCGGCGTGCGGATCTCGGGGCTCGGCAACCTGTTCCTGTCCGTCGCCCACACCGGGGACGTCATCGATAGCACCGTGGAACGCTTCGACCGGGCCCTCCGCTCCTTCCTGTCCGGGTGATACCCGACGGGGGGAATCCGCCCCGGCCCGACCGGGGCCGGGTCCGGACGGTGCTGGGAGAGATTCCCGCCACCGAACTCGGTACCACCCTGGTCCACGAGCACCTGCTCGTCGACATCCGTTGCAACTGGCGCCCGGACGACGATCCCGCCATCGCCTTCCGGCCGGTGACTACGGAACGCCTGGGCCGCATCCGCGCCAACCCGTTCGCATGCCGGGACAACCTGGTGGTTGATGAGCCACACATCCTGGCCGGAGAACTCAAGCGCTACCGCGATGCGGGCGGGGTCTCGATCGTGGACGCCACCCCGCCGGGACTGGGGCGCGATGCCCGCGTCCTGGAATGGCTGGCCGCCGAGTCGGGGGTGAACATCATCGCCGGATGCGGCTTCTACGTCGAAGCCACTTATCCGGCCCGCCTCGGCCAATGGTCCGTAGAGGACATCGCCGGGGAGATGATCCGAGACCTCACGGAGGGCATGGACGGTACGGGCATCAGGGCCGGGGTGATCGGCGAACTGGGTGTCACCCGGTACCCGATGGGACCGGCTGAACGCAAGGTGTTTCAGGCCGCCGCTCTCGCCCAGCACGAGGTCGGCTGCGCCATCATCGCCCACTCGGCCGCGGGGGCCGACTCTCCCCTGGAGGTGATCGAGGTACTGTCGGACGCCGGCGCCGACATGAGCAAGGTGGTGCAAAGCCACCTCGACGACCGGTTCCGTACGGACCTCGACCGGTACCGCCGTGCCCGGAGCCTGGGCGCCCGCTTCGGTCTCGACACCTTCGGCCGCGAGCTCTACTACTCGATGCGCAAGGCATGGCTCGCGTCCGACGAGGAACGCATCGATGCCGTGCTCATGCTGATCGATGCCGGTATGGCCGACCGCGTCTTCCCCGCCCAGGACATCTGTTTCAAGCACGAGCTGGCCACCTACGGCGGCCACGGCTATGACCACTTCCTCCGGCACATCGTCCCCCGCCTCCTAGCTCGGGGGGTTTCCGATGCGGACCTGGACACCCTCCTGCGGAAGAACCCGGCCCGCCTGCTGGCCGGACGCCCCGGTGTCCGCGGCTGCGGGTAGTACAGTCCCGGGCATGAGCGACACAGACACAACGGGCAACGACATCCTGAGCGTCGTGGCTTGGGTACGGGCCGAGCCCGGTGCCGAGGACACGGTCAGGGAGGCGCTGGCGGGCTTCGTTGCTCCCACGCACGAGGAGGAGGGTTGCATCGACTACCAGCTACACGCTGTCAACGGTGACCCCGGCCTCTTCTACTTCATCGAGTACTGGCGGAGCGAGGAAGATCTGGAACGCCACATCGCCTCGCCGCACATCCGGGACGGTGGCGCCGCCGTGAGGCACCTGATCCGGGAGCACGGCGAGCGGAGGATGACCCGGATCGCTTGAGCGGCCGGCTTCACTAGCTCCCGACCACCCGCCACCGGCCGTTCAGCGCCTGGTGGTGACGGCCACCTGTTCGACCAGGAGATCTGCGGTAACGGTGCGCCGGGCTGCCAGCTCGGATGCCGCCCGGCCATGCCAGTAGGCGGCGGACCTGGCCGCCTCCGAGCCGCTCCCACTTCCGGCGGCCCAGAACGCCCCGATCATTCCCGCCAGGACGTCGCCCGTGCCGATGGTGGCGAGCTCGGGACCGCCCGATTCGACCAGCCACCTTTCCGCGCCCATGACGAATGTGGGAGCACCCTTCAACAACACGGTGGCGCCCGTGTCTCCGGCCAATCGGGCCGCCTCCTGGTAAGTGGCCGCTTTGCCGGTCAAGCGCCCGAACTCTCCGGTGTGTGGCGTGATGACGGTGTCTCCCGGCCGGGCCAGTTCACCCGGATCGCTAAGGGCGTTGAGGGCGTCGGCGTCGGCCACCACCGGCCCCCGGCAGCCTTGGAGGAACCCGCTCACCATGGCGCCCAGATCGGGAGACGACCCCAGGCCGGGACCGATGATCACCACATCGAAACGTTGGGCGAGTTCTAGAACGGCTGGAAGGTCGGCGGCTGTCAGCGAGCGGTCCGAACCGATCGCCCTGGTCATGATCTCGGGAGCCCTGACCTTCTCCTCGACCGTGGGCGGACAGGCGATCATCACCGCCCCGGCGCCGGCGCGCAGCGCAGACCGGGCGGTCAGGGTGGCAGCGCCGCCCAACCCGTCCGAGCCGCCCACTACGAGGACCGAACCCGCCGACCACTTGTGCGCGGTGCGGGACCGGGCGGGCAACGGGGCGTCCGCCTCCTCGCACAACCACATCTCCGGCGCCACATCCGGCAGGCCGATATCGGCCACCATCACTTCGCCGCACCGGTCGGGACCGGAGCCGATCAGGTGCCCCACCCGGTAGCCGTGAAACGTGACCGTGGCCCGGGCGTTGGGCGTGCCTCCAGCCGCTTCGCCGGTGGTGGCGTCCAGCCCGGACGGAACGTCGACCGCCAGCCAGGACACACCGGCATCCTCGCCGGGGCCGGGCTGCGTCCACGCCGAGAGGTCGGGAGGCTCGCCGCGGAAGCCCGCTCCGAACAGGGCGTCGATCACCAAGTCGGCGGGCCTGGTGTCCGACCAATTCCGGAAACGCGCCCCTTCCCGGCGGGCCAGGTCGCGAGCCCACATTGCCGGATCGGTGCGCGGCTCGGCCAGCGGGTAGACGTCCACCGCTATCCCCCGCCCCGCCAGATACCGGGCCGCGACGTAGCCGTCGCCCCCGTTGTTGCCGGGACCGGCCAGCACCGCCACCCTCGATCCGTAACCGACCCCTAGAGCGACCGCCTGTAACGCGACCGCCAGGCCGGCCCGGTCCAGCAGCGTGCGGGAATCCGCGGTGGCCACCGCGTCCTGGCGCCGGGATTGTTCAGCCGTGAGAACCGGAATCATCAAGCCGAACTGTAGACCTACCGCCCCACCACTGACCCAAGTAGGTTGACTCGACTGACCAGGGCACCATCCAACGGCGGCTCAGCGGTCATGCATGGGAAGGCGGTCAGCCTCCGGCGAGACGGCCAGCCCGTTCCAGACCATGTCCACGGTCTGTTCGATGCGTCTCCTCGATTCGGGGACCCCGAACATGTGCCGCATGAAGACCGCCCCGACCATGGCTTGGACGGCCACCTCCAGGTCGACATCGGCCCGGATCTCCCCCCGGTCCACGCCGCGTTGCAGGACCATCATCGCCTCGTCCCGGCGTGGGCGCAGCAGCCGTTCACGCATCAACTCGAAGAGATCGGGACTTCGCGTTTCCTCGACGAGCAGGGCGCCGATCATCCCGAAGCCCGGACCCCGCCGCACGGCTTGTCGCATCTGCAGGATCATCTCGACGATGTCGGACCGCGTGTCACCCGTGTCCGGCAGCGAGCCCAGGTCGTCTCTCAACGCTCCCAGGGCGGCGGCTACGAGCTCCTCTTTGGAGGCGTAGCGTCGATAGATGGTGGTTTTCCCGACACCCGCCTCCGAAGCCACCCCCTCGACCGACATGCCCGCATATCCCCGGTCCGTCAACAGCTTCAGAGCAGCGCGGAGGATTGCCTTGTCGGTCTGCGGATCACGGGGCCGGCCGGGCCTGGGGTCTTCCCCTGTCATGGGAACACCCTATTCGCTACGGGTCCGAGACCCCTCATCATTCGGTAGGTGGCGCGGCGGCATGAACTTGACTATGAACACCGAGCCGGACAGCGCCACTCCGGCCGCCACCAGCACGGCTACGCCGAGCGCGTCCGAGAAGGCCGCTCCGGCCGCCTCCGCCAACCGCGTCCCGATTTCTCCCGGAAGCATCGTCGCGATCCTGGAGGCCGCTCCCACCGAGTCACGGGCAGCAGTTGCCGCCTCGGCGGGCAATCGGGTCACAACATCCTCCATCCGGCCGCTGTACACGGTGTTCATCACGGAGCCGATCACCGCCACGCCGAAGGCTCCCGCCACCTGCCGGGTGACATCGTTCATCGCGGAGGCCACACCGGCGTTCGCCTCGGGTACGGCGCCCATCACGGCGTCGGTGGACGGGGCCATCACGTTGCCCATGCCGAAGGCCATGCAGAAGAAGGTCAGGCCGATGACCCAGTACTCGGTGTGCGGGTCCCAGAAGCTGATCGAGATCAGCACCGCTCCCAGTACCACCATGCCCGGAGCCACCACCCTGTTGGTGCCCAACCTTGCGACCAGCCGGTGGCTGAGACCCGCGCCGGCCGCCATCCCGAGGGCCACGGGAACCATCCGCAACCCGGCTTCCAGCGGGGTGTAGCCCTGGACGAACTGGAGGTATTGCGTCATCCCGAACACCATCCCGAAGAGAGCGAAGAACCCGATGGAGATCGCGCCTGCCCCGGCCGAGAATCTCGGGTTGCGGAAGAACGCCAGGTTGAGCATCGGGTGGTCGGTCCTGATCTCCCAGTAGACGAAGATCGCGACCAGAAGTGCTCCCACCCCGAAGCCGGCCAGCACCAGGCCGTCCGTCCATCCCCGCACCGGGGCCTCGATGATCGAGAACACCAGGATCGTCACCGCCGATATGGACAGCACCGCACCCGGGATGTCCAGCGGGACCGGGTGCGGATCCCGGCTCTCGGGCACCAGCAAGAGCCCTGCGACCAGAGCCACGACCACGATCGGGATGTTGATGAAGAACACCGACCCCCACCAGAAATGCTCCAGGAGCAGGCCGCCGGCCAGCGGACCGAGCCCCACCCCGAGCCCCGAAACGCCGGCCCAGATCCCGATAGCCTTGCCCCGCTCGTCCCGCGGGAACACATTGGTGAGGATCGAGAGGGTGGACGGCATGATCAGCGCCCCCCCGATTCCCATGAGGGCGCGAGCCGTGATCAACTGACCACTCGAGCCCGCCTGCGCCGCGAACAGACTCGAAAGTCCGAAGATCACGAGCCCTACTTGGAGCGCCAGCCTCCGCCCGTAGCGGTCTCCCAGGGAGCCCATCGTCAGAAGGAGCCCGGCAAACACCAGGATGTAAGCGTCCACCATCCACTGGAGGGATGTCGCGGACGCGCCGAACTCCCTCTGCAGGGTAGGGATGGCTACGTTCAGGATCGTGTTGTCCAACCCGATGATCAAAAGGCTCGTCGAGAGAACCCCGAGCGTCCACCAACGCCTCCGGTAAGCGACCGACTCTTTCGAGACCGGCTCCGTACTCGCCATGGAGATACCTCCTTATCAAAACGATACGGTAGCGTTTCTATATCCTAGGCGCGCAGGAGAACTTGTCAACTCGGTTGGGCGCAATTCGATCGCGGATCTCCAGCCGCATGCCCGGCATCTCGCAGGCGACGCAGGCGCCTGCACAGGAAATGTCAATGTGCGGGCGGTGGAATGGGGGCGGCATAGAATCCGAGGCGTCCCGGCGATCCTCCCACACGAGGAACCGCGCCAGCAGAGAGAGGAAACGACATGACCATTGTCCTGGCGACCTACACGACGACCCCGGGCAAGGACGGCGAAGTGGCGGACCTGCTCAGGAGCTACACGGCTCTGGTGCTGGAGGAGCCTGGGTGCCTCGCGTTCGAGGTCTACAGGAGCGTGGACGACCGGCGCCGGTTCCTGCTGCTGGAGAAGTACGTGGACCGGGCCGCGTTCGCCGCGCATCAGGCAACCGAGCACTTCACCGAGGTGGCTGTCAAACAGATCCGCCCGCTGCTGGACGACCGCAGCGTCGAGATCCTGGACAGCTAGTCGTAGCCTCCCGGATCGACCGAGAACGGGAAAATCGCGGCAAGCAGGCTCCGCCCGCCGGGCCCTCCCCCACCGCCGCCGCCTTGGTGTCGGACGCGTTCCTCCTACCCCGAGTGGGGACCGCTCGACGATGTGTTCCCTCGCGCGGTCCGGTCGACGTCGGAGCCGGACCGCAGGTGCTTACGATCTCCAACAGCATAAAACGGGGGTATGACATAAACAGGCGCGACTACCGGATTATCCTTCGATAAGAACCGGGCGGCAACGTCTCGGATTGCTAGACGCTGATACGCCGGTTGGGCATGGACGGACCGGGCATGCTCCTAGAAGGCATCAGGCTCAGAGTCCCGAGCGGCCGAGCGCTCCCAACCCGCCGGTGCTCCGTCCCTCGAGCCGGCGCCCGATGGAGTCGAGGCTGGCGGCCACCACGAGCGCCGCGCCGGCGCTCACCCGGAACCAGAAGGGCGCCACGCCGAACAGGAGCAGCCCGTTGTTCAGGAGCCCGACGAACAGCACGCCGGCAATGACTCCGATCAGCGAGCCCCGCCCGCCACCGAATGCCACTCCGCCGAGCAGCACGGCGCTCAGGACGTTCAACTCCAGACCATCCCCCGTGAGCGGTGGCGCTGCGTCGAGCCTCGAGACGAGGATCATGGCGCCCACCGCGCTGCCCGCCCCGGTCGCCATGTAGAGGTACACGGGAATGGCCTTGATCCGGATCCCCGCCCTGAACGCCGCTCTCGCGTTGACGCCGATCGCCACCACGTAGCGGCCCCATCTGGTCTTGTAGAGGAATATCGCCCCGAGCAGGACGGTCACCGCGGCGATGGCGACCGGAACGGGTATCTCCAGCCACCGGACCCGACCCCGACCGAGGATGGCGAACGTGTCGCCGAATCCCGACGCCGTCCGTCCCTCGCTCACCACGAAGACCAGCCCGCGGACCCCCGTGAAGAAACCCAGGGTCACCACGATCGGCGACATTCCTAGCGGGGAAGCAAGTATCCCCTGCCCGGCGCCGACCGCCAGGCCGATCAGCACGGTGATGATCAGAGCCGGCACGATCCCCACTGTCCCCAGGAGCTTTCCAAGGAGAACCGCACACAAGCCGGTGATCGAGCCGATCGCGAAGTCGACGTAGCCGGCCATCAGGAGTAGTGCGCTAGGGATGGCCAGGGTGGCGATGACGGCAGTCTGTAACAGGACCAGGCGGAAGTTCGAGACGGTGAAGAACCGGTCCGAGAAGATGGAGAAGAAGACGACCTCGATCACCAGCGCCCCGACGATCCCGTTACGGAGGATCTTGGCCCACGTTCCGGCGATCTCCTGCTGGTTGTCCCCCAGCATGGACGCGATGCGCGAACGCACCCCTAAGGGCTCACGTCCAGGCATGGAGCTCCGGTCCGGTGGTGGTCATCGCGAATAGGCGAGGCGGCCGGCGGGCTGCCATCCAGGCATGCTCGCCGACCGCCCCGGTAACTGGACCCTGGTGATCTAGCCCAGGAATTCCGCGTAGTTCTCCAGTACCTGCTGCGCGAAGCTCCCCATCCCTGGCGTTATGGCCACGTAGTTGAGTACGAGGCTGGTGGGCGGCTGTCCTTCGAGGATGTTCGCCGGAAGGTCTGCCACGGCCTTGCCCAACTGGTCGAGGATCAAGGCCCCCGACACCCGGTATATGCCGTACTCATCGGCGCCGGCCAGCAGTTCCAGGGCCTCGTTCTGCCCATCCATCCCGCCGACGAAGATCTCGCCCGGGTCCCGGCCGTCCTGCTCGATCTGGGTCACGAAGGCCTGGTAGGCGCCGAGCGCTCCGGCGTCGTTGATCCCGATGACCATGTTGAGCCCCGGATCAGCCTGGAGGAAGGTCTCCGTCGCTTCCAGCCCGCTGCCCTCGGCAACCGACTCCGCCTCGAGGGGCGCCACGCCGGTGGCCTCGGTGATGATCTGGCGGATCGGATCGGTGCGGTCGGTGCATGCCACGCCGCACTGGTCGAACGTGAACAGCGCCCAGGAGAAGGTCGATGGATCGCCGGTGAAGTCCTCCTCCAACCAGCGGAGAGCCTCGGCTGCGACCGCACGAGCTCCGTCGATGTTGGCATAAACGATCGACGAGTCACCACCCGGGATCGCCGTCGAATAACCGACGATCACGATGCCGGCATCCTTGGCCGACTGGACCACGGGAAGGTACGGGTCCACCCCGCACAGGGGGAGGAACACGATGGCGTCGACACCGGCGGCCACGAAGCCCTCGATGTCCTGGACCTGCTTCTCGCAGTCGCCGTTCGCGGAGCCTTCGATCCACTCGTAACCGCGCCTCTCGGCCTCGAGCCTGGCCGGGTCGGCCACGATCGGATAGATCCCGGAACCCTCGTTGCCGTAGCTGAACGCGATGGTGCCCCTGCTCTCCGGCTCGGCCATCGCCTGCTCTGCCGCTGCCAGGGCAGCCTCCGCATCGGCCAGCGCGGCTTGGGAAGCCTCATCACCCTCCATTGCGGCGGCGGCCGCTGCCTGGGCGGCCTCCAGTTCGGCTTGAGCCGTGGCCAGCGCCGCGGCAGCCGCGTCGGCTTCTGCCTTGGCCGCAGACGCTTCGGCCTCCGCAGCCGCAGCCTGCGCTTGGGCAGCAGCGGCTTCGCCCGCCGACGTCGTGTCGACTTCCTCGGCACCGCATGCCGCGGCCACCAGAGCCAGGACTAGTAACAGTCCCAACAACCTCCAAGTCCTGACCATTCTCATAGCTCCCTCCTAATCGCCCGCATGATCACTGCGTGTAGCACCCGATGGCGCTCGCTCTAACTTAGTGTCGCGGACCTCTGGGCGTCCACAAGGATGGCTGACCAATTCGGATTCCCGAACCGGATGGGACCGATCTGCATCCGGTCACTCAGGCCCGCTCCGGCCACAGGCTTCATTCCCGAGGACCCGGCCAACCAGCGGATCAGTTCTCTCGACGTCTGGCCAGCCAGTCGAGAGTCACCCGGTTGAAGGTCTCGGGATCCTGCATACCGAACAGGTGCGACCCGCCCGGGAAGACGACGAGTTCAGAATCAGGTATCCCGTCGGCGAGTTCACGGCTGAAATACGGCGGCAGGCACATATCGAGTTCCCCCACCGTCACCAGCGTGGGAGCCCTTACGAGCGCCAGGCGGTCCGCCTCGTCGTGCGTGAGGTTGGCCTCGATCTGGCCGGCCAATCCCTCGATGGGGGACGAGTTGGCCTTCATGCGTTCGAGGATCTCCAGAGCCAGGTCATAGTTCTCCGTCAGGAAGTCGGGCGGGAACAGGTAGAGCAGCGCCGCTTCGTAATAGAAGTCGAGGCCGCCCTCCTCCAGGAACCGTCCGAGCAGCGACAGGTACATCCTGGCGTAGCCATGGGTCTTCGCCCAGGCGCCGTGGAGTTGTAGCGTCGTCACCCGCTCGGGGAAGTCGATCGCCAGCCTGAGCGAGATCGCCCCCCCGAGCGACATGCCCGACAGATGGCAGGACTCGATCCCGAGATGGTCAAGGAGGGCGATCGTGTCGTCGACCATCATCGGGACGGTGTAGGGACCCGGCGGTGCCGAGCTCCGTCCCGACCCACGATTGTCGAATATCAGGCACCGGTACCGGTGCTGGTATTCCTCGACCTGGGGAAGCCAGCGGGAGCCGTCGGCACCGGTGCCGCGCACGAACACCACGGGTGGGCCGTCGGCGGTCCCATGCCACTCGTAGTAGAGGGCGACGCCCGTGTTAAGTTCAGCTACGGGCATGAGACCTCCCGGTCACGAGCGGCCACATCCTACAAACCGGCGATCGGTGGGAAGCCGGGGCTCGGGACGACCGCGGCGGCGCCGGCCGCCGCATCCATCACCGCATTTTCCGACCGGCCCGGTCCGGTCAGCTGCAGACCCAGTGGAAGCCCGTCACTGTCCCGACCGTTCGGTACCGCGCACACGGGAAGCCCGAACAGGTCCTGGGCAACGGTGTAGTCCATCACCACATCACGGAAGGGGGCCTCCCCGGCGCCGTCGGACGAGAGGTCCGGCTCCGAGGTCGTGGACGGCCCGCCTGCCGTGATGGGGGTCATGACCACATCCACCTCGTCGAACAGTCGGTCAAAACGGTGCCGGAGAGCGCGCTTGGCATCCAGGGCGGACAGGTAGCCGGCCAGGCTGATGTCCGCCGACATTTCTAGCCGTCCCCTCACGTCGGCGCCGTACTCGGAGGCCCGCCGGGGAAAGATCCCCATGACCGACGAGTGAACTTGGTGCGCCTCGGCCATCTGGATGGTGGCGAAGGTCGGCCGGATCTCCTCCGCTCCCGGGAAGCTGAGATCGACGAGGAGGGCGCCTGCCTCCGACATGGCGTCGGTGGCTGCATCGAACCGGGCCTGGTGATCCGACCGGAGTGGCCGGGGATGGAGGTCGGCGACCAGTCCTACCCGGACACCGGCCAGCGAGTGCTTCACGGAGTCCGAAGGCGGGGGGTCTGGCAGGGTGCTTGGATCCGAAGGGTCGTATCCGGCCATGGCCGCCAGCCCGATCGCCAGATCCGGGACCGTTCGGGCGAGGGGTCCCGGGTGGTCCAGGGACGGAGCGAGCGACACCGCGCCTCGCTTGGATACCCGGCCGTAGGTGGGTTTGATCCCGGCAATCCCGCAGAAGCACGCCGGTATCCGGATAGAGCCACCGGTGTCGCTCCCGAGTGCCAGCGGCACCATGCCGGCCGCCAGCGCCGCCGCCGATCCCCCGCTCGATCCTCCCGGAACGCGGTCCGTGTTCCAGGGGTTCAGGGTGCTTCCGAGCGTCGCATGCTGGGTGGTGATGCCCCAGCCGAACTCGTGCGAGCGGGTGGTACCGACCACGATGGCCCCGGCCTCGCGCCAGCGCGCCACCGC
Source organism: Acidimicrobiia bacterium (assembly GCA_022827785.1). Classification (GTDB taxonomy): domain Bacteria; phylum Actinomycetota; class Acidimicrobiia; order Spongiisociales; family Spongiisociaceae; genus Spongiisocius. The sequence continues at coordinate 90,253 of JAJEIM010000030.1, forward strand.
GGCCGCATCGGACGGCGCGATACGGTCCAGAAGGATCGTGGACCCGTAGCAGCCCACCGCGCCCCCTACGTCGAAGAGTTCCTTGATGGCGACGGGAACGCCGTGCAGCGGACCCGCCCATTCTCCCCTGGCGAGCTCGTCGCTACGCCGCCGGGCTTCGTCGACAGCTCGCTCGTGAAGAACCTCGCGGAAGGCGCCGATGGAATGGTCCAGGAGCTCTATCCGCCGGAGGGACGATTCGACAACCTCGAGGGGTGAGGCCTCACCCCTCCGGTAGGCGTGGAGTAACTGCGTGGCTGAGTATTGCCAGAGGTCCACGTCAGAGATCGCTCGCCGCGACGTAGCCGGCGTCTTCGAGGCTTCCTGCTCCGCCCAGGACCCAGTAGATGACCAGCTCCTCGGCACCGACCGACTCGGCGCCGTGGAGGGTGTTGCGAGGGATGAAGATGATGTCGCCCGGCCCCACGTCGTACCAGCGGTCACCCACCAGATGGCGGCCCCGGCCCGACTGGACGATCACGACTTCCTCCGCGTTCGGGTGCAGGTGGATCTCGTGGGTTCCGCCGTGGGCCGGATAGATCGTCTGTCCCACTCCGGTGAGTTCCGCGCCGTTGCGTTCCCCGCTCACCAGCCACCGAACGTCCAGGTGGCTGAAGGCCGTTCCCGAGAGGTCGGACGGCGGGGTGGTGTCGGATCGAACGACGTATTCCGGCACTCGGACCTCCTTTCATAAGGAGGGATATACTCTAAATCGCCTCCGGACAGGCGAGCTTGCGATGGTAAAGAACCAAGACCCACCCGCCTCCGGCGGCAACGGGGGTGGCCTCAGCCAGCCGGACGGGTCGGTTGCGCTCGAAGTCCGCTCCCTGTCCAAATCCTTCGGGGCTGTCCACGCCGCGAGGGAGGTCAGTTTCGAGATCCGGCGCGGCGAAGTTCTCGGACTACTCGGCGACAACGGGGCCGGGAAGACCACGGTCGTGAACTGTGTCTCGGGCGGGCTCACCCCCGACTCGGGGGACATCCTTATCAACGGTTCCATCGTGTCCGTAGAGAACCCTGAGGCCGCCCACAGGCTCGGCGTGGAGACGGTCCACCAGGACCTGTCACTGGTGGACACGCTCGATGTCGCCACCAACCTTTTCCTGAACCGGGAGCACACCTTCCGGTGGGGAGTGTTCGGGTGGCTGGGATGGCTCGACCGCCGCCGCATGTACAGGGAGTCCCGAGAGATACTCGACCGGCTGAGCATCGATATCCCATCGGTGCGCCAGCCCGTCGACAAGCTGTCCGGAGGCCAGCGCCAGGCGGTGGCGGTCGGCCGGGCCGTGGCGTGGGGAAACCACATCGTGGTTCTTGACGAGCCGACAGCCGCTCTCGGGGTCGAGCAGACCCGCCTGGTGCTGGACCTGATCGAGCGCCTGAAGAAGCAAGGTGTCGCGGTACTACTGGTAAGCCACAACATGCACGACGTCGTCAAGGTGTGCGACCGGGTGGTGGTGCTCCGCCACGGCATGAAGGTGGGAGAGCTCGGAAGCATGCAGGGAGTCACTCCCCGCCACCTCGTCGACATGATCACCGGCGTGGCGCTCGGTGAACTCGACACCGCCCGGCACGCTGATGCGTAGTGACAGCTAGGAAGGGAATCGAACCGTGGCAACGATGTTGATGGGCTACGACACGGAATACCACGCCATCGGCGAGAACCTGGCGCGGGGCGGCGGGGAGAGCTTCTACGGCTCCCTGCCCGACGACGCCACCGAGGCGGGGATCGACATCATCACCGCCAACCACGAGGCCCTTGGCGTCACCGGCACGCTGTTCGTGTGCGGCCGGACCTTGCTCCACTGCCTCCCTGCTCTCAAGAAGGCGGCTGCCAACCCGGTGCTCGACATCCAGCAGCACACGTACAGCCACATCCTGTTCAAGGACGACACCTGGCGGGGAGGCCTGTTCCCGCAGGCGCCGACCGAAGCGCTCTCCCATGAGTTGGGGGCGACATCGGCTCTCATCAAGCAGCACCTGGGTACGGACTGCATCGGGCTGCGCACCCCGCACGGCTACTACCTCGGCCTGTCCGACCGGCCTGATCGGCTCCAACTCCTCGAGGACACCGGCATCGAGTATGTCAGCTCGTGGGGCCGAAACTCGGAACACGACAACCCCTCACCCCTCGATGTCCAGCCCTTCTGGTACGGGGAGCAGGGATTCCCCGACATCCTGGAACTGCCCTTCCAGCACTGGCTGGACGGTTTCTGGTTCGAGGAGTACGGCATCGACCGGGGCCCCGAGTTCCTCGAAGTCCTCAAGGAGGGGGTGGACGAGATCGTCGAGAAGGACCTGGTCTACGGTGCGTGCTTCCACGAATGGGCGATGATCCGCTACAACGAGGCGGAGACCGGCTGGGCTAGGGGAGTTATGGAGTACGCGCTGGAGCAGGGTGTCGAGGTCATGTCCTACACGGACTACTACAACCGGGTTAGCCAGCAGCGAGGATCGTGAGTGCTGAGGCGCATGATCCGGGGCCGGCTGCTGTTACTGATCCTGATCTTGCTGCTTACCGCCTCCTGTTACCTGCCGCGCTCCGACGTCGAACGTGACGTCGAGACGTTCATACTGGCGAGCGTCTCGCAGTGTTCGTCGGACTCGGTGGGGGGTATGTTGCGGAACGACGCCGATGTCGCGGTGCGGCTCGAACTCCTCGCGATGTGGCTGGACCTCTCCAGCGAGGTCTACCACGAGGTCGAGTTCACGGTGGACAGGGTCGAAGCGGAGAGCGAACTGCCATACTCGGTCGCGGCCGGGGCCCCGGTGGACCCCCCGCTGCTATGCACCGTGGAAACGTCATCCGTAGAAGTCATCGAGTGAGTACGTAGGCGCCGTTCAGGAAGATCCGGACGGCAAGGAGGTCAGGCATGCAAACGGTAACCGACGAGGTTCGCTCCAGCGCGCTCAGCGCCGACGAGCTTCTCGAGTTCCACCACAAGGGATTCCTGCGACCGGGCCGGGTGTTCACCACCGAGCAGGTCGAGACGCTGCGGGACGTGGTGGAGAGGGCCCGCGTCCTCCAGAGGGGCAAGGGTGAGGAATGGGACCTGCTGGATCCGAACATCTGGCCCGAGGACAGCGTGCTTCCTCCCGAGCCGGGCAAGTCGGTGGGCTTCCTGTTCAACCTCTGGACATGGGACGAGAACATCCGCATCGTCTCCTTCAACCCGGTCCTGGCCGGGTGGGCGGCCCAGCTGACGGGAGCGCGGGAGGTCCGCATCCTGGAGGACAACGCCCTGTTCAAGGACCCCGGCAAGGGCGGCAGCCTCAAGTGGCACCAGGACTATCCCTACTGGCCGCTCGCGCAGCCGAACGCCGTCACCGCCTGGGTGGCGCTCGACGATGTGACCGCCGAGAACGGGGCCATGCAGATGGTGCCCGGAAGCCATGTGATGGGCGAGACCCTTCCCGCCGCGTTCGGGACAGGATCGACCTACCTGCAGGAGTTGCGGCCCCCTACCGTCAGGCCGATCGACGATCCGGCCGAGGTGGGCCTGCCGGTGGAGACGATCACGGTGCCGGCGGGGTCGGTGTCCATGCATCATTGCCTGACCTGGCACGCCTCCCTACCCAATGTCTCGACCATTCCGCGCCGGGCGATAGTCGTGCGCTTCGTGGCCGACGGCACCCGGTGGTTCGGGAGTAGGCGTTACGAGTTCAACTACTCGGACGACGAGGTGGGAATCGAGATCGGCGACCCGATCGGCGGCAAGTACTTCCCGCTCGTTCCGTCCTGAGACAGCAAGGAGGTAGGACCATGACCGGGTACCGCTTCAACGGAGGCCGGGTATTGCCGTGCGAGGACGAGACGGTCATCGGCCGGGGCTGCGTGGTGGTCGCGGACGACCGGATCGCCTGGGTCGGCGACTCCGACGCCGTACCGCCGGAGTTCCTGGCGAACGGTTACGAGGAAGTCGACACCACCGGCCTCACGGTGATGCCGGGGCTGGTCGACGGGCACATGCACATCAGTTTCGGCGAGGCCGAGTCCGAGGAGGAGCTGTCGATCTACACACCCGCCGAATACCGGGCGATCCGGGCCTCGGTCGATGCGGAGAAGGCGCTGCTGGCAGGAGTTACGTCCAGCTGCGACCCGGGAGGGCCGTACGCCGTGGCGCTCGCGGTGCGGGATGCGATCGAAGCCGGTCTCGTGCAGGGACCGCGGATGGCGTGCGCAGGCAAGCAGATCACCACCCAGCAGGGAATCGCGGACGGCTTCCCCAGCTGGATCGGGGTTCCGGAGTCGTCTTTCGGTGCGCTGGTGAGCAACCGGGACGAACTGCTCCAAGAGATCCGCAACGAGGTCAAGGACGGCGTGAACATCATCAAGATCGCCGGATCGGGCAACTCGTCCGACGAGTACGCCTCCTTCCGCCTGGAGGAACTCGAGCTGGCTGTCGACGAGTCCCACCGCCTGGGCCGGCCGGTGACCATTCACGCCCGGTCCCGCCAATCGGTCGAGTATGCGGCGCGGGCCGGCGTCGACTGGATCATGCACGCCTCCTACATGGACGAGCCAACCCTCGAGATGGTCTTGGAGAAGGACATCCCGCTGCTCCCCGCCATGACGCTGCTGGTGAACACCCTGGAAGCCAACCGGGCCAACCTGTCCCCGCCCGCGCGGGACCGTTTCAAGCGCGAGCTGGACGCGGCGGCCGCCATCCTCAGCAGGGCGCACCGGGACGGCGCCACGCTGGTCGGCGGCTCGGAGTCTGGATTCGCCATGACCCCATACGGCGAGTGGCATGCCAGGGAGATGGAGCTGTTCGTCGACCTCCTCGGCATGACCCACTTCGAGGCCCTGCTGTCGATGACCCGCAACAGCGCCATCACGCTGCCCCAGCATGCCGACTCGATCGGAACGTTGACACCGGGCAAGTACGCCGACCTGCTGGTCGTGGACGGCAACCCGGACGAGGACGTCACCATCCTGCAGGACCGGGCCAGCATCCGCACCATCTTCAAAGCCGGGAACCCGGTCTCGGCATGGCGACCCGCCTCGCTACCCAGGTTGAAGCACCCGTTCGAGAAGACGCACGTCTACACACCGCAGGTGTACCGGTTCGATGAGCGGGCCGGAGCGTCCGACTCCTACGCGGCCTTGATCTCAACTCTTTGAGTCGGGTCGCGTGATCGGAGACGAGATCCAGTGAAAGAGAGGAGAACTCCTTGAGCGACGGCTTCCCGGACTTCATCAAGGCACTGCCGGTGCCCGACAGCCCGCTCGACATGCGCGCCTACATCGTCCCGAACGAGTACTGCATGCCGATGTTCTACGAGATCGACCACGACGTCGATGTGCCGGAACACGTCCACGGCGCCCAGTGGGGGGTGGTCCTCGAGGGCGAGATGGAGATGACGATAGGGGACGAGACCCGCACCTACCGCCAGGGTGACACCTACACCGTCCCAGCCGGTGTCACCCACATCACCCGGATCCGTGCCGGCTACCGGGGAATCGACGTGTTCGCAGACGCCGACCGTTACCTGCCCAAGAAGGAGACGACACCATGAAGGCTGCCCTGATCACCGCACCCGGCGCGACTCCCGTCGTGGAGGAACGCGACCTGCCGGCGCCGGCCGAGGGCGAAGTCACGGTGGAACTCGAGGCAGCTTCGCTCAACCCGGTCGACCTGGCCATCGCGTCCGGCGGGTTCTATGCCGGGCACCCGCCCATGCCCTACGTACCTGCCATCGAGGCGGTCGGCCGGGTGGAGGACGACGGTAGGCGCGTATTCGTCATGGGTGGAGGCCTGGGCGTGGTGCGGGACGGGACCGCAGCCGAGCGTTTCAACGCTCCCCCCGCGGCCCTGGTCGACATCGGTGACGACGCCGATGCCGCCACGGCCGCGGCGCTCGGAACGGCCGCCCTGGCAGGCTGGATTCCTATTACCTGGGCAGCCAGGCTGCAGCCGGGAGAGACAGCCCTCGTGCTGGGAGCGACCGGGGCGGCGGGGAGCATCGCGGTTCAAGCGGCCCGCATCGCCGGGGCGGCGAGAGTCGTGGCGGTGGGACGCAATCCCGAACGCCTGGCGGCCCTGGAGGGGATGGCCGACGCGGTCGTGTCCACCGCGGGAGACGACCTGGCAGGCCGCCTGCAGGCCGCATGCGAGGGTGGTGCCGACGTGGTCTTCGACGCCCTGTGGGGTGCTCCCCTGGAGGCTGCTCTCACCGCTACCGCGCTCGGGGCCCGGGTGATACATGTGGGGCAGTCGGCCGGAGGAGTGGCCACGGTCGTGTCCGGACTGGTCCGCGGGAAGCAGCTCACGATCAGGGGATACAGCAACTTCGGGGTACCGCGCGACGAGCTGGTCGCCACGTACCTGAAGATGGTCGACCTGGCGACCGCCGGGGACCTGACCTTCCCAGTCGTCACCACGCCGATCTCTGACGCCGCCTCGGCTTGGAGCGGGGTGGCGTCGGGCAACGGCAAGCAAGTGCTGATCCCCGGCTGAGGGCGGGAATCGTCCGATGGCCCACGAGGTCTTCATACCCAAGACCGGCATCTACATGGACGATTGCCACCTGATCGCCTGGCTGGTCGATGAGGGCGCCACGGTCCGGGCCGGTGAGGCGCTGTTCCTGATGGAGACCAACAAGGTGGAGATGGAGATCGAGGCGGGCGCCGGCGGGATCGTGCATCATGGGGCCCCGGTCGGCGAGGACTACCCGATCGGCAGGGTGATCGGCTGGATCGCCGAGAATGACGCCGAGTACCGGAGCCTGGTCGAGGGAGGAGCGACCGCATGAACGTCCCGGATCGGACGCTGCTAGAGATGTTCGAGACGATGACGAGGATCCGCCTGTTCGAGGAGAGGGTCACGCTCGAATACCAGCGGGGCGACATGCCCGGCTTCGTCCACACCTATATCGGCGCCGAAGCGGTGGCGGCCGGGATCTGCGCCCACCTGTCGGACGACGACCTGATCGCCAGCACTCATCGCGGTCACGGGCACAGCCTCGCCAAGGGGTGCTCGATCGCCGGGATGCTCGCCGAGTTGTACGGGCGGGAGACCGGTCTCTGCAAGGGCCGGGGAGGATCGATGCACATCGCCGATTTCGAGATCGGGATGCTGGGGGCCAACGCCATCGTCGGCGGCAGCATCGGCCTCGCCACCGGAGGGGCGTTCGCCCAGCAGGTCAAGGGCACGTCCAACGTCTCGGTCAGCTTCTTCGGCGACGGTGGCGCCGGGCAGGGCATCCTCTACGAGTCGATGAACCTGGCCTCGATCTGGAAGCTGCCGGTCATCTACGTGTGCGAGAACAACGGCTGGGCGGAGTCCACCCCGGCGTCCTACTCGCAGAGCGTCGAGGACCTCAGCCGCCGGGCGGACGGGTTCGGCATCCCGGGCCATGTGGTGGACGGAGCGGATGTCTTCGCGGTCCACAAGGCGGCCGGGGAGGCGATCGGCCGGGCCCGCCGCGGCGACGGCCCGTCATTCATCGAGGCGAAGATCCCCCGCATCTCGGCTCACTACGTGGGCGACACCCAGAAGTACCGCGACGAGGACGATCTCGCAGCGGCCAAGCAGAGGGATCCGCTGGAGCGATTCGGGTCGGAGCTGACCGCGGCCGGGCTGCTCGACGAAGCAGCCGTCGAGGCGATCCGCTCGGCCATCGTCGAGGAGTTGGACCGAGGCGTGGCGGCGGCCAAGGCCGATCCGTGGCCGGCCGCCGACGGCGTGACCGACTACGTCTACAGCGGGGCATATGGTGCCTAGGAGACCGATCACCATGCTCCAGGCCGTGGGCGAGGCCATGTACCAGGCGATGGAGGCCGACGAGACGGTGGTCGTATACGGCGAGGACGTGGTCGGCGGGGCGGGGCTCGGCGAGCCGTACGAGGGGGCTATGGGAGGAACCTTCGGGGCCACCAGGGGCCTGTTCCACAGGTTCGGGCGCACCCGGGTCCGGGACACCCCCATCTCCGAGGCGGGCCTGGTCGGCGTCGCGGTCGGCGCGGCGGCGTCCGGGATCCGGCCCGTGGTCGACATGATGTGGTCCAGCTTCACGCCACTGGCCTTCGACCAGATCCACAACCAGGCCGCCAAGCTGCGCTACATGTTCGGGGGCCAGGCGAGCGTCCCCCTCGTGCTGCGCATGGCCATCGGGGCCGGGCTGGGAGCGGCCGGGCAGCACTCCGACACGCTCTACTCCCTCTACACCCACCTGCCCGGGATCAAGGTGGTGGTGCCGACGACCCCGCACGACGCCAAGGGGCTGCTGCTGGCGGCCATCGCCGATGACGATCCGGTGCTGTTCTTCGAGCACATGCGCCTCTACAACACCCGCCAGGAGGTGCCGGAGGAGCCCTACACCGTCCCCCTCGGCTCGGCCTCGGTCACCCGTCCGGGAACCGATGTGACCATCGTCGGGGTCTCGTACATGGCGAAGCTGGCGCTGGAGGTGGCCGGCGCCCTGGCCTCGGACGGCATCGAGGCGGAGGTGATCGACCCCAGAACCCTCTCGCCCCTCGATTCGGAGACCATCCTGACGTCGGTTCGCAAGACCGGGCGGCTAGTGGTGGTGGACGAGAGCCCGCCCCGGTGCAGCATCGCCGCCGATCTCGCCGCCATGGTCTCCGAGCACGCATTCGACGCGCTGGCCGCCCCGGTGCGGAGGGTGACCTCCCCCCACTCTCCGGTGCCCCTGAGCCCACCCCTCGAAAACGCTTACATCCCCGACGCGGAAAGGATCAGAGCAGCCGTCGACACGGTCCTGAACCGGTAACGGCTCTCCAGCCTCAGCACCGCGCTCTGATCTTCTTCCAACCTCGACCGGAAAGGCCGGCAGCGGCGCATCGCCTGATCCATGCGCGGCGGGAACCGTTAATGCCGCCAGGTCGATCCTCGCCCTCGAAGGCACCGCACCCTGGCATCTGGTAGCTTGCCATGTGAGGCTGCGATCCTGGGGAGGCGGCAGTTCATGGGTTCAGCCCGACGTGCGGCCAGGAGTCCGGGTTCGAACCTGAACAGACCTTCTGCGATGGGTTCTGATGCGGCCGCCTGACTTCGCCTTCCACACGTCGCCGACGCTCGAGGACGCCGTCTCGGTCCTCGCGAGCGAGAACGGCTCGATGGCGCTCGCCGGTGGCCAGAGCCTTATCCCGATGCTGCGCTTCCGGCTGGTCCGCCCTTCCGTCGTCGTCGATATCGGAAGGATCGAGGGCTTGGACACCATCGAGTCGTCCGAGGACATTCTCGAGATAGGAGCCCTGGTGACGACGAACCGGGTGGCGCAGAGCTCGGAGGTCCGCGCCCTCTCCCCGCTGTGGGCGGACGCAGCTTCTGCGATCGCCGATCCGCTGGTACGCAACCTCGGCACGGTGGGCGGCAACCTGGCTCACGCCGACCCTCTCAACGATCTACCTGCCGCCCTGGTGGCCGCCCGCGGACGGGTCGTGGCGGAGGGGGCGAACGGAACGCGGGTGATCGAGAGCGACGACCTCTTCGCCGGACCCTTCGAGACCTCCCTCCGGCGGGCCGAGTTGATTACCGGAATCCGGCTGCCAAGGAGCTCAGCCGGCGCGTACGAGAAGATGAAGCGCGCCGCGGCCGACTACGGGGTGGCCGGCGTAGCCGTCCAGATAACCGGGAACGGGTCGGGACGGATCGCAGTTGCCGGGATCGCGGTGACGGGAGGCGAGGAGGTCGCCACCCGTGCTCGCGAGGCCGAGACCCTCCTGGTGGGATCGGACGCCGATCCTTCGACGATCGCCCGGGCCGCGGCGGCGACCGCGGCAGCCGCCAGGATGCCCGGGGACGAGCGCGGGAGCCCGCGCTACAAGAGCGAGCTCGTCAAGGTGCTGGCCGGGCGCGCCATCCGGCGCGCCATGGAACGGGGGGCCGCCGGATGAAGGTCAGCGTGGTGGTCAACGGCGCCGGACACGTAGTCGACTGCCATCCCTCGACGTTACTCGTACATCTACTCCGGGAGGAGCTACAGCTGACGGGAACCCATGTGGGCTGCGACACCAGCAGTTGCGGCGCCTGCACGGTGATCCTCGACGGGGCCGCCGTCAAGTCCTGCACCGTCCTCGCCGGCCAGGCCGACGGCAGAGAGATCGAGACCGTCGAAGGGCTCGGGCCCGACGGAAGGCTGGGCCCCCTTCAGCGGGCCTTCGCCGAGCACTTCGCCCTTCAATGCGGGTTCTGCACGTCCGGTTTCCTGATGGCTGCCACCGCGCTACTACGCGAGAACCCCGAACCATCCGAGTCGGAGGTCCGCAAGGCCCTGGAGGGCAATCTCTGCCGGTGCACGGGCTACCAGCACATAGTCGACGCCGTACTCTCCGATCCAACGGGGAGTGGGCAGCCATGACCTCCATCGGCGCCCGGCTACCCCGCAAGGAGGATCCCCGCATCCTGGCCGGCAAGGGCCGGTACGTCGACGACCTCACCGTGCCCCACATGGTCCACGCCTCGTTCGTACGGAGCCCCTTCGCGCACGCCGACATCACGTCGGTCGACCTGGCCGGGGCGCGAGAGACGCCGGGGGTGGTCGCCTCGTACTCAGGATCCGAGTCGGCCGCAGGGATGCCCCTGATCCCGACCGCCGCAGCCGATTGGGCCCCGCCGAGGACCCCCCTCACGGGGGACCGGGTCCTCTACGTGGGCGAGCCGGTAGCGATGGTGCTGGCAAGTGACCCGCGGACGGCCGTCAACGGCGCCGAGCGGGTCGATGTGGACTACGAACCCCTGCCCCACGTCCTCGACCCTTGGGAAGCGCTCTCCCCCGGGGCGCCGCTGGTGCACCCGGACCGCGGCACCAACAAGATAGGCGAGATCCACAAGGTGATCGGCGATCCCGATGATGCCTTCGCCCGGGCCCACCACGTCGTGTCCCGCCGCCTGACCGTGCAACGGATATCGGCCTCCCCGATGGAACCCCGCGCCATCCTGGCGGTGCCGGAGCCGTCCACCGGCCATCTCACCGTGTGGCTGTCCTGCCAGGGGCCACACACCCTCCGCACATGGCTCGCACACATCTTCGAGCTCGACGAATCCAAGCTCCGCATCGTCGCCCCGGACGTGGGCGGCGGCTTCGGTAGCAAGCTCAACCTCTACTCGGACGAGTTGGCCGTCATCTGGGCGGCACTGGAGTTGGGTGTCCCCGTGAAGTGGGTGGAGACCCGGACCGAGAACTTCACGGCAGGCGTTCATGCCAGGGACCAGATCCACGACGCCGAGCTCGCCCTCGACTCCCGGGGGAAGATCCTGGCGCTCCGCAGCCACTTCGTGGGGGATCTCGGCGCCTACTTCCACTTCTTCACACCGGTCGTCCCGGATCTGACGATCGACACCCTCACCGGCAACTACGACATCCCCAGCGTCGACATCAAGCTGGAGAAGGTCTTCACCAACAAGATGTCGATCGAGGCTCTGCGTGGTTCGGGCCGGGCCGAGGCCACCTTCGTCCAGGAGAGGCTGATCGAGGAGGCCGCCCGGGAACTCGGCATCGATCCGGTCGAGATGAGGCTACGCAACCTGGTCGCTCCCGACCAACTCCCGTACCGCACCCCCTTCGGCCTTACCTACACCGGCGGCGACTACCCGGCATTGCTGGAAAGAGCGGCGGAACTGGTGGGCTACCAGGCGGTACGGACCCGCCAGGCGGAGGCGAGGAAGGTAGGTCGCCATATCGGAGTCGGTTTCGCCACCTATAACCTCCTCTGCGGTTTCTCCCCGTCGGGTCACGACTGGAATCCGATGAAGTTCTTCCCCGGCCACGAGTCGACGCTGATCCGGGTGGACCCCCAGGGCAAGGCGGTCGTCTACTCGGGCCTCTGCCCGCAGGGGCAGGGATCGGATACGGTCGTCGCCCAGATCGTCGCCGACCAGTTGCAGATACCCTTCGATCACATCACGGTCACCCACGGAGACACCGAGACCATCCCGTTCGGCGGAGGCACCCATGGCAGCCGGGGCGCGGTGGTCGGCGGCCATGCCGCACTGGTGGCGGCCGAACGCGTGGTGGAGAAGGCGCGGCAGGTGGCGGCCGCCATGCTGGAGGCCGCCGCTCAGGACATCGCTTACGAGGACGGCGTGTTCACGGTGGTCGGTAGCCCCGAGACCGCGGTGTCCTGGCACGAGGTGGCGGAGGAGGCCCATTTCCTCAAGCGCTGCGGGCCGATGTTCGAGCCGGGGCTCGAGGCCACGGCGTTCTACGACCCGCCTGATGTCAACTTCGCGTTCGGCGCCAACGCAGCCGTTGTGGAGGTGGACACGGAGACCGGGAAGGTGAAGATCCTCGACTTCGTGTCGGTCGACGACTACGGGGTAGGGATCAACCCGGGGATCGTGGACGGCCAGATACACGGCGGGATCGCCCAGGGAATCGGACAGGCTCTCTACGAGCAGGTCAGCCATGACGAGTCCGGCCAGGTTCCGTCCGCCAGCTTCTCCGCCTACCTGCTCCCCTCCGCGATGGAGGTGCCGCGGCTGACCCTGGACAACATGGTCTCACCGTCGGACACCCCGCTGGGTGTGCGAGGGGTCGGCGAATCTGGCACCCTCGCCTCGCCGCCCGCGATAGCCAACGCGGTCGCCGACGCTCTCGCTCCCTTCGGCGTCCGGATCGACAGAACCCCTCTCCGTCCTGACGTCGTCTGGGAGTTGATGCACCCTGAGTAGACAACACTTCGCGGATCGGTTCGTCGATACAAGTCTGTAGAGGGGTTGCGCCGTGCGGCCGCATGCTCCTCGTGCCGCCCACCCTGTCACATCAGAACGTCGAAGGCCCTTCGGCGGCCGCGGCCATATCGAAAGACAGCGAAGTCGCTGTCGAAGGTGATGACCCGTGAGATCCCGAGCCGCTGCATGAGCGAGAAGGAGGTGCGATCCACTAGGGAGAAATCCTGGTCGGGGAAGCTCTCTCCTATAGCCCAGGCCGCTTCGAGATCGGCAACCGTCGTCTGCTCGATAGATGCCACACCTCTTCGCAGTCCGTCCCAGAAGCGTTCTGCTGCGTCGGCGGAGATGAAATGGTGGATGAGACGCCAGGTCTCGACCAGCACGTGGTCGCTCGTTACGAGGGGCTCGTCGGTTGCAAGCAGTTGCTTGGCACGCGGGTTATGGCGATCACCATGATCAGCCGCGGCGTACCAGGCCGGACTGTCTACGAAGATGCTCACGGACCGCCAGGACGGAAGCGCTTCGCCGCGACCGTCGCCTGGGCCACCATACGATGCTTGTCCGACGCGATGTCAGCACGTCCCGAGGTGCCGAGATCGAAGACGATGGAGACGGGCGCCTCCCTGGACGATCCGGCCAGATCCTGGTCGACCAGCCTTCGCATGTATTCGGCAAAGGAGACACCCAGTACCGCGGCCCGGGCCTTGGCGCGTGCGTGGTGCTCCGCATGCAAAGTGATCTGTGTGCGTACCATCATTGTGGCACCATAATAACATGATCTCTAAGAGGTGATCAACGCCAAGCCGGGCCTGTCGGGTAGCGGAACTCGTCGAGTGATGCGGGCCGGATCGTGGAGCTGAGCCCCGGCCGGCGCGGGGCGGCATAGGATCCATCGACGACCACCACCGGATCCACGAAGTGTTCATGCAGGTGATCGACGAACTCGATGGACCGTCCCTCCATCTCGGCGCCGATCGCGACGAAGTCAAGCATCGCCAGGTGCTGGACCACCTCGCACAGCCCCACCCCGCCCGCGTGCGGGATTACCGGCACGCCGAACTTGGCAGCCAGTAGGAGGTTGGCGATGTTCTCGTTCACCCCTGCCACCCTCGTGGCGTCGATCTGCATGATGTCGATCGCCCCGGCCTGGAGGAACTGCTTGAACATGACCCGGTTCTGGACCGCCTCGCCGGTGGCGACCTTTATCGGAGCAACCGCCCGCCGGATGGCTGCGTGGCCGAGGATGTCGTCCGGGCTGGTGGGCTCCTCGATCCAGTAGGGCGAGTGTGACGCCAGCTCGCCCATCCACTCGATGGCCTCCCCCACGTCCCATTTCTGGTTGGCATCGACGGCGATCAGCACGTCGGGCCCCACAGCTTCACGAGCGAGCCTCAAGCGCCGCTGGTCGTCTTCGATGGTTCCACCGACCTTGAGCTTGATGAGTGTGAAGCCGTCCCCAACCGCCTCACGGCACAGGCGCACCAGCTTGGAGTCCGAGTAGCCCAGCCACCCCGGACTCGTTGCGTACGCCGGATACCCATGCTCCAGCAGGAAACGCTCCCGAGCCGCCTTGCCGCTCTCGGCACGCCGCAACATCTCGACCGCCTCTTCCTCGGTCAGCGCGTCCGACAGGTACTGGTAGTCGACCATCGCCGCTAGTTGCTCCGGCGAGAGATCGGCCAGATACTTCCACAGGGGCTTGCCCGCGGTCTTGGCGGCGAGATCCCAAACGGCTGTGATGAGGGCCGCAGCGGCCATGTGGACGACGCCCTTCTCGGGACCGAGCCAACGCATCTGGGAGTCCTGGGTGAGAAGACGGGAGAAGGACCGCGAGTCGGCCACGATCTCGTCCAGGTCGAGGCCGACGACCAGCGGGCTGAGCGCTTCGAGCGCAGCCACCTCGATCTCGTTCCCCCTGCCGAGGGTGAAGCAGAAACCGTGGCCCTCGACACCATCCCCGGCATCCGTGCGGAGGATCACGTACGCGGCCGAATAGTCCGGGTCGGTGTGGACAGCATCCGACCCGTCGAGTTCGAGAGACGTGGGGAACCTGATGTCGAACGCCTCGGCGGAGGTGATCCTTCTACCCACTCAGGGCCTCTTCATGACCGGCGCCGGTCAGTGACCGGACGACGGAACGTAGCCTTCGAGAGGTTGGACCAGGATGCCGCCGTCGACCACGAGGAAGGCGCCGGTCACGAAGGCCGCCATGTCGGAGGCCAGGAACAATACGGCCCGCGCCACATCGTCCGGATCGCAGAGGCGCCCGAGCGGGGTCCGGTCCTTGATGCCATCCCACTGCGCCTCCAGGTCGATTCCCTCCGGGGCGCCCGCCGTGACCAGGGCGATCGCCCCCTCGGTCATGGCCGCTCCCGGACACACCGCGTTGACCCGGATGCTGTGGGCGGCGAGCTCGATCGCCATCGACTTGGTCAACCCCCCGAGGGCGTGCTTCGAAGTGGTGTAGTGCGACAGGCCCTCCGCGGAGGTGTTGAACGCGTCGACCGATGCGATGTTCACGATGGAACCACCCTGGTCATCGGCCATCATCCGCCCGGTGACCGCCTGGGACATCTGGAACGTGCCGACCACGTTGACCGAGACCGTATCGGCGAACAGTTGCGGGGGCATCTGCGCGAAGTAGTAATTCGAGTAGATGCCGGCATTGTTGACCAGGATGTCCACCCGGCCGGCTCGCTCCTCCGCAGCATCCACCAGCGCCTCCACGCTGTCGCGGTCGGCGATATCCACGCTATGCGCGATCGCATCGTATCCCAGTCCCCGCAACCGGTCCGCCGATTGCTCGGCGCCGTCGACGTTCCGGTCAGCCACGAACACCGTCGCGCCCGCTTCACCGAGACGGCGCGATATGGCCGCGCCGAACCCCTGGGCTGCTCCCGTGACGATGGCGCACTCCCCCTCCAGGCTCACCAACTCGCTGATACCGGGCAGTGCCATCTCGCATCCTTCGGCCGTGTTCTCGAGTCTTTGCGATTGTACCGGCGGCGCATCCTGGTGGCCGCCTGGGGCTATGACCTGTCGCTCGCTTACATGAGGGTGAGGTACTGGTCCACCTCGGAGCGGGTCACCTGGTGGTGGTGGTCGAGGAACTCCTGCCGCTTGACCGCCGCGAAGTAGTCGCTGTACGGACCGTCGGGAGTCATTCCCAGGCCGGCGCGCAGCACTTCGTTGCCGGCCAGGTTGTCGGCCGCGTGCAGCAGCGTTGGGGGCAGGGTCTTGATACCGCGGGCGGCCACCTCGTCGCTGGAGAGGGTGAAGAGGTTGGCGGTGTTCGGCTCCCCCGGGTCCATCCCGTTGTCGATACCGTCCAGCCCGCAGGCCAGGATGGCGGCGAACAGCAGGTAGGGGTTGGCGGCGCCGTCCGGAAGCCGGATCTCGATCCGGTCGGGCTCGGGCACCCGGATCATGTGGGTGCGGTTGTTGCCGCCGTATGCCGCGTAGGCCGGCGCCCAAGTCGCTCCCGAGGTGGGCGCGCCGACCCCCATCCGCTTGTATGAGTTGACGATCGGGCACGCCACCGCCACCAGCGACTCCGCATGGGCCAGGAGACCGGCGGTGAACTGGTAGGCCATCTCGCTGAGACCGAGGCCCTTGCTGTCGGTTTCGCCCCCCGGGAACAGGGGCTCATCGGTGTCCCCGGTCCAGAGGCTCATGTGGGCGTGGAGTCCGTTCCCCGTCCTATCGGCGAAGGGCTTGGGCATGAACGTGGCGTACCGCCCGTCCCGCTGGGCCAGGGTATGGACCATGAAGCGGAACAGGATGAGCCGGTCGGCCGTGGTCAGGGCATCCGAGTATTTCCAGTTCTGCTCGAACTGGCCGTTGGCGTCCTCATGGTCGTTGGCGTAGTTCTCCCAACCCATGGCGTTCATGTGCTTCGACACCTCGGTCAGGTGGGGAAGCATGCGGGTGAGCAGGCGGGCGTCGTAACAGGGTCGCGCGTCGGTGTCGAGCGGGTCGGCAACCCGAATCGTCCCGTCCTCGCCACGGGCCACCATCGAGTACTCGGCCTCGAAGCCGGACTTGAGGACCAGGTTGCGCTCCGCCAGCGACTCCAGGGCGGTGCGGAGGATCACCCGGGGGGCGTAGGGCCAGAGTTCGCCTTCGACGGTCGGGTCGCACTGCATGACGGCCACGTTCGGCTGCCACGGCAGCTGTGTGTAGGACGCCGGATCCGGGATCGCCAGGATGTCCGGGGCGGAAGGATCCTGGCCCATGGGACCGGCTGCGAAGCCGGCGAACCCCGCTCCGTCGGCCATCAGGCCGTCCAGCGCCTCGACGGGCACCAGCTTGGCACACGGCTTTCCATGCATCTCTACGAACATGGCGTAGATGAACTCGACACCGTCCGCCTCGACCCTGGACCTGATGTCCTCCACTGAGCCCACGTCAAACCTCCTCGTGGCAGCTTCCCTGCAATCGAGTACCTGACGGCGATCTCCGGCGGCGACTGCCGGGAAACGGGACCTTCACTAGTAGTGTGCGAGGCTACATTAGCCCCGCAGTGCCGGGGCGATCTGATCGGAGTCACCATGTGCGGCATCGTCGGCCTCTTCCTGAAGACCGAACGGTTCCAGCCGCGGCTGGGGGAACTCACCGCCAGCATGCTCCACGAGATGCGCGACCGCGGTCCGGACAGTGCGGGTTTCGCCATCTACGACCGAGGCCAGGCCGGTATGACCCGCATAACCGTGCTGGCGGAGGGACAGCGGCCCGACTGGGGCCGTACTGCCGCCGACCTCGAAACCGTTCTCGATGCCGAGGTGTCGGTCCGGCCCATCCGGGACCACGCCGTTCTCGAGACTGCGGGTGACGGCGGCCGGGCCCGCCAGTGGTTGATCGACAACTCCCCCGAGGTGGATGTCCTCAGCTACGGATCCCAGATCGAGATATACAAGGCGGTCGGGGATCCCGATCTGGTGGCGATCAATTACGACCTGCGATCCCGATCCGGAACCCATGCGCTCGCCCACACGCGGATGGCGACCGAGTCGGCGGTCACCACAAACGGTTCCCACCCCTTCGCAACGGGCGCCAACACGTGCCTCGTCCACAACGGATCCCTGTCGAACTACAACTGGCTCCGGACCCGGCTCGAGCGCCAGGGAGAGATCTTCCAGACCGAGAATGACTCCGAGGTGGCAGCCGGTTACCTGGCTTGGCGCCTGAGGGAGGGCGACAGTATCAAGGAGGCCCTCGAGCGCGCCCTGGTGGGGCTCGACGGGTTCTTCACCTTCGCAATCGGCATCGAGGACGGCTTCGCGATCCTGCGGGACCCCATCGCCTGCAAGCCGGCGATAGTCGCCGAGACCGACGACTGGGTGGCGATGTCCTCGGAGTACCGGGCCATCACGCACCTTCCCGATTCCAGCCACGCCACCGTTTGGGAGCCTGCGCCGGGTGTCATCTACACATGGGCCCGGGCTGCGTGAGCGCACCGGATCCGGTCACCACCATCGACCTGGCGGAGACCTCGCTGCGCGACCTCAACCAGAAGCTCCACCAGGCCGAGCGAGGTTCGTTCCGGGTTCTGAATCCCCGCGGCGCCCACGCCGTGGCGTGCGGTATCGACGCCGATATCAGCGTCGAGATCCACGGCTCGGTCGGCTACTACTGCGCCGGCATGCACCAAAAGGGGTCTGTGTACGTCGACGGCAACGCCAGCACCGGACTGGCCGAGAACATCATGTCGGGGACGGTGCGCATCAGCGGCAGCGCCACCATGTCGGCGGGCGCCACCGGCCACGGCGGGTTGGTGGTGATCGAGGGGAATGCCGGCGCCCGGTGCGGCATATCGATGAAGGGCGTCGACATCGTGGTGGGAGGGAACGTGGGCCACATGAGCGCGTTCATGGCCCAGGCCGGCAACCTGGTCGTGCTCGGCGACGCGGGCAGCGATCTCGGCGACTCCATATACGAGGCCAACCTGTACGTGCGGGGCGAGGTGGCAAGTCTCGGTGCGGACGCCATCTGCAAGGACATGCGGCCCGAACACGTCCGGACCCTCGCCGGGCTGCTCGAGGCGGCCGGCATGGAGGCCGACCCCAACGATTTCAGGCGTTACGGAACTGCCCGCGGCCTCTACAACTTCCACATCGACGATGTCAACGCCGAGGTCGCGAGGAGAGCCGGATGAGCGGAACCGGAGACAGTTGGCGCCTGCGCGAGTCCTACACATTCGACCGCCATGTGATCGCCGAGATCCATAGGGCGGCCAACACCGGCGTCTACCGGATCCGGGGCTGGGGCGCCAAGCGGAGGATGCCGACCCTCGACGACCTGGTGTTCCTCGGGGCGTCCATGTCGCGCTATCCCCTCGAGGGCTACCGGGAGTCGTGCGAGACCGATCTGGTCATCGGAGCGGAGAGAGCGGCCAGGCCCCTGGAGATCGCCATCCCCATCACCATCGCCGGCATGAGCTTCGGCTCGCTGTCCGCCAATGCCAAGGAGGCGCTGGGTCGGGGCGCCAGCGCGATGGGGACTTCGACGACCAGCGGGGACGGCGGGATGCTTCCCGAGGAGCGGGAGCACTCCTCGAAGCTGATCTACCAGTACCTCCCGTCCCGCTACGGGCAGAATCCCGACGACCTGCGCTCGGCTGACGCCATCGAGGTGGTGGTGGGCCAGGGGGCGAAGCCCGGCGGGGGTGGCATCCTCCTGGGCCAGAAGGTCAGCGAGCGGGTGGCTGGTATGCGCACTCTGCCCGCCGGCATCGACCAGAGATCGGCCTGCCGCCATCCGGACTGGACCGGGCCCGACGACCTGCAGATCAAGATCCAGGAGTTGCGAGAGGTCGTCGACTGGCAGGTTCCGATCTTCGTCAAGGTCGGCGCGGCCCGACCCTTCTACGACACCGCCCTAGCCGTCAAGGCCGGGGCCGACGCGGTGGTGGTCGACGGCTTGCAGGGCGGCACGGCCGCCACCCAGGACGTATTCATCGAGCATGCGGGGATCCCCACCATCGCCGCCATCCCCGAAGCCACCCGGGCCCTCCAGGACCTCGACGTGCACCGCAAGTCGGTGAAGCTGATCGCATCCGGAGGCATCCGATCGGGCGCCGACGTGGCCAAGGCGCTGGCACTCGGGGCGGACGCTGTCTCCATAGGCACCGCGGCGCTGATCGCCCTCGGCGACAACGACCCCGCCTACGACGACGAGTACCGGAAGCTGGGCTCCGCAGCCGGTTTCTGGGACGACCTCCAGGACGGAACCGACCCGGCCGGCATCGCCACCCAGGACCCCCGGCTGACCGCCCGCCTCGACCCCGTGATCGGGGGCCGCCGCCTGGCCAACTACCTCCAGGTACTGACCATGGAGACCCAGACCCTCGCCCGCGCCTGCGGCAAGTCGCACGTCGCCAACCTCGAACCCGAGGACCTCGCCGCCCTAACAGTGGAAGCAGCCGCCATGGCCCAGGTCCCGATAGCCGGAACCGACTGGATCCCGGGGGACAGGCGCAAACGCTGACGACTCAGCAGGCCGGATCCGCGAATGGGCTGATGCCGAATTCCTGGCCGGCGTCGAGTATGACTTCGAACAGGTACTGGCCGTAGGACCGGTCACAGGAGACCAGGTAGCAACGGGTGCCGTCGAGGTCGTTGCGGACGATGTCGCAGGTGACCCGCGCCACCGACCCTGATACGGCGGCGCCGTCCGGGGTCATGTGATCGTTCCAGTCGAGACTGCATAGCTTCTCCAGAACCGAGGCGGCGTCCGCTCCTGTCAACCGGAACATGGCGCGGCTGTGGGTTCCGTCGATCACGCTGACGTGGCCGGACCGGTCCAGGCCGTCGATCACGGTCTCTATGGCGGTTCCCTGACCCAGGAGAGTCCACTCATCCGGCCGCTGGCCGACGATCAGTACACCGTCCTCCATCCGGCTGGTGGTGAAAGGGGTGGACAGCCGGCGGCAGGCATCCGTTCCGGGTCCCGCTCGCACGATGATCTTGGTGGTCGAGGAGACGTCTTGGAGGGTCAGCGGTGCGTCCGGTCCGCCGGGCTCCATCGGGACCCCCGCGGAGGACACGAAAGGCGTGCTCACTGGACTCTCGAAAGCGGGCAGTTCAGCCACGGGCCCGTTCTCCTTCCGGATCGAAGTGGGCGTGGTGCTCCATGACCCGAGCCGTGATACGGCGGCCGCCGACCGTGACCACGGTCAGTTCCGAACCCGGTTGGGAGACCTCGGGCAGCACCTGGCCGAGGCAGACCGAGCGTTCCAGCGTCGGAGACATGCGCGAGGAGGTGATCCGGCCGATGATCTCATCGGTGCCGGGACGCACGATCTGAGCGGCCTCTTCGGGCACGATCGAGGGGTCGGTCGGCTGGATGGCCACCAGCACGGGTGCCGAGGTTTCCTCCAGAGCCCACGCCAACTCGGGCTTGCCGGCGAAGTCGTCCTTGTCAAGCTTGATGAGGTGGCCTAGTCCCACGGCGGGCGCCTTGGTGAGCCCGTCCGTGTCCTGGCCCACGATGAAGTGGCCCTTCTCCAGCCGCATGATGCGCTGGCATTCCACCCCGAAGGGTCTGATACCGAGATCCTCACCGGCTTCCAGCAGGGCCTCCCACACCGCCAGGCCGTAGCCGGCGGGTACGTGAAGCTCGAAGGAGAGTTCCCCGGTGAAGCCGATGCGCCACATGAAGCAGTCACGGATGCCGGCCACCGTCGCCGTGCGCACCTGCATGTACCGGAAGGCCTCGGGGTCGAGGTCGACATCCTCCACCAGGCGACGGATGAGCCTTCGGGACTCCGGACCGGCCACGTTGATGCTGGTGTAGCCGGAGGTGACCGGCGTCACGTGAACCTGCCAGTCGGGATGCTCGGTCTGGAGCCAGTTCTCGGCCCACTCCCAAACTGTCGCGGCGCCGGAGCTGGTGGTGGTCATCATGTAGTGCTGATCGTCGAGCCGTCCCGTGACCCCATCGTCGAGGATCACGCCGTCCTCGCCGCACATGATGCCGTACCGCACCGAGCCGACCGCCAGCTTCATCCACTTGTTGGTGTAGAGGTGGCCGAGCAGCCTCGGCACGTCGGGTCCGCGCAGGTCGAGCTTGCCGAGCGGGGTCACGTCCATGATCCCGACGTTCTCCCGCGTGTTGAGCACCTCGCCGGCGGGGTCTCCGTAGTGGTCGGGCCGGATCCACTGGCCGGCCAGCATGAACGTGGCGCCGCCGGCCTCGTGCCACGGATGGATCGACGACACGCGGACCGGTTCGAACATGCGCCCGCCCAGAGCCCCCATGGTGATCGGCGCGTAGGGCGGCCGCCACACGGTGGTACCGACCTCGGCGATCGTCTGCCGCCGAGCCTCGGCCAGCACCGCCACCGTGTTGACGGTCTCCAGCTTGCCCTGGCTGGGGCCCATAGTGGCGGTCGTGTAGCGCTTGAGCAACTCGACGGAGTCGTATCCCTCGGCCGCCGCCCCCACCATGTCCTTGGAACTCACATCCTCGGAGAAGTCGACCACCCCGTGCGTGGTCGACCGGAAGAGCGCCGGATGGGGATCTCGCGACAGCGCGGGCCGGATGTCCACAGGCCATTCGGGTTCCTCACCGTCTACCGGCAGTGCCCTAGCCGTTGCGGCCTGCAGCCGGTGGCTCACCGCCCGCGCCCTGGCAGCGGCCAGCCGGCCGGTGGCCCTGGCATGCCCGATGAGTTCATCCATACCGCCGTCGCCCGCCAGGCCTCCGGTTGCCAGGACGCTGCCGATCGGGACCGATGGGAAGAAGCGGGCCGCCGCATCGTCGTAGACCGGTCTATCCCCGGACATGTTCAGCAGGGACGTCGGAGCGGTCCAGCCTGCGGCCGTGACCAGCAGATCGCAGTCCAGGTTCCTGCCGTCGCCGAGTTCGACACCCTTGACTGATTTCGATCCTCCCCTCGCTCTCACGATGTCCTCACCCTGGCGCGCGTCGACCACCGTGACGTCCGCACCGGCCCGCTCCAGGTCGATGACGGCGGCGTCCCCGTCGGGGTTGGCCGTGAACACCACCGTCCTGCTGCCCGGTCTCACCGCGTACATGTTCACGAAGCGGCGCACGGCGCCCGACAGCATGACGCCGGGTTTGTCATTGCCGTCGAACACGTAGGGCCGTTCGATGAGCCCCGGCGCGGCGACCAGTACCTTTGCCCGGGCCCTTATCAGGCGCTCGACCGCGACGGGATGGTTGCGCTGGACGATGGCGGTCCAGTTGTCCTCGTAGCGGCCGGTGACGGTCGAGTCGACCAAGACCTCGACCCCGGCGGCTTCGACCGCGGCGGCGAGTTCGGCGGCCAATGCCCGATCGTGATCGTCGCCCCAGAGGAGGTGGCCGCCCAAGCGGTGGCAGTGCTCCACCAGAAGCACCCTCGCCCCGGCACCGGCCGCTGCGACCGCGGCGGCCATCCCGGCCGGGCCTCCCCCGGCGACCACCACATCCGGGTGGGTGTAACGCTTGTCGTGGTACCGATGGGGGGTGTCGAGATCGATCCTCCCTCCGGGCGAGAAGGTGGCGAGCACCTTCTCGTAGGTAGGCCAGAGCCACCGGGGCCGCATGAAGGTCTTGTAGTAGAAGCCAGCGGTCAGGAACCGTGAGGCCAGCCCCGTGACCGCCCTCAGGTCGCGCTCGAGCGAAGGCCAGACGTTCTGGGCCTCCACTGCCATTCCCGGCTCTATGAGCCGGTGGGCCGAGCGCACGTTGGGGTCGTCCCCCACCTGGACCAGCGCGTTGGGATCCCAGTAGTCGTTGCTCATGTAGCCGCGGGGCCGGCGGTACTTCATCGACCGGGACACGACCCGGACACCGGCGGCGGTCAGCGCCGAGGCGATGGTGTCGCCGGCGAAGCCCGAGACGGACCGACCGTTCCAGGTGAAGTCGACCGGGCGGGACCGGTCGATCACCTCGCCCGGCTGCGGACCCAGACGCGTCATGGCCTCTTCCCCAGCTTGGCAACGGGTGTCGGCGGGTTCGTGAATTCGTTGGTAACGGTGTCCCGTTCGAGCGTGAAGAATCGGCGGCAGCCGGACCGGCAATACCACGTCTCCCGCAACATTCCCGCCGGGTTGGCCCGCTCGTACAGGTAGGCGCGCCACTCCTCGGTCGAGGTGGAGTTGGGATCGGGTCTGGGCCTGGACTCTCCCACGTATCGCAGGTCGGCAGAGTTCCGGGGACCGCAGTTGGGGCAGGGAACGATCAGCAAGACAGACCCCTAGTGCCCCACCGCCGCGGCGCCCTTTTCGCCGACGAGGGCGTCGCTCTCGAAGCGGGACAGGGAGAAGGGTGCGATCAGCTCAGGGGTCCTCTGCGTGGCGATCGCCTCGGCCATCTGCTCGCCCGACACGGGTCCTGCCTTGAAGCCGTAGGTGCCCCATCCCACATCGCACAGGAAGCCTTCCACCGGGGTGAAGCCCATCACCGGCGAGTAGTCGGGGGTCATGTCGCACAGGCCGGCCCACTGCCGCAGCAGGCGCATGCGGGAGATGCCGGGCATGAGCTCGAGCAGGTGTCCCGCCGTTCCCTCGGTGAAGTCGAGGGAACCCCGGATGTTGTAGGTGTTGTAGGGATCCACCGAGGCGCCGAAGACCAGCTCGCCCCGGGCGGTCTGGCTGACGTAGACGTGCAGAGTCCCGGATACCACCACCACGGGCAGGAACACCTTGACCGGCTCTGTGACCGCGGCCTGCAGCGGCCGGGTGCTGATGGGCAGGCTCACACCGGCCATGTCGGAAATCAGGGTGGCCCATCCCGCCGTGCAGTTCACCACCACGGGCGCCGAAATGTCGCCGCGGCTGGTGCGGACCCCGGTGACCCGGCCCCCCGGACCCTTGCCGCCAGGGCCGTCGCCGCCCGTGACCACGATGTCGACGACCTCGGTCTTCTGGTGCATCTCCACGCCGAGGGCATCGGCGCCGCGGGCGTATCCCCACACCACCGCGTCGTGGCGGATGATGCCTCCGGGCGGGTGGTAGAGGGCGCCCAGGATCGGGTAGCGGGGATGACTCGAGGTGTCGAGCGCCGGCGCCAGCTGCTTGATCTCGGCGGGCCCGATGACGCTCGAGTCGACCCCCTGGAGTTTGTTGACCTCGGCCCTCCAGTGCATGGTCCGCAGCGAGGCGTCGCTGTGCGCCAAGGTTATGTGGCCGCGCCTGGAGAACATCACGTTCATGTTCAGGTCGACGGCCATCGTCCTGTACAGTTCCAGGGAGCGGTCGTAGAAGACCACCCCCTCCGGCGTCAGGTAGTTGGACCGGAGGATGGCCGTGTTGCGGCCCGAGCCCCCGCTTCCCAGATACGACTTCTCGAGCACCGCCACGTTGGTGATGCCGTGGTTGGCGGCCAGGTAGTAAGCCGTGGCCAGCCCGTGAACGCCACCGCCGATGACCACCGCGTCGTAGCTGTCACGCAGCGGCACCTCCCGCCACACTCGCGGCCATACGCTCTTGCGGGCACCCCGGCTGAGCAGCCGGACTGCGGAGTACCGAGGCGGGCGTCGCTTCATCGGTCGCGCATGGTAACGGTGTTCCCACACCACCTGACGTAGTTGCCACGCCGTGAAACAGCCGACCCGCCACGGCCTCCGGTCAGGCTTGGCGGGTCCACTGCCTATGTAGACATGCGCCTATTCAATCGCCGCCGGCGATTGGAGGCGGTGCTTCCACGCAGCCGAATGGATCAGACGCCGGGGGCTAGAGTCGGCGGCCGGAGCCACCGATACGACACGGAAGGGGTTGCCATGCCCACCGCCCGCGGTCCCATGGGCGTGAACATCGATGCCGCGCCCCCGTTCCTGGAGCAGGACGGGCTGAAGCTGAACCACAACGTGGTGCGCAAGGAGTTCTCCGGCGACATGGTCGGCGCCTCGGAAGCACAGATGATCGGAGCCGTCACCGCTACTCCCGGCTCGGCGGGATACGTGGCCATCGAGCACTTTGCGGGCTCGGTGAGCGGGAGAACGGGTTCGTTCGTGCTCCAGCACAGCGGGGTGATGAACAGGGGTGACGCCCGACTCACGGTGACGATCGTGCCCGACTCCGGCGCCGGAGAGTTGGCCGGCATCTCGGGAACGCTGGAGATCCACAACGTAGACGGGCAGCACTCCTACGTCCTCCACTACGAGATGGCATAGCGGGGCAGCACCCGGTCACTGCCCCTCCGGGCCGGCTGCACTCGTGGTACTCGAGGTTCCGGCGGTGGCTCCAACCACGCGCCGTCAGTACATCAGGAAGCCGCCGCTCACGTTGAGCGTGGCGCCGCTCACGTAGGAAGCGTGATCACTCGCCAGGAACACCACCACCCCTCCGAGTTCCGGGGGATCGGCTACCCGCTTCAGCGGGGTTGCCTCCTTGAGGGCTTCGAAGACCTCGGGGGACAGATCGTCCATGAGCATGGGGGTGTCGACCAGGCCGGGAGCGATGGCGTTGACCCGGATCTGGTGGGGGCCATAGGTGCGGGCCAGGCCTCTGGTCATCGATACGATCCCTCCCTTGGAGGCGCAGTAGACGACCGAGCCGCCGAAGCCGCCGGTCCACCAGCCCTGGGAGGAGAAGAGAGTGATGCTCCCTCCCCCTCCGGCTTCGATCATCGCGTCGGCCGCAGCCCGGCAGAGGAAGAAACTGGCCTTGAGGTTCGTGTCCAGCTGGAAGTCCCAGTCGGCTTCGGTCACGTCGTTCACAGAGTCCTGGCGGGCCAGCACCGCCGCCAGGTGGGCCAGCGCCTTTAGCCCGCCGAGCTCGTCATAGGCCCGGGCGATCAGGGCGCGATGGGCATCCAGATCCCTCAGGTCGGCGCCCACGGCCACATGCCCCTCACCTTCCATCCCCGCCACCACCTCGTCCGCCGCGGCCTGGTGGAGGTCAACAGCCATCACCCGGGCGCCTGCCGTGGCGAAGGCCTCGGCCGTGGCCCGTCCAATCCCTCCGGCAGCGCCGGTGACTATCACGCCCTGTCCTTCGAGTCCGGAAGCGACGCTCCACGCCATGCTCTCTCCTTCCTACCTCGCTGCTCAGCCCAGCACCCGTTCGGTGCGGTAGCGATCCACCACCCTCTCGTCCACGTCGATGCCGAGACCGGGGCCCGACGGCGGGTACACCCAGCCCTCCTCGTGGTCGAACGGCTCGGTCACCAACTCGTGCTGCATCGGGTTCTCGAGCGGCTTGAACTCGAACAGCTTGCAGGCGCTGCTGCTGAAGCTCACCGCCAGGCTGGCTGCGGTGACGATCGACGACGACCAGGCATGGGCGTTGGCCTGGCGCCGGCACTGCTCGACCCGATCGGCCATCTTCTTGAAGCCGGTGATCCCTTCCGCACGGCCCGGGTCGCAACCGACCACGTCGACCGTTCCTGTCGCCAGCACCCGCTCGAATCCCCGGATCGTCCACTCCTTCTCGCCGTACGCGATCAGGGTCTTCGTCTTGGAGCGGAGGTTGGCGTAGCCCTCGGGATCCCAGTCGCCGAGTGGTTCCTCGATCCAGTCGACGTCGTACTCGTCGAAGGCCCGGGTCCGCTTGATGGCGGTCATGACATCCCATTTGATCACCCATCCCAGGTCGATCATCAGGCTCCTGTCCGGTCCGATGGCCTCTCTCATCTGCCGCACGTACTCGACGTCCCGGTCGTGCTCGAAACCGAGCCGGGCCTTGCCTCGCTTCCCGAACCCCACCTTCATTCCCTGGAGTCCGGTTGACAGCCATTCCACGGCCTCCTCGGCCATCTCGGGGATGGACTCGTAGTGGGCGTGGGAGGAGGCGATGGCCGGTAGGCGCTCGTGAACCGGGCCGCCCAGCAGGTCGAGCACGCTGGCGCCGAGGGCCTTCCCCTTCAGATCCCACAGGGCGATGTCGAGAGCCGCGATCGCGAAGCTGGCGATGCCGCCCTCGTACCCGTACCACCAGGCCCGGTCCTTCAGGGCCCGGAAGATCACGTCGTTGTGGACAGGGTTCTGACCGATCACCAGATCCGCCATGCCTTCGATGATCGACGCGGTGGCGAAGCTCGACTCGGGCCACATGGTGACCGACTCGCCCCATCCGACCGTCCCGTCGTCGGTGGTCAGTTTCACCAGGCAGAGATGGCGGATGGCGTTGAAGTCGTTCGGTTCGGGGTAGCTGACCGGGATGGCTTCGACTCTTGCAACCTTCATAAGTCTCCTGAGGATTCGCCTGCTAGTGGTCGTGCGATGCTACCGAACCGCGTTGACCGGCTTGAACAGTTCCAGCGTGATGCCGTCAGGATCGCGCAGGTAGCAGGCCTTGACGCCGGTGTTAGGACCTGCGGTCACCTCCACCGGGCCGGGGCTGATCGGGGTGGCGCCGCTCCGGATGGCCCGATCCCACATCTTCTCGATCTCGTCAGTCTCGATGCAGATGTGGACGTTGCCGGGGTTGGCGGTCTCCGGAGGATTGGGGTTCTTGTCGTCGACCAGGTAGTTCAGTATCTCGAGCACGACCCCGCCGGGGAGGTCGATAATGGCGGCGTCGATGTTGACCCCGGGATAACCGGTCACGCGGCCGAGGTAGGGGGCGTCGAGGATCTGGCGCCAGCGCTCCTCGATGCCGAGGAAGGACCGCCAGAACTCCAATGACCGGCCCACATCCCGGACGGTGATCCCGATGTGGTGCATCCGCCGCAGGTCCTCGATCACCATGTGACGTAGCCTCCTCCGTAGTTGACAGCCTGGCCGGTCATGTATCCGGGTTTCTCGCCCAGCAGGAACCATATGAGGCCGGCCAGTTCCTCCGGCGCCGCCGTGCGACCCAGGGGTACGGATGCGTTGCGAGCAACGGTCAGCTCCTCGACCGTCATGCCCCGCAGGGGAGCGACCATCTCGAGGACCTTGTCCTGCATCGGGGTGTCGATGATGGCCGGGCAGACGGCGTTGACCCGCACCGGGATCTTCGCCAACCCGTAGGCGAACGAGCGGGTTATCGACAGGATGGTGGTCTTGGAGGCGCCGTAGACGGCGGCCTCGACCGTGTTGGACAGCTTGGCGGAGCTGGAGGACAGGTTGACGATGGCGCTGCCCGGGGGCATGGTCGGCCCGATGCCCTGGCACAGGAAGAAGATGGCCTCGGCGTTGATGGTGAATATGTCGCGCCAGTCGCCGACGGTGAATTCGGAAAGTGGCTTGAGGCGGATGATCCCCGCCGCGTTGACCAGGTAGTCGATACCCCGGCCCGCCTCGATGACCCTGGCCCGATCCTCGAGGTCGGCCAGGTCGGCCACCAGCGGCCTGGCGCCGTCGGCCACGATCGGATCGAGACCCGACTCGTTGATGTCTACGGCGATCACCGAGCACCCTTCTTCGAGCAAGCGCCGGGCGGCAGCCTCCCCGATCCCGCTCGCCGCCCCGGTCACCATCGCGCTCGGTCTTGATGCCATCTTCCGATCCTCCTCTTCCGGACCACTTGAGGAACATGCCGAAAAGTCGAGGGCGGGTTGGCCTACCACGCCTCGACCAAGTTCCGGTGCAAGCCATATGGCCAACCGGACACTTCTCGGCACGCTCCTAGGATACGCCCGTGGCCGATCCCTCTCTCGACCCCACCGCCTACGAGTTCGTGCGTCCGGCCCGGATGCGGCAGGTGTTGGAGGAGACCCCCATCGTCTTCCTTCCGGTCGGGTGCGTCGAGTACCACGGGCCTCACCTCCCGCTCGGCGTGGACATGCTGACCGCCGACAACCTCTGCCACCGGACGGCCGCGGTCACCGGCGGCGTGGTGCTTCCTCCCCTCTGGCTGGCGTCCGGCGTGCTACCGCTCCCCCATGGCATCGTGGTCGACGTCACGGTCCTCCGGTCGGTCGTCCGGCCGGTACTCCGCCAGCTCGCCGAAGGCGGCTTCAAGGCGATCGTCGTGTTCTCCGGCCACGGGGCGCTCGACCATCTCCACGTGCTCCGGGAGGAGACGGACCGGCTGATGGACGAGTTTCCGGACGTCAACGCCCTCACCACGGTGTGGAACGAGCTCAACGCCGGCATGGAGGGCGACATCCACGACCACGGCGCAAAGGTGGAGACCTCCTACCTGATGGAGTTCCATCCCCACACGGTCGATCTCACCACCCTGGAGGACGACCCGGAGGCCGAACATGTCGGTGTCTACGCCGCCAACCCGCGCTTCACCGCCAGCCGGGAGTGGGGCGAGATCATGTCGGAACACGCTGTCGGGCGCCTTGCCAGGATCATCGAAGGGTTCTCGGACGGCGAGCGGGCCGACAGCTGGGTGATGCTCCGGCAGCTCGTGGAGCGCCTCCAGGCGGGCGACCTGGAGATCGTGGAGGACTCGGGCCGGATCCGTGACGGATCGGTGAGCTTCGAGCTGTACAACCCACACCCGCAATCGAAGTACATCACGGCAGTGAGTTGGCTGGCCGTCGACGGCCATCAGGTCGATCTGAGCGGCGCAACATTGGCCAATCCATCGGTCGGCGAGGGCCACACCGACGTCCCAGTAGAGAGGCTCGGCCCGCTCACCGGCTTCTACATCCGCCGGGACCAGAGGATGGTCATCACCCTCCCGCAAGCCCGTATCGGGTCAGGGGACCACGAGGTGGAGGCCCGGTTCGTGCTCGCCGATGTTCTGGAGATCGGTGCCCAGGGCTCTCTAAGAGCGTGATGTGACTGAAACCCGTACCGGGTCCTGGTGGAGGCCCTACAGAACGCTCGGCGAGACCACCGTCTTCCACGTCGACCTCAGACCGCATGCCGGCCACGAAGCGGCTTCGCTCGCCTGGCTGGACGCAGCGGAGCAGCACCGGCTGCAGAGATTCCGGATCCAAGGCCCCGGGCGACGGTTTTCCCTGTGCCGGGCGGCCCTGCGAGCAGTGCTGGCCAGCCGGCTGGCGTGCCGCAACGAACGGATCACCTTCGAGGTCCACGACGATCGCGGTAAGCCCTTCGCCATGGTCGATGGCGCACCGGCTCCGATCAGCTTCAATGTCAGCCACAGCAGTGATCATGGGTTGATAGCGGTCGCCCCGCGGGGACGCCTCGGGGTCGATGTCGAGCAGCGACAGCCACGGCGGCACATGGACCTGTTGATCGATACGGTCTTCACAGAGCCGGAGCGGGCAGTCCTGACGACCGCGGAAGGCAGAGACAGAACCGATCTGTTCCTCGACTTCTGGACCATGAAGGAGGCTCTCATAAAGGCCCTCGGCACTGGCCTGTCCATGGACCCCGCCACGTTCGAGATCCCACCGGTGCTGCAGCGCGGGACGAAGCGAGGCACCTTCCGGTTTCCCGACCTCCCGGCGGTGACCTGGGATCTGGACAACATCGGGAACGAGACCTACGCGGCTGCGGTCGCCCGCGAAATGATCCCGGAGCCCGCGCCGATCAGGGAGCTCTAACCGCGTGGTGGTCTGCCTGTGGAACGGCGGCGTGGTATGCGCCAGCCAGCGGTGTTCCTCGCAAGACCCGCTGACGAATGCATACCCGCAGCGGTACGTCAAGGAAGCGGAACGCAGCGACGGGACGCCGATGGCAAGCAGAGCACGCCAAGTCGTTTCGCAGGCAGACCATTAGACCTCGACCCGGACGGTGACGATCTCCGCGCCGTGGTACTTCCGGTGGTATATCGACGAGGCGTAATGCCGTAGGAGACGGAAGGAAATCTCTCGCTCGTCCGGTTGATCGCTCCGCTCGTCGAGATAGGAGAGCCGGTCCTCCAGGTTCTCCTCCACGTAGACGGTGATGTAGTCGACCTCGATGACGCCGCGGTCGGGACGCGCCACTATGACCAGGCGGGGTGGTGCCTCGCCGGTTGGTTGCGGGTCCGCGGCATGTAACAAACTCGACAGCGTCTCCTCGCCGGCGGCCCGCAACTGGTCGACCGAGGCCGCGTTCCAACCCGCTCCGACGGCCAACTCGGTGAGGTGGCGATCTATCTCGGGCAGGGCGGACATATCCAGCCGGACCTCGAGACGAGCCCGGCGGCGGCCGGTGGCCTCGATGAACAGGGTGAGGCCGAGGGCGACCAGCGCCCCCAACATCATCCCGGAGTCCAGCGATGCGCCCCACGTCTCACCCAGCAGGTCGCTGAAGATACCCCGACCGTCCATGCCGACGCCGATCGAGAACGCCAGCGCCACCACGAGGGCCTTCCGGTGATCCAGACCGTCGCGGGTCACCGTCCTCATGCCCTCCACGAAGAGCATTCCCATCAGAACGAGCAGGTAAGCCCCCATGACCGGCCTGGGAATGGTCAGCAAGACGGCCACCAGCTTGGGCAATAACGCCATCGCCACCAGGAACGCACCCACCAGGTACCCGACCCGGCGGGAGGCCACACCGGTGAAATTGGCAAGGGCAGCGGTCGTCGACGAGGCGACGGACATCGGCGGAATACCGGTGATCGCAGCCAGTAGCGAGCCCGCCCCGTTGGCGTTGAGGAGTCCCTGGACCATCCGGAAGTCGCTGGTCCCGGGTTGCCGCCACGACACCTGCTGGATGACCAAGCCGTCACCGATGTTCTTGATACCGGCCATCAGGCTGACGATCACGAAGACCGGCACGAGCGCCCAGAACTCCGGACCCGGCGTCAGGTCGAGTCCGTGCAGATGGGGCTCCGGGAGTCCGAGCCAGGGCGCATCGAGGACCGGCCGGAAGTCGTAGCTCCCCATCAGCGCCGCGGCCGCGCAACCGACCCCGATCCCGATGAACGAGGTCCAGAGCCGCCAAGCGCCCACACCGCGCAGGACCAGCCCGGCGGTGACCGCCAGCGTCACGGCGGCGATAACCACACCGGCCCCGGCTGGCGCGCCGGACGGAACTTCATCCATCCTGTCGAACGCGACCGGCAGGATGGTGGTCGCGATCAGCATCAGCACGGTGCCGGTGACCACCGGCGTGATCAGAACCCGCAGCGAGGAAAGCCACCTCGCCAGTGCGAACTGGATCAAGGCCGCCACTACGAACAAGCTTGCAAGCAATGCCGGCCCTCCTTTGGACAGCGCCAGGAGAGAGACCGCTATGTAGGTGGGCGAAACGAAGGGTACGACGAGATGTCCGGCACCCAACCGCCCTATCCGGCCTGCCTGGAGAACAGTGGTGACCGCGCCGACTACTAGGGCTGCGAACGCCGCCCATTCCAGGTAACTGTCGTGCTGGCCGGATGCCCGGGCGATAACCGCCACGATGACCACCGTGGTGGGCAGGATGAGCATGACGCCCTGGATCGCAACGCCGGCGGCTACCGGGAGCGGGCACTTGTCATCGGCCTCGTACCGGAGGTTCTCGTTGACCCGCACCCTTCCGTACTCCCATCCGCCATGTCGCCGCTGCCGGACACCCGGCTCGGGGATCACCCGCAGACGACGTTAGCCCCTGTTGACTGCGCTGCCGGATATCCACGGCATGGATTTGACCCGGGGCCGTCGCGACGGAGACGGATCGCCGGCTCGGGGCGCGTTCTCAGGTCATGACCCAGCCGCCGTTGACGTCGATGGTGGCGCCGTTGATGTAGGAGGCCTCGTCGGAGGCGAGGAAGGCCACCACCGTCGCCACCTCGGCGGGACGGGCGAAGCGTCGCAGGGGTATGTCTGCAGTGATCCTGGCTTCGATGGAAGGATCGCGTTCGAAGATGCCGGCCGCCATCGGGGTGAGGATCGCTCCCGGCGTGATGGCGTTGGCCGTGACGCCTCGGGGTCCGAGGTTGCGGGCGAAGTTCTTGGTGAACGCCACCAGGCCGGCCTTGGCGGCCGAGTACACCGACGAGTCCGCCAGACCACCCGTACGGGCGCCGATGCTTGAGATGTTGACGATCCGACCCCATCCCCGGGCTGCCATCGGCGGTCCCAATTCCCGACCCAGCAGGAACGGCGCTCGCAGGTTCACGGCCATCACGTGCTCGTAGTCGTCCATGTCGAACGTCTCGAACGGTTCCTGGACCAGGACCGCCGCGTTGTTGACGAGGACATCGACCTCTCCGGCCCCGGAAGCCACCCGCAGGCACTCGTCGACCCGGCTCAGGTCGGCCACGATCACCTCCTGGATCGTGGCATCCGCATGGGGCCGGATGTCGACCCCCACCACCCGGAGGCCGGAGGCCGCCAGTTCCCCGGCGATCGCCCGCCCGATCCCCTGGGCTGTTCCGGTCACCAGGGCGGTACGGGTGCTCATGAGCTCGCGATCCTGGCCACCTCACCGGTGCGGGCGCTGCGGTAGGCGGCCTCGGTGACCTCCACGGCCCGGGCTCCCACATGGCCGGGCGAGCAGTTTCTCACGTCCCGACCCAGGGCCAGATCCACCA
This sequence comes from Acidimicrobiia bacterium, assembly GCA_022827785.1. Lineage (GTDB taxonomy): Bacteria > Actinomycetota > Acidimicrobiia > Spongiisociales > Spongiisociaceae > Spongiisocius. Next base: position 124,172 of record JAJEIM010000030.1, read on the forward strand.
GCGTTTGCACAGGACCGTCGCAGTCGTAGTCCCCGGCATGGCCATCGAGATCGAGTCGCACTGCATCGGCCGCGTCGCGGTACCAGTACACCAGCTCGCGGCCCACGTCCACCGACAGCATCGCCTCCGACCCGGTGATCCGGACCGCCAAGACGTGCTTGTTGCCGTCGTATCCCAGGTGGCACGAACTGCCCGAGACGGTGGCCACGCCTCCGTTCGACAGGCGGAAGCTGATGGCGTCGTGCAGTTCCACCGGCGCTTCGAGGGGCGCGGACATGAAGGCGAAAGCCTCGGAGGCGCGCACGTCCCCGGCCAGCCAGAAGGCCATCCCGAGGGCGTGCGAGAGCTGCGCCTGCGCGTAGCCCCCGCCGGACACGGTGGGGTCCGTGTAGGTCTCGGGACGGGCGGTCGCCACCGACGAACCGGCCTCGTACGGAGCGCCGGAGGCCAGCAACTCGCGGGCAGCCGAGGACATGTCGATCATGATGTGCTCCACATCACCGAGACCGCCACCCTCCTCGACCAGTTCCCTTGCCCGGCGGACCATGGGCTTGTAGTTCCATCCCAGGGCCAGTAGCAGGTGGCGGTCGAGACGCTCGGAGGTATCAACGAGCTCCCAAGCCTCCACCGGGTCGAGCGTGAACGGCTTCTCCACCAGTACGTGGCATCCGGACTCCATCGCCGCTCGGGCATGCTCGTAGTGAAACCGGTTGGGGCTGGAGATGATGCAGATGTCGAGTTGCTGATCGAGGACCTCGCGGTAGTCGGTGGACGCCATCCGGAAGCCGAACTCGTTCGCCACCCATCCGAGCAACTCGTGGTCGGGACGGGCGACCCCGACGAGTTCGACCTCGTCCGAACGCCGCACGAGGTTGGGGATGTGCGAGGCCACCGCCCAGGATCCGGCCCCGATCACACCCGCCCTGAGCTTCACCGCCGCCTGCCGGTCAACGTGGGTTCACAGTGAAGACCCGGCGGGGGTTCTCCACGAGGAGGGTTTGGAGGACATCCTCGGTCGTCCCTCGACGCCGCATCCACGGGACGATGTTCTCGAGGATGTGGTCGATGCCGTGCCCGCCGTAGCGGTGGAGCCGGTGCTTGGTGCAGATGTCCATGGACACCAGGAGCCTGTCCGCGTACCCGTGCTCGATGAGCAGGTCCAAGCGTTCCAGCCGCTGGGCGTCGCTGATGACGGACAGGCCCGGCGGGCGGCTGGGGACGATCCCGGCCTCGGTCCGCTCGGCCACCGTCGGGTACATGGAGGTCTCCAGACCGAACATGTCGTATTCCAGGTAGCAGCCGGTCTCCGCGAACCGGAGAACCGCGCCGGCATCCAGGATCGTCCGGTCCATGTGGGCCATGATGATCTTGTCCGCCGGCATCCCCACCTCGGTGAGCACAGACACGATCTCGGCCGGGGCGTCGGGATGGCGGCCCGGATGGACCATGACGGCGGCACCGGTCTCAACCGAAGCCAGCGCGGCCGCGCGCAAGGCCTTCCGCTCGTCCTCCCTGAGAGGCCAGAAGCAACCCATCTCACCGATGAACCCGGCCCGCACCCCGGTGTAGTCGATACCGACGGTGAGCTCCCCGATCATCTCGGCCGCCAGATCCTCCTCCGTACGCCGGGCCATATCCGGAGGGTGGGTCTCGGCGACGTAGAACCCGGTGCCGGCCACGATCCGGACCCCGCTGCCCCGGGAGATCCGTACCAGCGCCCGCGGGTCGCGGGCGATGTAGCGGGTGGTGGCGTCGATGAGGGTGTCACCACCGGCCCGGTAGTAGCAGGCGGCCTCCTCGCGAGCCGTTACCTCGTCGTAGACCTCCAGGTTGTCCAGGTTGGAGGTCCAGTACTGCCGCACCCACTCGATATTGTCCTGCGAGACGGGCTGGCGGGCGCGGAGCCGGTCGGAGGCCTCCAGGGGCTCGACGAACGAGGGGTTGTGCACCAGCAGATGCTCGTGGGCCATCGTTACCCCGAGTTCTTCAGGGGCGACGGGTCCGGTAACGGTCTGGACAACGGCGGTCATTCGGAGACCTCCATGCGGGTCCTGATCACGGCGTGATGCCGATCGCTGCCTGATCGTAACGAATGGCTCCCAACGGACCGAGCCGCCGCTTGACCCATACGGGTCCGCGGCCGGGAAGGGAACCCGATCACCTCTCGAGACCGGCCTTGGCTTCGAGATACCGGCAGAGGACCGCGGCGTCGAAGCCCCCCATGCCCGCGGAGTCGGCCTGACGGTAGACCTCGACTGCCGCGTCCAGAAGCGGCGTGGGGGCGCCGGCACTTCTCGCGAAGTCCTTGATGAGCTCGGCGTCCTTGAGGAGGATGTCGAGGCGGCCTGCGACCGGATAGTCGTCGATCACCATCATCGGGCCCCTGATCTCGAGCATCCTCGAGGACCCGGTGCTGTCCTCGGCCAGTCGCTGCACGGTCGCCGGGTCCATGCCGGCTGCCGCGCCCAGAACATGGGCCTCCGCGGCAACCAGGCTGTGTACCACCACCAGCAGGTTGGCGATGTACTTCATCCTCGACCCGTTCCCGAACTCCCCCAGGTAGTGGCTCGACCTGCCGATGGCACTGAACACCGCGCCGGCCCGGTCAAAGCCCTCGCGACTCCCGGACGCGAACACCACCAGGGTGCCATCGGTCGCCTGGAGCCCGGTTCCTGATAGCGGGGCATCCATCAACTCGATGCCGGACGCCGCCAGGACATCCCTGGCCGCGGTCTTTCCTGCAAGGGGGAAGGTCCCGGTTTCCAGACAGAGCAGTCCCTCCCCGGCTTGGGCCGCCACCTGGGAGGAAACGTCGGCAAGGGCCGACAGGGTGGGCAATGAGAAGATGACGATCTCCGAGGTGGCTCCCACAGCTCCCGGCGAGTCCTCGATCCGGACCCCTGCCTCGGCTGCGGAGGACCGTCGCCGCGGGTCGATGTCGTACCCGACGACCGCGTGACCGGCCGCAACCAAGTTCGCCGCCATGGCCGAGCCCATGACCCCGAGCCCGACTACTCCAACCATCTCAGTCATCTGTTTCTCCTCCGAGGAGGGTCGCCAATACGCCGGCATGACCGTCGTCGGCGATGATACGGTTCGAAGAACTGATCCTGGGGAGTGATCGGTCCGGTCAATGCGGGTCAAGGAAGGGCGTCCCACTCCTCCCGGGTGTACTCCCGACCCGGATAGGCCACCCGGTCGAACGGCCACTCGTCATCAATCCAGCGGCGAGCCGTCTCGTAGAGTTCCGCATCGAGACCGGTGTCCGCCTCGCTCGCTCGAACCCGCATCGACACCTCCGCGTCAAACCCATCCTTGGATGGTGGGTCGATGTAGAGACAACCGAGTTGCGCGCTCTCGTCGAGGCTCATAACCGCAAAGGCGAAGGATCGACGGAGTTGGCCCTCCTTCTGGTGCCAAGCCAGATCGATCATGTCCTGCGTCAGCGTCAGGTCAGGGCTCGGCCAACCGGGAGAGCTGAACAGGCAGCCCCTCAGGTGATCGACGCTGGTCATCACCGCGTCATAGTCCTTGACGGTGTCATGGATGGTTATCGGCCGGATCCTGAAGCGCTCGGTCTCGACTCCGTATGGAACCTCTACGTCACGCGGGATGAGCCTCGCCACTTCACCTCCCTGGGTCCGGACTCCGCTTCCACCCGTCTACCTACAACACCGGGCCGATTTCAGGGGGCCGATCCGGCCGTGAGCACATCTCGGGAGCACTCACTCCCAGCAGGTCGACGAATGCCATCCATGCGGAGAGGGCAGCAGCTATCCAGCCGCGGCAGCCTCCACCGTGTCCTCGGCGGCCTGGCGAATCAGCTGCGCCCGGTCCACCTCGTCGGCCCGGTGGCGACCTACCACCCGTCCGCGTGACATCACCACGATGGTGTCGGAGATCCGGACGACCTCCTCGATGTCCGACGTGACGATCAGCACGGCGATGCCCTGATCGGCGAATTGGCGCAGCACGTGGTAGATCTGGGCCCGGGCGCCCACGTCCACCCCCCGGGTCGGCTCGGCCAGCACCAGCAACCTCGACTCGCGCTCCAACCACCGGCCGAGAACCACCTTCTGCTGGTTCCCGCCGGAGAGGGTGTCGACGATCTGGGTGGCGCCTCCCTTGCCCCTGATGTCGAGGGTGTCGTACCACCTTTCGAAGACCTTGGCAGTGGCTCTCGGAGGGAGCAGACCGCCCTTGGTCATCCATGGCCAGGACGCCACGCTCAGGTTCTCGGCCACGTTCAGCACGGTGAGCAGCCCGTCGATCTTGCGGTCGATCGGAACGAATCCGATTCCGAAGCGGGCTATCGCATCCTTCGGCGACGATGGCTGGCCGCTCACGTCCCCGACGCTCATGGACCCGCCGGTCATCTCCCGCAGGCCGAACACCGCCTCGGCGAGTTCCAACGCTCCGCAGCCGATCCTCCCGAACAGCGAGAGGATCTCGCCCCCTCTCACCTCCAGATCCACATCGCTGAAGACGCCTTCCGATGTGGCACCTTCGACACGCAGCACGGGATCGCCGATTTCGTGGCCCTCCCCTCGCAAAGACGCGACCTCCTCCACCAGTTCGTGCCCGACCATGGCCTCGACCATCTCCTTGCGGCCGAACTCGCTGACCGGTCCCTCCGCAACCGCGTCTCCATCCCGGAAGACGAGCACGTTGTCCGCTATCCGCTCCACCTCGTCGAGCCGGTGGGTTATGTAGATGATGGCCACGCCCTGCGCCTTCAGACGCTCGATGAACGCGAAGAGGGCGTCGGTCTCCTCGAGCGTCAACGCCGAGGTGGGCTCGTCGAGGATCAGCAGGCGGGCACTTCTGGCCAATGCCCGGGCGATTTCCAAGACTTGGCGCTCGGCCACGCCGAGGGTTCCCACCAGAGCCCGGATGGGCAACTCGACTCCGAGCTTCTCAAGGATCTCCCTCGCGTCGCGACGCACCCGGGCCCAGTCGACCAGACCGAAGCGATTGCGGGGCAGACTTCCCAATGACAGGTTCTCCGCCACACTGAGATCGGGCGCGTCGGAGAACTCCTGGTAGATGACCCTGAGACCGTAGGCGCCGGCGTCGCGCGGGTTGCGGATGTCCGCCTCTTCGCCGTCAATGACTATGACGCCCGCGTCGCGCTTGTAGTCGCCGGCGAGGATCTTGATCGCAGTCGACTTGCCGGCGCCGTTCTCCCCCAGCAGGGCGAGAACCTCACCTCCCTTGACCGTGATGTCCACACCGTGGAGAACCTCGACGCCGCCGAAGCTCTTGCGGAGTCCGGTGGCTCGTAGCTCCAGCTTCTCGGATAGGGGTCCGTTCTCCAGCGTCATGATCCGCTGAGGCGTAGTCTCACCTGGTCAAGCCCGACCGCCGCCACCAGCACCACGCCGGTCGCCACGTCCTGCCAGAACGACGAGATGCTCAGCAGCGTGAGCCCGTTCTGCATGATGCCCAGGATGAAAACCCCCAGGACCGTTCCCGGGATGGTGCCGCGACCTCCGGAAAGGCTGGCGCCGCCCAGGATGATGGCGGCCACCACTTCGAGTTCCACCCCGGTTGCGGCGTTGCCGGAGGCGGCGTCCAACTGTGACGCCAGTATGAGTCCGGCGAGGCCGGCCAGGAGGCCGCTGACGATGAACATGACGAAGATGGTCGGCTTCTGCCGTATTCCCGACAGCCGGGCCGCTGTCGGGTTGCTACCGATCGCATACACCGACCGGCCGAAGCGCGTGTACCGAACCACGAACCATGCCAGCACCGTGATCAGCACGAAGAGCACTATCTGGGCAGGAACGCCGAAGATGTCGTTGGTGATGAAGTCGACCTTGCCGTTCATCCGGATCGTCTGGCCGTTGGAGAACAGGCGCGCCAGTCCCCTGTATCCCAGCCAGGTACCCAGGGTGACGACGATCGAGGCGATGCCCGCGTAGGCGGACAGTATCCCGTTGAATATCCCGGCCAGAAGACCCACGCCCAGGGCGGCCAGGATCGCCGCCGCTGCGCTGTTCTCCTCGGCCACAACGCCAGCTATGCAGCCGCATAGCGCCGCCGCCGATGCCACCGACAGGTCGAAATTGCCCGATATGAGGAGCAAGGTGCCCGGTGCGGCGAGAATGCCGAGCACCGAGACCGAGAGCAGCACATTGCGCATGTTGCGGGTGGTGAGAAAGAACTCGCTGCCCTGCGCGAAGATCAGCCCGAGGGCCACTAGGACCACGATCAGCACGACTTCCGGTGGCATCGCCACGAACACTCGGGCGATCCGTGCCCGCGTACTGATGCCTACTGATGACGTCGCCTCAGGTGAACTCTCGCCACCCGCGGCGACCGACGTGTCGTCCATTGTTCGCACTCGCTCCTACGGAATGTGGGGGCGGCGAAGGGGATTTCCCTCTCGCCGCCCCCAGTTGATTACCTGCGTTCTCAGCCCGGGTAGAACTGGTCGATGTTGTCCGCGCTCACGAAGATGTGGTTCACGTACAACGGATCCGGCACCGGGTCCCCGGCGATCATGGCCAAAATGGCCGGGATCACATAGTTCCCGTAAGTCTCGGGGAAGTACCCCGTCG
>JAJEIM010000012.1 GCA_022827785.1 Acidimicrobiia bacterium
GGACGGACGCATGGTGGTCCCCACCGGTCCCGGCCTGGGGATAGAGATCGACGAGACCGTCCTGGAGGCCTACCCGTACCAGCGGGGGAAGCTCTACCAGGAGCTATACCCCGAGCACGGCGCCGGACGCCTCTAGACGCCGGGGTCAGCGCCCTTCTACAGCGGCGTGAAGGCGTCGGCCTCCTCCAGGGCGTCCAGGACGGCCAGGTAGGCCAGATCCCGCTTGCGCACGACCTCTCGCTCGGAGCGGCCGCCGTAGTCGTAGAAGCCCCGGCCCGTCTTCGGTCCGTAGAAGCCTTGGTCGACAACCTCCTTGAGGTAGGCCGGCACTTCGAGTCCCATCTCCGCCGTTCCTTCGGCGATCAGGTCGAGCCCGTTGAAGTCGAGGCTCTGGAAGATGCCCACCAGCCCCAGCCGCACGCCGACGCTGGTCTTCATCACGAAGTCGATGTCCTCCAGCGTCGCTGCGCCATCGTCCATCAATTCCTCCGCCGCAGATCCCATCGCCATCATGATCTTGTTGGCGATGAAGCCGATCGCAAACTGCTTCATGACCAGCGGCTGCTTCCCGATCCGCCTGAGCAGGCCGGCGGTCCACTCGAGCGACTCACTCGACGAGTCGGGCCCGCCGGCGACCTCCACCAGGGGGACGATGTACGGGGGCATGAACCAGTGGGCACAGACGAACCGCTCGGGTCTGGCGGCCGTCACCTGGGCGAACAGGTCGAGAGCCGAGGTGTTGCTCGCCAGCACCACATCGGGCGCCGCCGCATCCTCGAACGCGTTGACGACAGCCCGCTTGGCGGAGATGGTTTCGCTGACCACCTCCATCGCGAACTCGGCCCGGGCCGCCGCCTCGGCGAGTGACGTGGTCGGATGGAGGCGCCCCAGGATCGCCGGGATCTCTCCGGGGTCCAAGCGGCCCCCGTCCACCAGTACCCGTAGGTTGGCCTCCACCAACCCGGGCGCGCGCGCCAGAGCCATCTCGTCGAGGTCCACCAGGTCCACATCTATCCCGGCCTGAGCGAAGACCTGGGCGATCGAATGCCCCATCGTCCCCGCCCCCACCACAGTGATTCGCTGTACTTCATCCGGGCTAGGTCGCATCGTGCGTCAATCTCCTACTCATTTGCCGAGCCACCATAGTTCGGAGCACAGCATCCGAAATGGGCCACCCGGCGCCCGGTCCCGAGGATGTCCTGCGTCTAGCCGACCAGGGTCTCGAGGTGGCCGTCGATGGGGACGATCGCTCCGGTGATGCCGGCGCTCAGGGGGGAGCAGAGGTAGAGGACCAGGTTGGCGATCTCGTCGGGTTCGATGAAGGTCCGGAGGGAAGCTTGCATCTTCCACTCGTCGGACACCTCTCGAAAGGGGACGCCGCGTTCGTCGGCCAGTTCCTGCATGACCCGGTCGAGCCGGGGACCGGCCACGCCTCCCGGACATACCGCGTTCACCCGGATGCCGTAGGGGCCGAGTTCGGAGGCCCAGGTCTTCGTCAGGCCGAGAATTGCCCATTTGGCCGCCGCGTAGGGGCTCCGGAGCGGGGAACCGAAGAGTCCCGAAACGGATGACATGTTGACGATGGCCCCCGCGCCGGCCTTCTTGAGGTGCGGTGCCGCGGCTTTCGTGCTGAGGAAGGCGCCGTCGAGGTTTCCGCTGATGCATGCTCGCCAGTCCTCGTAGGTGAGCTCGTCGACCGGGACCGTGGGGCCACTCGGCCCGGCATTGTTCACCAGGATGTCGAGTCCGCCGAGTCGCTCTACCGCCTCGGCGAACAACCGGTCGATGTCCCGTTCCGATCCGACATCGGCCAGGGTGGTGGAGATGCCGGGCACTTCTTCGCGGGCGGCTGCGAGAGCATCGGCGTCGATGTCGCACATATGCACTCCGGCGCCGGCCTGGACGAACCGCTCGGCCACGGTGCGACCGATCCCGGTCGCCGCACCGGTTATGACAACCCTCGAGCCCGACAACCGCATCATTCCAAGTCCTCCTGTAGGGCGCCGGTGACGGAGGATGCCCGAGAACACGTCGTGGGATCCAGCCGGCGCCAGCCTACATCCGGGAGCGCCGGACAGTCTCGCCGTGGCCCGTCTGTACACTGTCCGCCGAACCGGCGTATCGCACTATCCACGATGGGAGGCCTCGGTGGTTAGCGTCGACTGTCATCTGCATCTCGGCGTGGTCCCGAGCCAGATACCCGAATGGTGGTTGACGGAGATGTACCGACCGTACGGGGGTGGTGCTCTCGCCAACTATGACGGGCAGTGGATAGTCGACCTCCTGGATAGTTCCGGCGTCGATGTCGGGTTGGTCCAGGGTGGAGACATGCGGCGCACGACCTACAGCCCGGATCATCCCGCCGAGCACGATGTCTTCGTCCCCAACGACTACACGGCGGAGCAGGTGGCTCTCTTCCCGGACCGGTTGAAGGGAGTGGCGGTCATCGACCCGATCCGGGACATGGGCGCCGCCCTGGAAGAACTGGACCGGTGCGTCAACGAACTGGACTTCCGGGCCCTCAAGCTGCTCGGCTCGTACCTCCATTTCTCGCCCAACGACCGGCGGCTGGACCCCATCTACGAGAAGTGCATCGAGTTGGGCATCCCCGCTCACTTCTTCACCGGATGGACCCCGATCATCATGGCCAGGCTCGAGAACGCCGATCCGGTGCATCTCGACGAGGTCGGCCGGCGCTTCCGCGACCTCAAGGTGATCATCTCGATGGCCGATCCTTGGATCGACCAATGCGTTCTGCTGGTGGCGAAACACCCCAACTTCCACGGCGACATGTACCACTACGCCGAACTCGGGCCCGAGCCTCTGTTCGAGACCTTGGACCGGTTCCGGTCGCTGTCGGCGCTCGACCGGGTGCTGTACGGATCGAACAACAGCGACAAGGTGCGGGTCGGCCGGGAGGAGGCCACCGTGCCGGACGTGTATCGCAGCGTGAACAGGGTTGCCCGGGAGAAAGGGGCCGAGCCGTTCACGGAGGAGGAGATGGCGGCGATTCTAGGTGGTAACGGAGCACGGCTGTACGGATTGGGGGACTGACCAGTGGTAACGATCGATTGTCACCTGCACGTGACCGAGGTGCCCGAGCACGCCCCGAAGTGGTGGGTCCAGGAGATGTACGCGCCATGGGGATGGGAAGTCGGTTCCGTGGATGGTCCTGCGGTGATCGAGCACCTGGATGCCACGGGATTCGACATCGGCATGATCCAGGGTGGGGATATCCGCCGCACCACCTACCACCCCGATCATCCTCACGACCGCCGCGTTTACGTCTCCAACGACTACGTCGCCCACCAGGTCGCCCGGTCCGGCGGACGCCTCTACGGCGTGGCGGCGATGGATCCCCTCCGGGACATCCCGGCGGCGGTGCTCGAGCTGGAGAGATGCGTGAAGGAACTGGACTTCCGGCTGCTCAAGCTCGTGCCGACCTACCATCACTACAACCCGAAGGACCGGCGCCTGGACCCGCTCTACGAGAAGTGTCTCGAGCTGGACCTGCCGGTGATGATCCACACCGGATGGACGGCCACCATCAACTCGGCGATGGAGTTCCAGGACCCGATCCAGCTGGATGACGTCGGCCGTCGCTACCGGGATCTGAAGGTCATCGTCGCACATCTCGGTTACCCGTGGGTGGACGAAGGGGTAGCGGTCGTCGCGAAGCACCCCAACTTCTACGCCGAGATGGCGGGTTGGACCGCCTGGGGGCCTGAAGTCCTGGCCGGCGCCCTTTCGAAGCTCAAGGAACTCGGCGCCATCAACCGGGTGGTGTTCGGCTCCGACAACTCGGACGCCCGGGACCTCTACCGGGATGCCCGTGAGATCGCCCGAAGACAGGGAACCGAGATCACCGATGAGGAGATGGCCGGGATCATGGGCGGTACGGCCGCGGAGCTATTCGGGATCACCGCGTAGCTCCCGGTGCTGGGGGTAAATCGGTGCTACATTACGCGAAGAACGTGTTGACGGCCTCGTCGGCGGTGAACAGTTCAAGCGGGTAGGCGGCCCGTCGGCCGGGCCTAGTGCGATCGCAGGTCGCTAATCGACCGACTGACCGCCTTCTCGCATCCTACACCACCCCAAACACCGATAATCGGTGAATGTAGTTCTTTCCAGCCGCTCCATCGAGTAAACAAGGAACCGGGTTTGACCATCGCGGACATGAGCGACCGGACGATCGAGGAGCTGGTATCGCTCGGGGACCGCACCGCGGTGGTCACGGGAGCAGGCCGGGGCATCGGTTACGCGATCGCCCGGCGGTTCATCGAGGCCGGCGCCCAGGTGATCGTCGCCGACATCGACCGGGAACGGGCCTCGGAAGCGGCCGGCAGCCTTGGCACCGATCGTGCCATAGCGGCCGGAGTGGACGTCACGGACCGGCGGTCGATCGCCGCCCTGGCGGATCTCGCCGTTGCCCGGACGGGCGGGATCGACATCTGGGTGAACAATGCGGGCATCTACCCGGATGACGCCATGTTCGACATCGAAGACGACCAGTGGAACCGCGTTCTGGATGTCAATCTGCGGGGTACCTATCTCGGCGCCCGGGAGGCGGCCACCCGCATGATCGCCCGCCGGTCGGGCGGCATCATCATCAACATCTCGACGGCGCCCGCCTACGTTCGCGAGGGCGCCCCGCACTATGTCGCCTCGAAGCAGGGGGTGGTGGCTCTGACCAGGCGGATGGCCGCGGAGTTGGGAGCGCACGGCATCCGGGTGCTGGCGCTGGCCCCCACCGTGATCCTCACTCCGGGAATGGAGGAGTCGGCTGCGGACGGAGGCTGGGCCCTGGACGGCCTTGCCGAGCAGATGAGCCGGGAGCTGCCGCTGGGCCGCGCCGGCGTCCCCGACGATGTCGCGAGGGTTGCCTTGTTCTGCGCTTCCGACCTCGCAAGCTTCATGACCGGCTGCGAGGTCCGCGTCGACGGTGGTGACAAGCACGGCGGCCAGACGTAGGAGACTGCACGTACCGCCGGCGCGAAGGCGCCTCGGTTTCCCGGCGGGGTGGCTATGCCGATCAGGGCGGTCCGGTGTCCCGGTCGAGTAGGGCGGTCAGGACGCGTGGGGTGACAGGCGGAACCGCGCGAAAGCTATGACCAGGAAGCCCACGCCGAAAGCGGCCAGGGCCGCCATTTCCAGGACCACGTCGCCGCCTCCGGCGCCGAAGAGCATCAGCTTGTTGAAGGCCGAGTTCGCCCAGCCGTGCGGCGTGATCCTCGCAAGGGTCTGCATCCACTCGGGCGTGACGAACAGCGGCCACCAGCAGCCCCCGACGGGGGCGAGCACCAGCGAAGCCAGCACGGCCGCCGAACTGGCGCTGGCCGTAGTGCGCACCAGGCCCGCCAGCATCACGCCGAAGGCTGCCGAGGTCAGCACCATCAGTACGGAGACCATGATGACGGTGGCGGGGGAGAAGCCGAGGTCGATGCGGAAGGCGACGAGGCCGACTCCCCAGAGCACGGCGAGTTGCATGGCGCCGCGGTAGACGGAGCCCAGGTACTTGCCGACCACGACCGACTCCCGCCGGGTGCCGTTGGCCATCAGCCGCTCCATCGTGTGGTTCGCCCGCTCCCTCGTGATCGCCTCGGCGGCCAGGGCAGCAGCGAAGAACACGAACATCGTTAGGTAGCCGGGCACGGTGAAGTTACCGGCGTTGAACGCCTCCACAGGGCCGATCTGCTCGGTCTCGAAGCGGAGCAGGTCGCTGTCCCGTCCGAAGGCCGCCATGTCCTGTGGCATGGCCTCCGCGCCGGCAAGCTGCACGATGGCCTGTACGGCGATCCTCGTGTTGGACGAGGCCGCCGCCACGGCGTTCGCGAACCCGAGGATCGCGGCTTCCGTCTCCGGGTCGCCGATCTGCGCTACGACTTCCAGCTTCGTGGGACGGCCTCCTTGCAGGCCGGACGTGAAGTCGGCGGGAAACGCGACGAACCCTCCGATGTCCCCATCCTCCAGCGCCCGTTCCGCCGCGCCGTACTCCATCACGGACAGGTCGACGATGCTCTCCTCGGCGAGCGCCTCGATGATCTGGCGGCTTATCCCCGTCTCCTCCTGGGTTGCGACAGTGATCGAGAGCCGCTCGTCTCCGGGGCCGATGTTGCGCAGCGCAAGGGAGAAGCCGAGCACGAACATGAGCGGGAAGAGCAGGGCGAACCCGAGTCCGAACCAATCCTTGAGGAACACCCGCGTGTCCTTCGCGGCGATGACGAGCGACTGCCTCAGCACGAGTCTCAAGTCGACGTTCCCCTACTGCGCCGTGCGGAAGGCCACACGGGCCACGACGAAACCGACCACCGCGATGCCTCCCAGGATGGCGGCTTCCGGTCCCTGCCCGGCCAGCCCGCCGCTGCCCGCGAGGATGTCGCTTATGGCGTCGATGGCGTACTTGTTCGGGGTGAGCCTGCTCAGGAACCCCATCACCCCCGTCTCTCCCACGCTCACGAACGTGCCGCTGAAGACGGTCAGGGTCATGGTCAGGAAGACCGACCCCCATGTCGCCTGGTCCTCGGTCCGGGCCAGGCCCGCCACCACCAGGCCGAGTGAACTGACCGCCGCGGCGATCAGCAGGCTGAACGCCACCACCTGCACGAACGTGGCGGCGTCGCCCACCCTGAGGACGGCGAAAGCCAGGGAGAGGAGTATCAGGGCCTGCACCATCGCTCTGCCGGTGCTCGCCAGGAACTTGCCCACGAAGAGCTGGTTCACCGAGAGCCGGGTCGTGAGGAGACGCTCCAGCGTTCCCGCATTGCGCTCCACGATGATCGATGCGGCGGAGATGGTGGCGGCGAACATCAGGAACATCGTCAGCACGCCCGGGATGAGCCTGTCCAGCACGTTCTGTTCCTCACCCACGGCCCGGATCTCGACCGCAATGGCGGGAGCAACGCCGGCCTGTTCCATCAGGGCCCCGACCGTTGCCGCGATCTCGGCCTCCGGGACGCCCCTGCCGTCGAGCCGGCTGCGCACCAACTCGCGTATCTCGAACTGGGCGGCGATGTCCTGCGCCACGCCTTGCACGACCTGCGAGACGATCTGGCCGGTGTCCCCCCCTGAGCCGCGCCGCTTGAAGAGCACGGACGCCGGCTCGCCTGTCTCCAGCCTGTCCGAGAATCCGGCGGGGATGAACACCGCCGTCAGGATCTGCGAGCGGTCCAGTGCCTCGTCGGCCTCCGCTTCGGTGAGCATCTCCACCTCCAGCCCGTCGAAGGTGGAGAGGCGGTCGATCAACTCGGCGGCGACGGGGCCGCCATCCAGGTCGACCATGTTCGCCGTCGCGCTGAAGGACACGCCCTGGCCGAAGGCGCCATACATCAATGCGAAGAGGGCTACGGGGAGGGCTAGGCCGAAGGCGAGGGCGCCACGGTCGGCGGCGAACCTCTTCAGTTCGATCCAGGCAATGGAAAGTGGCCGGAGCATGTCAGTCGCGGAGACTGCGGCCCGTGAGGTTGAGGAAGACCTGCTCCAGCGTGACTTCGTCGGGATCGCCGATCGCGGACTTGAGCCCCACGGGTGTGTCCAGCGCGATGAGCCGGCCGTGGTCCATCACACCGATGTTGTCGCACAGCCGGTCGGCCTCCTCCATGTAGTGCGTGGTGTAGAGCAGGGTCATGCCCTCGTCCCGGAGCCGCAGGATCGTCTCGAAGATGTGGTTGCGCGACTGCGGGTCGACTCCCACGGTGGGCTCGTCCAGGAACAGGAGCTCGGGCCTGCTCATCAGGGCCACCGCGATGTTGACACGCCGCTTCATGCCCCCGGAGAACTTCCGCACGGGGTCCGACGCGCGGTCGAGCAGCCCGACGAACCCCAGGTTCTCGGCGGCGGCATCCTTCGCCTCCCTGCGGCCGAGTCCCGCCATCCGTCCGAAGAAGACGAGATTGTCCCGGGCCGACAACTCCTCGTAGAGGGCGAGTTCCTGGGGGCAGACGCCGATGGTCTTCCGCACCTCGTCCGCCTCCCGCAGCACCGAGTGGCCGCCGATGGTCACGTCGCCCGCGTCGGGCGCCAGCACGGTGGAGAGCATCCTGATCGTGGTGGTCTTGCCGGCCCCGTTGGGACCCAGCAGCCCGAATATCTCCTGCCGTCCGATGGAGAAGGAGACGTCGTCGACCACTAGCGCGCCGTCGAAGCTCTTGCTGAGGCCCCTAGCGGTGAGGAAGCACGAATCCTCGTGAGAGAGATGGGTCGAAGGACTGCCGGTGACCATCGGCTGCGTAGTGTAGGGGGCGCACGAACCGGTCTCGACCGGACCAGCGGATGGCCGGGTTCCGGTTCAGTGATGCTCGTCAGCGAAGTCCCAGGCCCGGACTTCGCCGGGTTCGAGCCGGACGAGGGTGCCCGGAGGCAGGGTGGCCAGGTACTCGGCTGCCTTGGCCGCGCCGATGTAGCGCTCGACGATCCGGCGATCGACCTCGGGATTCTGGGGCAACAGCCGGGCGTTACCGCGGATCTCGAGGCCGCGGAGCGGCGGTTCCGCCTCCGCCACCACGACCGACGCCCGCGGGTCACGCCCGAGGTGCCTGGCCTTCACGTCGTTGCGGCCGATACCGATGTTGAACCCGCCTTCCCGCCATTCGAACCACACAGGCGACAGCAGGACCAGGCCGTCCCGGCGATAGGTGGCGAGCGTCGCCAGGAGCGGGCGTTCGAGCAGGTCACCCAGGTCCTCGACGGCCAGACCGGTACGCATGGCCGGATTCTATGCCACCCGGCAGGGTCTGACCCTGGCCGGCCTGCTAGTACTGTGACGGATCAAGCCACGCCAGGAAAGGGCTGGCAACCTACGGCTAGGAGCGACCATGGTCACCGTCGACTGCCATCACTACATCGGCTTGACGCCGAGCCAGGTTCCGAAGTGGTGGATGGAGGAGATGTACCTGCCATACGGGGGCACGGGCGTATCCCGGTACGGCCAGGACATCGTGGACATGATCGACGACGCCGGGATCGACATCGCCATCGTGCAGGGCGGCGACATCCGGCGCACCACCTCGCACCCGGACCATCCCGGCGACCACGGGGTGTACATCCCCAACGAGTGGATCGCCCAGGAGGTGGCGAAGCACCCTGACCGGCTCCGGGGCCAGGTGGCGGTCGATCCGTTGCGTGACCCGCAGGATGCCCTGGCCGAGACCGAGTACTTCATCAAGGAGCACGGGTTCGTGGCCCTGGCCCTCAAGACCGCCTACCACGACCACGCCATCAACGATCGCAGGGTCTATCCCTTCTACGAGAAGTGCATCGAACTCGACGTTCCCGTGGATCTATTCACCGGGTGGACGCCGATCATCAACGCTCCCATGAAGTACTCGAACCCGATCCTGCTGGACGACGTGGGCAGGGAGCTCCGCAACCTGAAGGTCGTCTTCTACCTGGCCTTTCCATGGATCGATGAGGGGATCGCCGTTGCTGCCCGCCATCCCAACTTTTACATGGACCTGGCGTGGTTCGGAGGGGGGAGCGCGGAGCAGCTCTACGACGCTCTGCTGAAGATCAAGGACTTCGGCTGCATCGACCGGGCCCTGTACGGATCGGACGGGAACGACAAGATCAGGATCGGCAAGAACGTGGCGACCGTCCCCGAGCTGTTCTACGCCGTGAACGAGGTCGCCGCCAAGCGGGGCACGGCCTCCATCTCGGACGACGAGATGGAGGCCATCATGGGCGGTACCGCCAACCGGCTGTACAAGCTCGGCCTGTAGATCGGCCAACCCACACCTGCGTCCAGCTAGCGGCTGGTGCCGGTTTGCCGCGGGCTCCCGGGTTGGTGTGTATAGGAGACCGGATCACCGCGCCCCATTGTCATACGGAGGCGACCCGACCAGCAGCACGCCCCCCGTCTGCCACACGCGTCCATCAGCGCTACTCGTATCCGTAGTGCTCGAAGAGGTCGTGCGACGGCCAGTCGGTGATTTCGCCCAAGCCGCGCCACATGAGTGCGTCCAACTCGCCCATGAAGGTCGAGAAGTCATGGGGCCGAGAGTTGAGCAACACAGACCAGACCATGCCATGATGCGTGCGCACCAGCAGCGAGGAGGTGCCGGGCAGGCTTCCGTCGTGCGACCAGTTTGCCTCATCCGCTACGGGCCACACGACCCAACCCAGCCCGTAGTGGTAGGAGGGATCTGACCCTGACCGCAGGTCGGGTGCGGACAGCATCGTCTCCACGGTCGCCGGGCTCAACAGCGCCGGAGGCCTGCTGCTGTCCACCGACACGGCGAAACGGGCCAAGTCAACGACAGACGCCACCCAGCCGCCGTGGGCTGCCATCGCTCGGAGATGGAAGCCTCCGTAGGGCCATGGCACGGTCTCCGGGTTGTCTGAGATGACGGTGTATGCCAGCGGCTGGTCGGGGTAGCCATAATATCGGACCTCACCGTCGGCGGCAGCCGAGGCCAATGTACTGCCGATGTGCATTCTCGTGATCCCGACAGGTCCCAGGATTCTATGGGTCACATACGCCTCATAGGACTGCCCGGTGACGGCTTCGATGATGCGACCCAGGACGCAGTAGCCGAAGTTCGAATAGGCGAACCGCTCCCCAGGATCAAAATCCAGTTGCCGCGCGAGCATGAACTGGACAGTCTGCGCGCACGACACAGGCTTCGGCGCGCCTAGATACTCTGCCACGAGGTGAGGGGCAAACATCGGGTCGAAGCCGTCAGACGAGTCCCAGCCTGCGGTGTGGTGCAGCAACTGCCGGACCGTGATGTCATAGAGCCTCGGATCGGCTGCGGCGGCGTCCGGCGCGAGCAAGTCGAAGGCATGGTCGTCCAGGTTCAGTTGCCCGTCCTCTACAAGTTTGAGGACCGCGACGGCGGTGATCGGCTTGGAGATGCTGGCGATACGGAACAGGGAGTCCGGTCTGACCGGCCGCTGAGTGCCCTTGTCAGCAATGCCATACCCTCCGGCGTAGAGAAGCCGGCCATCCCGGGCGAGCGCGAACGCACCTCCCGGAATGCTCCACCTATCCATAAAGTCGGACAGCAGCCTGCCGTACACCTCCGCGACCTGGGTGTCATGCCCGATGGGTGTCGTTGGTCGTTGTGGCGGGGCGGGTGGCAGGCCTCTGCCTGTGAGGTTGTGCCACAGCCCGATCACGTATACACCCATCTGAGCGCGCTTCACCGGGATGGCGGAGGTCGCCTCATCCGGTGATGGCACCACCCGCAGGTTGAACAAGCACTCGGAAGCCCGAGCTAGCTCCGGACCCTCCGTCCCCCCACACCGATCCCCGCCGGCCTTCTGATACGTGCGATACAGGAACCGAGAGATCTGCGACGCCTTCAACTCACCCTGAGGACTGTAAGTCGTGTCCGAAGTCCCCTGGGTAATCCCCAACCCGAACAGACATTCGATGTTCGCCTCATGGGTTGTGCCCTCAGTGTCGGTAAACGGGGCCACCACCCCGGTGGGACACTCCCCACCCAGATGATCGGTCCACAACCGGATCAGAAACGACGCCATCTGGCCGCGGTTCAACTCACGATCAGGTCCGTAACCCCCATCGCTGCGGCCCTGCGACAACCCCAACGCCCGCATACACAAGATATACGCAGCCCCATAATCCGAATCCCCCACATCCACGAACTGTCTGGTCCCCCCAGAGTCACACAACCCCGACCCCGCTGGCGCCTGCCGCACAACCGGCTCCGACAGCACAACAGAAGCCCCCGAACCGGCCGCACCGAACAACACCGCCACCGTCGCAACCAACACCACCCACCGTGAACGCCGCATCACCACAGCCACTTCTCCCTCTGAACAGCCCGGCAGTCATCAGGCAATTTCACAACAAACATACACACCCATCGCGCGGCCGGCGCAGGACGAAAAAAGATGCACAATGCCCATGATGAACTACTCCTGGGCTAACCCATCAGCGGCGGGAAGCCAGGAACATGACCACGGAGGCCGGTTGAGGCTGACCCGCTTTGATCGACCAAACGAGTCTCCGGGGGAACCGGATCAGAGCGGGACCGGCGTCGCTATGGAATCACCAAGAACTCGCGGACTGCCGATCCATGACAAGATGCCTGTTCAGCACCGGAGCCACGGGTTTGCGCCCGTGTATCGGGCCGCGCCTAGCGGGCTGCCTGTTCCGACCAGAGAGCCGCGGGGGTAAAGGGCCTGCCTTGAAGAGGAACGCTGCCCCGCTCGTTGAACCGCCCCGGACAAGAGCCCAGCCGACTAGCGCTGCCCCTCCTTTCGGAGAGGCAGCGCTCTGTCGGGTCGAGAACTCGCTTCTAGCAGTCCAGCAGTGAGGATCCGCAGCCCTCGTAGGCGGACTCGAGAATCGAGATGTCGTAGACCTCGGCGGCGTCCGGCACCGACGGCAGGCCGGTAGCCGTTATCACGTAACCGTTCTGTATGTTCTGGATCTGGTCCAGATCGAACCAGAAGAGGCCCTTCTCATCGGTGAGGGGGCTGGTCATGAGGGGGATCTGCGCCTCATGGATCGGGAACTGGTCCTCGAGGACCAGGCCGAGATCAACCCCGCCCCACGTGTTCATCACCAGGTCGATGGCGTGGGCTGGATCGTTGAAGGCGTATTCCCAGCCCCTGATGTTGGCCCGCAGGAAGCCCACGATCGCCTCGCGATTGTTGGCCATGAACTCCGTCGTGGTGAAGAACAGGTCCTGGTACGCGGGCAGGCCCATCTCGCTGAACGTCCAGCTGACGTTGCAGATTCCCTGCGCGTTCAGCGGGAGGGGATGGCTGTTGACCCAGATCAGCATGCCGTCAACCGTTCCGTCGACCACCGGCGACATGTCCCAGCCGGCCGGAATCAGCTCGTAGGTGCCGGGCTCCAGCCCGTTGGCGGTCAGCAGGGCATCGATGAGGAATCCGTCGGTGGTACCGCCTGCGATCTTCTTGCCGGCGATGTCGGCCGGCGAGTTGATCGGGTTGTCGCAGAGCGATCCGATGCCGGTCGGGTCGGACTGCATCCGGACGCCGAACACCACGAAGTCCGCGCCCTCAGACATGGCCAGAGCGAGCGAGAACGGGTCGGTGACGCCGATATCGGCTGCTCCGCCCGCAACCACCTGGGTCGAGTTGGGCACGTTCGGGCCACCGTGCTCGATCGTGACGTTGATGTTCTCGTCATCGAAGAAGCCCTGTTCGACGGCCTCGTAAAGCCCCATGAAGCCGGGGTCGGCGATCCAACTGAGCCGCAGCCTGATGTCGGTCGGCTCGGCGGGCGCGGCGGTGGTCGTCGGGGCGGCCGTGGTGGTGGTCGCCGCCGCGGTGGTCTCGGTCATCTCGGCCTCGGTCGTGGTCGGGGCGGCCGTGGTGGTCGGGGCGGCCGTTGTCGGCGCGGCCGTGGCCTGCGTCTCGGCAGTGTCGTCGTCTCCGCAGGCGGCAGCCAGTAGCGCGAGGAGCGCAACCACCGATATCCACTTGACCCGTTTCCTCTGGGTGATCATGCGTTTTCCTCCTGGTAGCCGTACTCAGACATTTCCCGGTTGATTCCGTGCGCGGGTCGGCACGAACCGATCCGCCGGCTCGGGTAAGCATACCGATGCAGGTTCGCCGCCTACCGGGAGGTCGGCACCGCAACCGCGCTCGCTCAGGTCCAGCGTTCGATACCCCGTTCCTCGACCCGGCTGGCGGCTGCGTAGGAGAGGATGGACAGAGCGATGATGACCATCGCCGCACCCCAGGCGCGGTCGACGTCGAACCGGCTGAACGACAGCGCGAACAGCCAGCCCAGGCCCCGGACACCGGTCAGGTACTCACCGATGACCGCCGCGATGAACGCCACTGCCGCGTTGAGGCGGAAGGCGACCAGGAAGTTCGGCATTGCGGCAGGCAATGCCAGTCTCAGCAGTTGCATCTTGCGCGGTGCCCCGAGGCTCCGGAAGACATCCAGCGAACCCGCCGGCAAGTCCAGGAGACCGGAGTTGACGAGGACGAACGTGGGGAACATCGACACGATGGCCGCAATGGCGAGAACGGTGGTGGGGGTGTAGCCCAGCACCTTTGCCATGATCGGAATCGTGGCCACGATGGGAGCGGAGTAGAGCAGGATCATGGAGGTCGTCAGCAGGCCGCGTAGCACCCGGGAGAACCACACTGCGATCGCGGCGGCCACGCCGATGGCGGTCCCGATGGCGAGACCGGCGCCGGCTTCCAGGACGGTCCGCCAACCGTAGGACCAGTACTCGCCGGGGGCCGACCAGATGTCGAAGGCCACGGAGCCCGGCGGCGGGATCACGAGCCGGTGCACGCCCCCGAGGGTCACCCAGGCCTGCCAGCCGGCGATCACCAGCGCGTAGGGCCAGACGGCGACGAGGAAGCGGCGCGCCAGCGACCGGACGTCCGGCAGCCGGGAACCACCATCGAGGCCCGTCCGGGTCGACGGATCCTTGACTGCGGCCGGGGCCCCATCGGCAGGCATCAGCGGAACCTGTTGAGCGCGGCCCGTTCGAGGGCGGCGAAGGCTGCGAAGACCGTGATGGCGATCAGCGACGTGAGGGCTGCGGCCGCCCAGAGGCGGTCGGCGCGGAGGCTCCGCATCGAGGTGACTATCAGTGCGCCGAGTCCGGGACGTGACGAGCCGAACCACTCGCCGAAGACCACGCCGAACATCGCCGCCGGCGCCCCGAGCTTGGCGGCGTAGATCAGCGACGGCACCGCGACCGGCAGCTGCAGCCGCCGGAATCTGGTCCAGCGTGACGATCCCAGGCTGGTGAGGAGGTCATGGTGGGCCTGGCGGGCGAGGTAGAAACCCGAGGTGATGGCGATGAAGCTGGCGAAGAAGACAGCCAGCAATGCGAACGTGAACGGCACGGTCTCCTGCGACACGATCATCACCAGGACGGGCCCGAGCGCTATCCACGGTATCGAGTTGATCAGGGTCGCCATCCGCCCGATGCCGCGATTCAGCGCCGGCGCGAGCAGTCCCAGCACCGCCAATGCCAGCCCCAGCAGGATCCCGGCGACGAATCCCTTACCAGCGTCGATCGTGGTGGCCCTGGTGGCCCTGCCGAAGACGGGAAGGTTGTCCAGGAATGCCCGGACCACGGTCGAGAGGGGTTGCCAGTTGCGTCCCAGCAGCTCGAGCCTGCCCACCAACTCCCAGGCGCCCATCATGAGCAGGACACCCAGGGCGCCGAGCAGAGCCATGGAGGCCTGGGAGGACGCCCTCGCCGTGCTTGATGACATCAGCGGACCGGGGCCCGAATGCCCGCGACGGCGGCCCGGCCTGAGGGCGTCGCAGGAAGCTGAGCCTCGTTCGTCTGCGGCACGACAAGTCTCCTCACACCCGGCTGCCCGCCATCCGTCGAGTGTATCCGGCCCCCAATGCCTCCGCCACGGCGCCCTCATGGCAACGGTCGTCGTTCGGACAGTGCCGAAAGGACGGGGATGGCTCGGCCCCCGCTGGTTCACCTACGCGGGAGTTCGTGGCCACCGCGGGTCCGCGGCCGGTAAGAGGAGGTTGACCGGTTCCATCCCGTCCGGGGCAGACTCCCAACCGAACGAGGGGGTTGTTCTTGTCACACCCTCGCTATATGATGTTAGATAATCGTGAGCACCTGCGGCCCATACCTGACGTCGACCGGGCCGCGTGGGAACATTTCGTCGAGCGGCCCCATCCCGGGGCAGGAGCGGACGCGCTCGACACCAAGGTGGTGGCGGTGGGGGAGGGCCCAGCGGGGTAGCCGGTCGCCGCGATTTTCGCGTTCTTGTTGAGACACGGCACAGCAGGCCTCTGTCTATTCTCCTAGCGGTACGCCCGTTTCCGATCCCTTTCGACGCCCTCAGGAGGGTCCATGGTCACCGTCGATTGCCATCTACACCTCACCGAGGTGCCGGAGCAGGTCCCGCGTTGGTGGATGGACGAGCTGTACAGGCCGTACGGAGGCGAGTACGGCACCACGGACGGGGAGTGGATGGTGGACCTGCTCGACAGGTCGGGCATCGACATCGGGATGGTCCAGGGGAGCGACATCCGCCGGACCACCTTCCATCCCGACCATCCCGACGAGTACGAGGTGTACGTACCGAACGACTACACCGCTGACCAGGTCGCCAAGTACCCGGACCGGCTGAAGGGCGTTGCCTGCATCGATCCGATGAGGGGCATCCCCTGGGCGGTCGAGGAACTGGAGCGGTGCGTCAAGGAACTGGACTTCCGGGCCCTCAAGCTCGTCCCCAGCTACCAGCTCTACTCCCCGAACGACCGCACCCTGGACCCGCTGTACGAGAAGGCCATCGAGCTGGACATCCCGGTGCATTTCTTCACGGGTTGGACCCCCATCATCAACGCGTCACTGGCGATGGGCGATCCGTTCCTGCTGGACGGCGTGGGACGGCGCTTCCGCGACATGAAGGTCATCGTCGTCATCAACTGGCCCTGGGTGACCAAGGGGATCCTGATGGTGGCGAAGCATCCCAACTTCCATGCCGATCTCTGTCACTTCGCCGGCGGAGCGCCCGAGGCTCTCCACGATGCCCTGGCCATGCTCAGGTCGTACGTGGCGACCGATCGGGCCATGTACGGCTCGGACAACAGCGACAAGATCCGTATCGGCAGGGACTTCACCGCGGTGCCGGAGCTCTACCGGAGGGTCAACGATGTCGCCGAGCAGCAGGGCTCCGAGCCCTTCTCGGACGAAGATCTGGCCGCGATCATGGGAGGGACCGCCGCCCGCCTCTACAAGCTAGACGTCTAGCGGCGTGCGTTAGGCGAACATGCTGTCCCGGGATCAGATCGACTTCTACAACGAGAACGGCTACGTCGCGGTGAGCGATGTCCTGTCGCCCTCGGAGGTCAGCGAGCTGCAACGGGTGACCGATGAGCTGGTCGAGAGCACCCGGTTCATGACCGAGAGCGACGACAGGTTCGACCTGGAGCCCGGCCACACGGCCGAAGACGTCCGGGTGCGCCGCATCAAGCGCCCCTCGTTGCACCACGACCTGTTCATGTCGATGCTGCATCACGACACCATCCTCGACATGGTCGCGCAGCTGATCGGCCCGTCCATCCGGTTCACGGGCGAGAAGCTGAACATGAAGTCCGCCGAGTTCGGCAGCGTGGTGGAGTGGCACCAGGACTGGGGCTTCATGCCGCACACCAACGATGACCTGCTGGCCGTGGGTATCGCAATCGACGCCACGACCACGGAGAACGGTGCCCTGCTCGTGATCCCCGGCTCCCACCGCCACCCGGTCTACGACCACCACGAGGACGGCTACTTCGTGGGCGCGGTCGGCCGCGAGCACTTCGACCCGGCTGATGCGGTGCCGGTCGAGGTCCCGGCCGGCGGGATTTCCATCCATCACGTCCGGATGTTGCATGGATCACCGCCCAACACCTCCGACCGGCCCCGGCGCGTGATGTTCCTCGAGCTGGCGGCCGCGGACGCCTGGCCATTGTTCGGCCTCGGCGGTTGGGACACCTGGAGCACCTGGGACGAGTACAACGCTTGCCTCTTGCGGGGAGAGCCGGTCGCGGAGCCGCGGATGACTGACGTTCCGGTCAGGCTGCCCCATCCGTCCCGGCCGTGGCCGGGCTCCATCTACGCCCTCCAGGAGAGCCTGCAGTCGTCCGCGTTCACCGAGTAGGACGGCTTGAGGCCGGGGTTGTGCGAGCACCTGCCATTCCGGCAGCCGTGGCAGGTTCCCGCCGACCGTCGATCCGGTAGGGGATAGAGAAGTGCAACGCTCCTCCGGGCTGGACGCCATGCTCAAACCCGAGTCGATAGCGGTGGTCGGCGCCTCCCGTGACAAACCGGGTGCGAGCTGGGTGGACATGTTCGGCCAGTTGGTCGAGTTCGGCTACCGTGGCCGGCTCTACCCGATCAACCCGAAGGCCGACGTCATCCGTGGCCACAAGGCCTACGCCGGCCTTCCGGACCTCCCGGAGCAGGTGGACCTGGTGATAATCGGCCTCTCGGCCCCGATCGTCCCCTCGATCCTCCGCGACTGCGTCGCCACCGGGAACCGCAACGTCCACATCTTCTCGGCCGGATTCGGCGAGACGGGTGAGGACGAGGGCAAGGCACTTCAGGAGGAGATCACGAAGATCGCGGTCGAGGGCGGTCTGCGGGTGATCGGTCCCAACAGCATGGGTGTCTTCTCGCCGAGGCTCCGGCTGGTCACCTGGGCCGGGGCGCCCGAGGCGATCGGATCGGTCGGGATCCTCACCCAGAGCGGGGGCTTCGCCGACGGGATCCTCGGGTACGGCTCCCAGATCGGGCTCTCGTTCAGCACCGTGGTCAACTACGGGACGGGCCTGACGGTCGATGCCTCGGATCTGGTGGAGTACCTCTCGGAGGATCCGGAGACGGACACGATTGGGGTGTATCTCGAAGGTGTCGCCGACGGCCGCCGTCTTTTCGAGGCGGTCGCCCGGACGACCCCGGACAAGCCGGTCGTCATGGTGAAGCCGGGCGCCAGCCGGGCGGCCCGCCGGACGGCCGCCTCCCACACGGGCTCCCTGGCCGGCGATGACCGCATCTGGCAGGGGTTCTTCGCCCAGAGCGGGGCGATCCGGGTCGATTCGGTCCAGGACATGGCGCACACGATCGACGCCCTGAGACGACTCCCGCGCCCGGTCGGCAACAGGGTCGCCATCATCGGGACCGGAGGCGGCAGCAGCGTGGTGGCGGCCGATGCGTGCAGCCGGGCCGGCCTCGATGTTCCGCCGATCTCCGTCGAAGGCCGGGCGGAGCTCCGCAAGACCATTCCCGCGGCCGGCAACATCATCACCAATCCGGTCGACGCCCACGATGTCATGACCGATCCGGCTCAGATGCCGCCAGTCCTCGAGGCGCTCAGCTCGCAGGATTATCTCGACATGGTGGTCGTGTACTTCCACGTCGACTGGATGTACGACGTGGCGCCCGACCGCATAGCCGCGCTGGCCACCTTCCTCGCCGAGTCGGGGTCCGACTACATGAACGGCAAACCGCTGGTCGCAACCTGGCGGTCCTACCGTTCGGGGCTTGAATACCGCCAGGTCATCCGAGTGATGCAGGAGACGCTGATCGCCGGAGGCATCCCGCTGTTCCCGGACATCGACTCCACCGCTCGAACCCTGGCCCGGCTGGCCGACTATTCGGCATTCGTGGCCTCGGCGAAGGCAACGTGATGCAACCCAAGGCCGACCTGCCGAGCCGAGATGGCGAGTTGCGATCGCTGTCGGAGTTCGAGAGCAGGAACATCCTCGAGAGCTACGGCATCCCCGTGGTGGCAGCGACCCTCGCCACCACCCGGCAGGAGGCGGTGGAGGCGGCCGCCGGCACGGGATACCCCGTGGTGCTGAAGGGATGCGGCGCCGACCTGCCCCACAAGTCGGAGGCCGGAGCCGTCAAGCCGAACCTCACCACGGACGCCGAGGTCGCAGCGGCGTTGACAGCCATCGAGACCGCCGCAGCCGGAGCTCTGGACGGCATCCTGGTCCAGCCTCAGATCAAAGGAACCCGTGAACTCGTAGCCGGAATGATCCGCGACCCCCAGTTCGGCCCCTGCGTGATGTTCGGTCTGGGAGGCATCTTCACCGAAGTCCTGGACGACGTCGCCTTCCGGATAGCCCCGCTGAGCGAACGCGACGCCTTTGCGATGATGGACAGCATTCGAGGCTCGGCAATACTCGGCCCCGTCCGCGGCACAGCCCCAGCCGACCGCTCCGCCCTGTCCCGAACCCTGGTCGCCCTGGGCCGCATCGGCCTCGAGAACGACCAGATCGAAGCCATCGACGTCAACCCCCTCCTACTCCAGGAGAACGGCACCCCCATAGCCGTCGACGCCGCCATCTGGCTCACCCGGTAACGGGCTTCCCGCCCTCATCGGATAGGGTTCCGGTAGCGTCTGCCCCGTAGGCGGACAGAAGGGCGCCGAGCGCGCTTCCTGCTGCGGGCGAATCCAGGACCACGAGGACGGCGAAGAGGAACAGTGACCACGACCACCACCGACGTTCTCGAGGTAAGAGCGGCGGCACGCCGAGATAGGCGGCGCCGCCAGGTCTCCCACGTCATCTACCTGGTTTCGGGGGTAATACTCTTCCTGCTGCTCTGGCAGTTGCTGGCCCCGCCCTTCTCTTCCCTGTTCGTTCTCTTTCCGACGCCGATCGCCACCGTCGCCCATTTCGCAGAGAACCTGTTGTTCAGCGAGCCGATGATGGGGCGGTTCATCCACGCCTGTCCGGACCTGGTGCAGGAGGTGGAGTTCAGGAGGGGCAGGATGTCCGCTCTCCCCGATTACTGCTTCGGGTACACGCCCCACCTGTTGTGGACGATCCGCAACATCCTGATGGCAGTTGCGCTGGGGGCGGTCATCGGCTTGGGGGTTGGACTGAGCAGTCTGCCCATACCGCGGATTGCCGATTTCGTCACACCGGTAGCCGGTTTCTTCGGGACCCTCCCCATCTTCATGATTGCGCCCTTCTTCGTGATCTGGTTCGGGATCGACCATCCCTTGCTGGCCACCATCGGGGTTGTCGCCTTCCATACCGCCCTTCTCATGTACTTCTTCAGCCGCCGGGCGGCGCAGAACATACCGGTGGAGATCATCGAATCGGCCCTCACCAGGGGAGGAGACCGCCGCACCATGTTCCGATGGGTCTATCTGAAGGGAACGATCCCGGAGATCGCGGGAGGTCTTCGGATCACTATGGGACTGGCTTGGGGTTTGGGGACGCTGGTGGAGGTGATGGGATCACAGATGGGAGGAGGGTTCCTGATACGCATGTGGAGCCACGCGGCGGGACTCTCGGAGGGCCCGACCGGGATGATCTCCCTGATCCTGTTCTTCGGCGTGCTGGCTGTGGTGGTCGACGGGATCCTGGTAGTGGTAATACGTTCGTTCACCGGATGGTCCGAGGCCGGTCGCCGGCTGGGGCTGTAGGGACGCGAGGAGGAGGTGACAACGGTTTGAACCAGCCTGCCCGCTTGCGAGTCCTCTACTGGATTGGATGGTTGATCTGGGCCGTTCTGGCTGCGAGATTGCTCCTCCGGCTGCCTGAGAGCCTTCCCTTCGTCACCTGGACACAAAACTGGGGTGTGATCCACGTCACGTGGTCCTTGATCGTCACCTGGTTTGTGCTGTTCTGGGCTTGGCCGTTGGTGCTCCGCCCCACCGGGTTCAAGGATGGTCTGCTGCGGGCGGGAAGGGGGATAGCGGCCGCGCCGCGGATGCTCTGGGCCGGTATGCGCCGCAGCCCGTTCTTCTTCGTCTCGTGGGGGGTGTTACTGCTCGCGTGGCAGGTGGCGTCCTATATCGTGCCCGCGGGAACTCTCGAGCAACCCCTCGTTCCCGGTTGGGACTACGTGTTCGGCGAGACCTTGTTCGGAATGTCCAGATTCTGGGCCATCCGCGAGTTGAACTTCGGTTTCGCGACCTTCGATTTCCAAGGACTGGCGCCTTTCCCCACTCATGGTGGGGAGCCGACCTGGCTGGCCGTGTTCCTCGCAATCGGTTATCACTCCGGTGTCACCCTTTTCAGGCTGCTGTGTGGCCTGGTGGGCGGCATCACGCTCGGTGTCCTGACCGGGCTGGCCCTTCCCTACTGGCCGGCGGTGGGCCGGACCGCGTGGGCGCCCATGAACTTCCTGAGGATGATCCCCCTCCTGGTGGCGGCCCCGTGGTTGCAGTTCGTGGCGGGCAACACCTTCTCCGGTATCACCCTCTACATAGCCTTCGGAGCGTGGACGGTCCTCGTGGTGGCCACCATGAATGCAGTAGCCAACGTGCCCGACCTCTACATCGAAAGGGCCCGCACCCTGGGCGCCTCCAGGCGGCAGACGTATTACAGAGTGATAGTGCCGGCGGCGATCCCGGAAATGCGCTCCGCCCTGCTCCTCGCCATGGGAGGCGGCTGGTCACTGGCGATCGCCGCCGAGTTCCTGGGCTACTCCTCCGGCCTCGGCTACCTGGCCGACGCCGCGGTACAGCAAACCAACACCGCCCGCCTACTGATAGTCGCCTTCATCGTGGCCTTCTACTCCCTCACGACCTTCTTCCTGCTCAACGAGGGATTCAAGAAGCTAGTCAGCTGGATGCCCCAACAAGCCCCCGGCGAAACAGACATCGAAAAGCTCGCCGGAGCGACCCAAGGCGCTTGATCCCCGACTTCACCGGTTGCGGGAAGTCCTTCCTCCAAGATCTTGGCCCTGCCTCAAATGTCGTCATCCGGATGAACTAACTTGGCCGGTACGGTTGTTAGGTCGGTTCCCTGCGGTCGTAAGCAGTAGAGGGATTGAATATGCGGAGCAGCGGGCGGTCCGGTTAGCACGATCCCTAGACGGTGTTCCGTAGTCGTGTGTCACTACGTACCGCAGTCATCGGTCTGTGCTGAGTAGTCCTAGTGTATAGGACGTCTAAGTCTCCGACATTATTTCTTCGACAACGATACGACAGTCTTTCTCAGGGAGCGACTCGAACATTTGGAATGTGGCTGCACCTACATGGCCTGGCCGCATTATTTCTGTGAAACCTGCCTTGACGGTCCGAACTGCTGCTCTGAGTGGGTCACAGTGTTCTGGATCCAGCTTCAGGTACTCCGATGCCTCCCGCGAAGCGATCACAAGTTGAGAGATACTGCACTCAAATTGGCGAGCCTGTGCGATTACACCCGCGAGCAATTGCCCAAGTATGGTTGGCTGGTTGGCAATTGGTACGCTGAGGGCGATACCCCTGCTCCCAGCTGCTAGCCAGAATGGAGCAATGTCGTCTCTACCAGTCTTGTAGAGATGCTTAACGACGTTTCTAAACCACTCTGCTGTTCGTGGTAGATCAACCCACGCCGCTGTC